>NZ_CP096022.1 GCF_023115355.1 Halocatena salina
CAAGCTACTAACTAGAAGGTGAATGCAACGATGACTGCTACAGACACCACGCCAGAAGTGATCGCCGTCTCGTTCCAAAAGGGCGGAACTGGAAAGACGTTCACGTCGATGAACCTCGCTGGGGGACTCGCGGCTCGTGGCTTCGATGTCCTCTTAGTCGATTTCGATCCACAGGGAACACTAACCGCGAACCTTGGAAAACGAGAACAGTACTTCGATATAGATGCGCTATCGCTCGATGAAATCCTACTGGATCCGAAAAAATGGGAGCAGGTGACCGATCTCATCCAGACTGATCACGAGGAATTCGATTTCATTCCATCGAACCAATCATTTAATGGCAACAAAACGCCATTGGATTCAGCTGACGCTGGTGAGCATCGCTTCGGGCGACTTCTCAAGCACATCGAACGGGACTATCATTACGTCGTGTGTGATTGCCCTCCTGATTTCTCACCTTATGCGAAAAATCCAGTGACAGCGGGGGAGAAAGTGGTCGTACCGATGATTCCAGAGACAGAAATGCCACACTCGGTCGACCTGCTGTTCGATCAGTACGATGTTCTCGAAATGATGCACGATTTGAACATCGAATATCCGGCGTTTCTCATGACGTACACCTCAACCAAGATGACCAACGAAAACAAGCGTATCATCGAATGGTTCGAAGAGTCGTTCGACGAGAAGGGTATTATCACCGATCATCGAGCAGCGTTCGCGCGTGCGAAAAAAAGCCAAAACTCTGTTTACGCACATAGTGAATCGCTGCGAAACGACGAACTCGTACAGTACGACGAGCTCGTACAACTCGTTTTAGAGCAGACATCACCACCATCTCTCGGGATCGATGTCGAAGCGGCAAAGAACACGTCCGTAGATGAGATTCGTCGCCAGCCGGATGAGGCCCACGAACAGCCAGCAAACGCATGAGTGACAGCGAGCCAGAAGACGAGTTCGAGAGCCAGCTCTCGAACGTCGGAAGCAGAACCAAAGAGAAACTCTCGGAAGCCGAGCGCAGAAAGGCCGAGAAACTCGGCGTATCGCCCGCAACGACCACCAGCGACGAGACCACTGAGACGAACGAGCAAAAGCCAGCGACGGGACCGACCAGCCAAGCTGGTGCTGTCGATCACCACGAATACCCGAATCCAGACAAAAAACAGGGATCGCTCTCGGACGTGTATGAGAAGACCAACGTGTTCTGGTCGCCACCTGTGAAAGCGGCGATGAACGAGCTCTGGACTGATATCGACTATGAATGGAAAAAATCCCACGATTCAGAGATAGAGAAACACTGGGACTTCTATCTGGCATGCTTTCGTGTGCTCCTCGAAAACGAAGACCTCATTCGTGAGGAACTCGGAATGGATACTGAAAAGTAATCTGTGAGATCAGACTAAATCACAATATTTTCATTAATTTGAGGCACTTAGTTAGGCTGTCTCGCGTAGTCCACAGTCCCACATCAGGCGCGGGACCGGATAGCTCGCGTTACGGCCTGCGACCTGCACGTTCACCTCCTGTAAATCCGAAAACAGCACCCAGAAGTCGTCAATGCCTGAGACGGCGCAGCCGATTTATCGATCGATCCCCTCAATATCAGTGTCCTAACAGTCACTGTCAGAGCTGTCAGCATTAGTATCATCCACCTCAGCCCACTCCGGCGTGTACTGGTACCAGACACCGTCGTCACGGACCACGTACACACCAGTCGCGGCATCTTCAATGACGCGATGATTGGAATCGAACGCGATATCGACGAGTCCTTCTAAAGACTCCACCTCGATCGTTGATCGGTCCGTGTCTGGGATCGTCCCTGTCGTAACCCAATCTTCGAACTCGGATCTGACCCTTTCATATCTGATATCTGTACGATCTGCCTCCGAAACGTCGAACCAGTCTTCTTCTCGTCCGTAGATGAGTCCGAGAAGAGCAAGGAGGGAAACGAGTAGCACAGCAGTCGATCCCACCTGTGTGAGTGTTTCAGGCTGGGTGGATACCTCCACAGGTTGAATGATCGGCACCTCTTCCCTAGGGGTTCGAGTGGGTGAGACCACGACGTAATCCATCGTGCTGTTGATCGGAAGCGTGTAGTTGAACGTCCGATTGACAGGGTACCCGTCGATCGTACCCGAAACTTCAGTCGTGACGAACACTTGCGTCCGAATATCTGCTATTTGATAGAGGGATTTGTGTTCTTGATGAAGATCCCGTTTGCGGTCGCGGAGTCGGTCTGCATCGATGGAGAACGATGTGTTCTTCATTTCCCCTGCTTGGAGTTCGGTCACGTCGGCAGCGATCGGACGTTTGTTCTGCCAAATGCGTCGTTGGATAACATCTTCTGTTTTGTCATCTTTCTCTTCGTAGTGAGCGAAATCGACGATTCGTGCTTCCGTCGACACCGTTGCGTTTCCGGATGCTCCACCAAGTTGGAACCAAAACGTCCCGTTGAGTGTCGGCGTTGAGTTCGTTATATAAAACATTCTATCATTACGGACGTCACCCTTGTCGAACACTAGGGAATCGTTGATGACTGTACCGCTGTGATTGAATCCACCATTGACTCCCCACGAGTCGACAGGACGGTGTTCGACGTGTGAGCCAGGAGAGAGTACTGTCGAGTACGTTGCCCAAGCACCTCCAGCTGCGATGATGGCAAGGACGATCGCAACCACGAAAAAGTAATCGTCGATCAGTACCTTGAGCCGTGTTTGTCGATTCGAATCCATCGTTTTAAATTTCCATTAGATGGTGCATGTTCAGAATTTCAGTCGTCGTTTGATGCTCCGTAGGAGTGAATTCCGACTCTGACGTGGCCGGAGATAGCCACGTCCGAGAAGTGGTATCGCTACAGCCAGAAACGCTCCGAGTACAACCGCGTCGATGACGATCACCGGTAGCCATGGATGCAGACGATACAGAACGTCGATCCACGACGGAGGCAAGATAGCCAAATACCGGCGTTCGTTGACATACCGGGGTAATATCCTATTTCTTCTGGGGCTGAGAGCTCGATACTAACCGTTTGTCGATCACCTGGTCCTACGATCACGTTCTCATCTGGGGTTTTGACACCCTCACTAGCCGGATCAAGGTAAGTCACGACCGGTACGATCCCCCCATTTGGAACACTGTAATTGAGCTGTTCGGTCTGGCCACTAGCGATGACAGAGGGACCACTGGAGTCTTGATCGACACTGACAACATCGAATTCCTGTATACCACCAGGAACGATCATCGTAGCCGTCAACGAAGCGATGAGTACGCCGCCGAGAGCGAGCGCGATTGCTAATTTCGGTATCCGACGGGTACGTTTGCGTTTACGCTTTCGTTTCCGTCGTCGCGCTCTCGATCCCTCACCCTCAGCGAACACACTCACGATGTAAAGGAGGATACCAGCACCGAACAGCAGGTACGAGAGTCCTTGCGTGCCCAATAACGATCGCGTTCCTAACGCGATCGCTATCGAACGCTGCATATTCGTGACTGTGTCTCGGATAGCGGTGAACGCTGTCCCGAGCTGTGGGATCACGATCGGGTTATTACCGATGAGGATCGCTTTGCCGACGATCTGATGGCTCTTGACGAGAGGTTCACCACCTTCCTGATCGGTGAACGGGTTGTTATCACCTCGAGTAACCACCCCACGGCCCGTCTTCTCAACAACCCGATGTGTCGTGAGACCTCCGTTATCATCGTTGAGCGTTTTGGCATTGAAGACGACGATGTCGCCTTCCTCAACGGAGCCAGTGACCATAGAAGGGAGTACGAGGTACCCATCACCAGTCGACAACGTTGATTCCATGCTGTCACTAGTGACGTACGCCAGTAACACCGGCTGTCCGATGAACTGTCCCACCGCAATAGCGACGACGGCGAGAACGAGAACGATCTGTAGTGCCGACCCAACCTTGTTCCGAACCATTCTATGCTACGAATATATCATATTTTCCATAGTATGCTGTCCGAGATGGCTACTACGGAACCTGTCACTCATGGTCGTAAGGGCTGTGTCGTTGTGTTTATCGATCCGGTTTGGGAGGTACCACCTGCACACGTGACCGGGACCGAGTGCTCGGTCGAGGCGGAGAGTCCCGACCCTGTTGCCTCGATTGAGACGTTAACCGTCTCTGTCTCACCCGTTAGAGAGTTACATTCGACGGTAGCCATCAACTGACTAGAATCTCCTGAAGGGATCGACTCGTCTGGAACAGTCGGATTTCGAACTGTAACATCCCCTGTATGATTCTCAGAAACAGAGACCTCGATTGACGTGAGTGATGTGGAAAAACGATTCGTAATCGTTCCAAGAACGACTTGTGTATTATTACTACTGTTTCCCATACTGTTCCCTAACATCCTGTTCTGTCCGATCAGAGGAAGCTGTCCAAGCGAATAATCGACTCCGGTTTGGGACACCGTCGGATCTGCAGCTTCGATCTCGAGGTATGCTGATTCGTCCGCAACATCGACGGACGTCTGTTGTTCTGTGGTTACACTGGTGAATGCTCCCGTTCCAGTTATCACGAGAATGAGACTACCAACGACTAGAGCTACACTGAAATATCTGAGTCTGGAACTGTTTCGTCTCATGGGTTGTACTTCACCTCCGGAGGTGTTCTATGACTACCGAGATGCATCGTCCGGCTTCGGTAAGTGTGGATGAGACCGGATATCGTGATCACGAAGCTGAACAACAGTGACCATCCCTGAACAGAGATAGCAGTCAACGGCCATGCATTGATCATCGTTATCGCCAATAGTACCACACAACTAACCAGTCCGATGCCGAGATAATACATACTCCACGGGATGGTACGCTCGGGACGACCTCAAGGTAGATATCTAGCGTCTCCAGCCGTTCAGTTACCTCGATATCGCCACTGGTAACGGAAAAGTCGATAACATCGGCTTCATCAAGCGCCGGGAGATGTGTCTGTTGAAGCGATGTGTACGCACGCTTTCTCTGTCGTGCTGTCACTTGTTCAACTGGAATTCCAGCTTCCCATGCAGCGATCTGTTCGGCAAGCTCACTCAGTTGAGTACATTTGTTGTGAGTAAGATATCTGATTGCCCACCGTCGTCGACGATTTCCGAGGAGTTGAAACAGCGTATCCTTTGTGAACGATGTGTCTGCCGGTTTGATATTCATACCTTCTCGTGCCTGCGAGTATCCTTGATTCATGCATGACTGCGTGAGCAACAACTGACCGACGTAGGTCAGCCGTCTAGAGGGCGACTCATCGGATATGATGGTTCAACCCCAATGATATTTAAGGCTATCGATAGTTCATTCGGTTTCTAGTTTAGTTCTATTACGTTACTATATACTCACGGATAGATATGATGTCCATAAGGTACAGAATCGGCTGTGAACTATCGTAAACTGAATAGAATCCGTTTTCAAGCAATGCTTGAAAATCTTCAAGCACACCAATACAAAGTATCCCCCAGCCTTGGGGTTACGTAGGATCCCACACTGATACACATCTGACTGTGGGTGACAACAGGTAACTAAAACGATTCATGTACGTACCACGAGGAAAATTCTTGGCGTTGGTTATGATCGTCGTTGCGGCGTCTCTGGTTACAGCCACGGGCGCCTTCTCAAGTGTGCAAGCCGAACGGACGGCCGAAGTCAATGTGGTAGGTGACGAAAACGCGTATCTCGGTCTCACGGGAACCAGTCCGTTCGCAGAAGAGAACGAGCAAACCGGAGAGTTGGAGATCAACTTTGACGCGGATCATAAGACAGACAAAGGTGGTAAGGGCGTCAATCCCAGATCCGTCACTGCCTTCGACAACGTCTTTACCATCACCAATCAGGGTACAAAAGAGGTAGATGTCACAGTGAAAGGCGGCACTGAGGAAGACATCTCCATCTACGATGGTGAGACTGGTAAGGCTATCGAAGGGAAGAGAATCATCCCCGGAGAAAGCATTCAGGTCGGTCTCGAGATCGATGCCTCCGATAAAACGAAGTCGGATGACACGTTCACCGAAGAGATCACGATTTCGGCAAACAGTCCGAATGCTAATAATACCGTGAGCCTTCCGAACGCAAGTTCGAGCAACCCCGGTACAAACTAATCTAAAGCGTAAGAAAGCTGTTCTATAACAGTTTTTTCGGGTTTTATGGACGAATCCGCTCGGATGACGAGACTGCTGTATTTTATTCGATGCCAGTGACCACCCCTCGTTTTGACGGTGACCAGTAGACCCTTTCGACGAGCCCGTCTCTGACGTGCTCGTTAGGACCACGAAACCCACGACTCCCACACCCCTCTATCGATGTGTTCACGGCTTGAATCGTACCGTACTCCTACCGCTTCCACTCCCACACCCCTCTATCGATGTGTTCGACCGACCGAGAGAGGGGCGTGAGAAAACAGAGACCACGCACACCGACGATCTAAGACGGGGGAACACGGTGAAAACAGTGGATTCAAGCGGTATAACCAGCGATTCTGCTAGTTAGTTCGAAGTCAACGTCATAACTAGCAGTGACTGCAGCGAACTCGATGTTGCTAGTAACACTATCACTTAGAATTATCCTAACTACTACTCTACTAGGTTATTTTATATTTTATCTATTCTGTTCTTTATCGTCTATATTTTACCTATTATATACTTATATTTGTTAATTATCATTGTAATATTATTAACATATTCTAGGGGTGGCGTAATATACGCAGAACACATCGATAGAGGGGTGTGGGAGTGGTAGATAAATACGATGTGGATAACAGCAATAATATCTACTACAATATAATATTTCATATATTATTTATTGTAGTATGTGTTGTACTATGTAATATAATATATTTACATAATATAAATTATAATTATAATGATATGGACTATTATACTGATTGATACACCGTTCTTCCCTCCCCCCACTCAGTACGCAGAACACATCGATAGAGGGGTGTCTCTCACTAGCTTTCAACGCTAACACTTCGTTAGTCGTTGGCATTAGCTCATACAGTTCCTATTCAAACTTCCAAGAGAGGAGGCGAGTATCGATTCATCCAGCAAATCACACTTCGATAAAGGTGAGGAACCTTTTTGATCACTCCCTGTATGGTTCCTCACATGGATTCTGATGACTCCCAGATACCCACTGAGACGGAATCATCTGAGAACGAGTTACCCACTGACACTAACCATTCGACAGCCGAAGTGGCAACGTCCACAGATACCTCGGAGCAGTCATCACAGTCCATCGAAGAGATGCTACTTGAATTCGACGAACAGGATGGATTGATTCGTGACCGATCTCTTCTCGACCCAAACTACGTGGTCGAAGAAGACCGAATCGTCGGCCGTGATAAGCAACTTCAGGAAGTAACGAAAATGCTCCGTGTCGCTCTTGGAAACAACCGTCCACCTAATCTCTTTCTTTATGGTCCATCCGGAACAGGAAAGTCGCTTATAATGAAAGCTGTCTGCAAAAATATTCACAAAATATGTGAATCACGGGATATAAAATTTGGAACGGTAGAAGTGAATTGCCAAGATTTGGATACATTGAACATTGCAGTTTATGAACTGGCGGAGCAATCCGCGAACGAGGCGGGTGTAGATGTCGAAGTCCCAAAGCACGGTGTGGCAACGAAAGAAAAATGGGATGAACTCTACCGCATCGTCAACGAGAATTTCGATTCGGTGGTGTTCGTACTCGATGAACTCGATATGCTCGTCGGTCGTCGGGACAAGCAGGATCCCGCCTTTTCTCGACTCCTGTATCAACTCTCCCGGGCAGGAGCCAACGATGATCTGACCGCTTACATCTCCGTCGTTGCAATATCGAACGACACGAAGATGATGGAATCGGTTGGAAGCCGCGCTCTGAGCTCGTTTACTCCCGAAGATGTGCACTTCGATGACTACGATGCGAGACAGCTGCAGGCGATTCTTCGTCGACGGCAAGATGCGTTTCATGAGGGAGTGGTCGACAGTGGTGTGATACCCCTTGCAGCAGCGGTCGCGGCCCAAACCCACGGCGATGCAAGGAAGGCGATCGATCTAATGCGTGTTGCTGGTGAGCTCGCAGAGCGCGAGGGAGATGATGGTATCCGCGAGGAACACGTCCGACAGGCCCAAGATAAAGTGGAAAAGAATCGTGTTTTGGAAGTCGTCCGTGGTATCAGTACCCAGAAGAAGATCTGCTTGTACGCGACGGCAGCTGTCGCAGCACAAACCGCTGACGGGGCTGCTCGGAGTACGACGGGATATCGTGTGTATCAGTATCTGACGGACGCGATCGATGTCGATCAATATTACCAGGAAACATACGTAAATAAAATGAAAGAGTTGACTACGTATTCTCTTCTCGACTTCGAACGACGGAGTCACGGTCCCAGCTCCGGGATGTTTCTCGAATTCCAGTTCGGTGAGCAGCCGGAAACGATTTTGGAAACGCTTCGTGAAGATTCACGAATCGATATGATTTCGAATCATGAAGTTGAGTCAGTTGTCAAAGCACAGATCCAGAACGAAACGTAGACGATATATTATTGAGAGTCATCTAAAGACACCCCTCTATCGATGTGTGTCCTTTCCTATGGACACCCCCTTATCGATCTGTAAACGGTTGTTTATCCGCTTTTTTATTTTATAGAATGAAGTAATAATTTCCTAAAGCACATGAATGATTCCTTGTCGCGAGAACTGTGGTCGGTTTCTGTTCCGTTCACACATCGATAGAGGTGTGTGGGAGTATGCTCAGATAGGGTGGGGACATCCGAACAGGGTTACACATCGATAGAGGGGTGTCTATCTTCGTTTGAGTGCCGATGGTGAAACTTCGATAAACGATATCTCGTAAGAACTCTGAGAAAACAAGGTCAGGTGTGAAATACGGGAATCGGAAACAGAGACCGAACGGTTGTCCGATTCGTATCATCGTACCTCAAGCGACTAATGTTGCCTTCCATAGGCGAAGTTCTGATGTGACCGACTTCCTACTCGATCGTGATTACTGATGGTCATCCCCCTGTGCACGTAACCCCGTCGGATGAAACGATCTCAGAAATCGACGACGATACAGTTACTATTGGGACATATAATATAAGGTATGAAAATAATAAGAAATAAAAATAATCTCAATATTTATCGATACGACGTGTTCAAGGGAATCAGCGCTGTTACTACGGTAAACGTCTATAACTGATACACCGCTACGTAACGATTGTACCAGGTTTCGATATAGAATTTAAGATTATTTTACTTATTTATATCTGTATAACATAGTATATGTGAATATTATCATCGATAATGCAACACTGCTACTTCGAGGAGAGAGATCTTCTTCGTTCAGTTTTGGTTGTACCCGGTGGGAATGATCGATTTTCCATTACAAGAGTACACCTGTAATATAACTCTATCGCTCACATCTGACCGGTGACTTTAATCGATCTCTATCACAGAACAGGAAGTTCGCATCGGTGACTCCGTTTCTGTTCCCTTCTCGGGAACGGCATTAATCACTCTTAGTAGCATTCCTCGGGATCGAACGGTCCTATTTTTGATGACTGCTAGCAGCGAATGAGACCGGCATTCTTACTAATGATAATTGTTACTAGAATAAATTTATTATCTTGTTTGTGTATTGTGATGTTGGTGTCTAGTGATGGCACATGACAGACGCACGTTTTTACGTGCGATCGCAGCAGGCAGTATCGGAACCGTTGTACTCGGAGGCACGGCCACGGCAGCCTCTGACGTTATGATCGAGGGAGCTGGTACGGACATCTGGGACGAGGCCGATGAAGGCCACTACTACTTTACGGAGGTCAGCGGCGACTTCGATGTTATCGTCCGAGTAGACGAGATAACGAATACCGATGAATACGCCAAAGGTGGATTGATGTTCCGTGAGTCGCTGGAAGCCGAATCGAAGAACGTGATGATTAGGAACACGCCGGGTCACGATACGTCGGTCCAGTGGCGATCCGAGATGGGCGGCGAATCGACGAGTTTGACCGCCGATGCAGGCGAAAGCGAAAGTGAAATCTCAGAAGGCACGATGTCGGCTGATTGGCAACGTCTAGTTCGCAGTGAAAATACGATTCTCGCGTACGGTTCGACCGACGGGAATTCCTGGACACTCATGGCGGAACTCACGGAGGACGTGATCGATCCCTCGGAGAGTGGGTATCTCGGGTTAGCCGTTACAAGCCACGATTCAGGCACACTCTGTACCGTCGGGTTCTCGAACCTTACGGGGGTTACCCCGAGCAACAACCGGGATATCGGTGCTGTCGAGGTAGCGGGTAGTGTCTCTACTGAGAATGGAGGAGACACGAATCCGATCGTCTCGACGCGATCGGTCTCGAACGTAACCCCTACGTCGGCGACCCTGAATGGAGTTCTTGAGACGTTAGGTGATGCCTCCTCGGCCACCGTGTACTTCGAGTACCGCACGTCAGGGACGGATGCGTGGATCAGAACCACTGAAGAGACGCTCACCACGACGGCTTCGTTCAGTCAGGACGTGTCTGGATTATCTTCGGGCGTCGAATACGAGTTTCGAGCTGTGTCGGACGCTAGTGACGGCGATTCCGATACTGGCTCCAGGAACACGTTTACAGCCCCAGAAGACGGTGATGAACGCCCGGACGGATCGTATTTCGACGGGAGTGATGGGTTCGCCTCGATAGGATCGTGGCTTGATGACAGTACCCGCGTCATTACGGTCACGGAGCCGACCCGGAGCGCTGTCGAAAGTGCGTTCCACACCAGCGGTTCACGGGTAATCGTTTTCGAAACCAGCGGTACCATCGATCTGGGTGGAAACACGCTACAGATTACGGAAAACAACTGTTGGGTAGCAGGGCAGACCGCCCCTTCACCCGGAATCACGTTCATCAATGGCATGGTACAGGTGAATGCCGACAACTGCGTCGTCCAGCACATTCGATCTCGTATCGGTCCGGGTTCGGACGGGAATATTCAGGGCAACGACGCTTTGAACACGCAAGATGAGACGGTTAACAACGTCATCGATCACTGTACAGCATCGTGGGGTGTCGACGAATGCATGTCTGTCGGCTATGATACCGACAGGACGACGTACTCGAACAACCTGATCTACGAAGGCCTGTACGATCCATACGGTGACGGCTCCGATCACAACTACTGTACCCTGATCGGTGATGGCGCCGATCATGTCGCATTGCTCGGTAACGTGTGGGCGAAAGCCCGCAATCGAATCCCTCGGCTCAAAAGCGATACACGAACTGTCGTTGCCAACAACTTCTGTTATTTCTTCGATGAAGCGTCGAACACCGACAGCTCGGCAGAAACGACCTGGGTTGGAAACAAGTACACGGGCGTGACTGCCACCGGCGAATCGATCGTCGAAGGCAGTGGCACGGTGTACAGTGAAGACAACGTCACGGCCGATCCACCCATCGATTCAGACGTTTCGTTCGTCGAACCCGGTACGACAGGCTCGAAACCGCTTTGGCCGGATGGCTTGACAGCCATGCCGTCGGATGATGTCGAGAGCCACAACCTCGCTTACGCCGGTGCACGGCCGGTTGATCGAACCGAAAACGACCAGCGCATCGTTCGAGAAATCACCGATCGAGCGGGCAACGACCGTCTCGACTCGGAGTATGAATACTGGCTCCCTGATCACGAGGCCGTTGGGGGCTATCCGGATCTTCCGGAGAACACTCACTCGCTGTCGGTACCAAACAGTGGTCTCCGTAACTGGCTCGAACAGTGGGCGCTTTCCGTCGAAGAGACGAGTGTGAGCCCGCCCTGATCCGGTGGGGATACCGACTCGTTCACAGTGCATTTACTGAGGACTCCTGCGTTCCTGAGGCGCAAACGGTTTCGAGTGGTAGTCAACCGAAGTGGGTAATTGTGTGATTCACTCGGGAGGGTGGACTGTCTGATCTCTGATCGGAGAGCTACCGCCTATTCCACCCATATTACCGGGAACGTTCCTCGCTCGGGAAAAACGTTACCAACCAATAGATAGATAATAGTAATTGTTACTAGAATAAATTTATTATCTTGTTTGTGTATTGTGGTGTTGGTGTTTAGTGATGGCACATGACAGACGCACGTTTTTACGTGCAATCGCAGCAGGCAGTATTGGAACCGTTGTACTCGGTGGCACGGCCACGGCAGCCTCTACGCTCACCGTTAAAGGTAGTGGTACGGATATCTGGAACGAGGCCGACGAGGGACACTACTATTTCACCGATGTCCGGGGAGATTTCGACGTGACGGTTCACGTCACGAACGTCGAAGACACTGATGGATGGGCTAAAGCCGGGTTGTTGTTCCGCGAATCTCTCGCATCCGACGCCAAAAACGCAATGGTTCGGACGACGCCGGGGAACGAGTCGTCGTTCTCGTGGCGCGCGAACACGGGTGATTTTACGGAGAGTACGACCTCTGACGGTGGGGATGTCATCCGGAACGGTGGACAGATGGATGCCAACTGGCAGCGTCTGATCCGGACGGACGATACACTCCGTGCGTATCTCTCGACGGATGGCAGCGATTGGACGCTGATCGCCGAGTTGTCTTCGGTGGACTTCACGACTGACGGCTATTTAGGACTCGGTGTGACGAGTGCGAACAGTGGGACGTTGTGTACGAGTGAGTTCACCGATCTCGCGGGTATCACTCTGACGAACAACCGGGACTTGGGTTCTCCCGAGATATCCGGAAGCGTCTCCGGTGGAACAGGAGGGAACGATCCGTTGCCGCTCGTCTCGACCGGATCTGTATCGAACGTTGGAGCGACCAGCGTCACGTTGTCGGCCTCACTCGCTTCGCTCGGGAACGCATCCACAGCCGATGTCTCCTTCGAGTACCGGGAATCGGATGCCACTTCGTGGAACAGTTCCGAGACACAGACGCTCTCTTCGAGTGGATCGTTCGAAATCGAGGTTTCGAAACTCACGAACGAGACGGACTACGAGTACCGTGCGGTTGCGAACGCCAGCGACGGCGATACGGACACCGGTTTCGTCGAGACGGTGACGACGCGACCGCCGGACACACAGCCGATCGTCTCGACGGAAACGGCATCAGACGTCTCTTCTACAGCGGCAACGCTATCAGGATCCCTCGACGACCTCGGGGGTGCGTTCGACGCGGACGTTTTCTTCGAATATCGGCAAGCCGGTAGCTCTTCGTGGACCGCGACGACGCCACAGAATCTGTCCGAGACTGGCCCGTTCGAGCAAACCGAATTCGGACTGGTGAACGATACTGACTACGAGTTCCGAGCAGCACTCGACGCCGAAGACGGTGATACGGCCTTGGGAGAGATAGCGACGTTCGTGACAGCCGAAGGAGTCAGCGGTGGATCCTACGTTGACTACGAGGACGGCTTTGCAGACGTGTCGTGGTTCGATGACAGCGTTCAGGTCATCAAAATCCAGAGTCTTTCTGTAAGTGATATTCAAGCTGCACTGGATACAGCTGGGCCCCGCGTGGTCGTTTTTGAGGAGAGCGGTGTCCTCGACTTGGAAAACCAAACACTTGAGATCACCGAGCCGAACTGCTGGGTCGCAGGTCAGACAGCTCCAGCTCCGGGCATCACATTCACGAACGGCTTTTTCCAGGTCGACGCTGACGACTGCATCGTCCAACACGTCCGTGTCTTCCGCGGTGACGAAAGTGGTGGAGAGGGTACCGATCCGATGAACAGCGCTGATGGTACTCAAAACGTCATTTTCGACCATTGCACGGCGTTTTGGGGCCGCGATGAAAACCTCTCGGTGGGTTACGACAGCACCGACACGACGTTGTCCAACTGTTTCATTGCTGAAGGACTAGAGGATCCCGAAGAAAACTCCAACGGGACCCTCATCGGCGACGGGGCGACGAACGTCGCTATCATGGGGTCCCTTTATGCGAAGAACAACGATCGCAACCCTCGCCACAAAGACGACACCGACGCCGTTCTCGCCAACAATCTCACGTACTACTTCGATAAGGCCTCTTGGATGTCCAGTGGCGCGACGGCTGCGATTGTCGGCTGTGGGTACATCGGCCGATTCGATTGGTCAGACGCCGTCGTCTGGGGCGACGGAAGCGCTTACTTTGAGGACAACTTCGTGACCGATCCGGGGTTAGACGGGCGAGCCTTCCAGAACGTCGCCACTGAACTCTCATCGCCACCGCAGTGGCCAAACGGGTTCGAAGCGATGCCTGCTGGCGATGTCGAGAGTCACAACGTCACCTACGCCGGAGCTTGGCCGGCCGAACGGATCGATACGGAAAAACGCGTCCTCGACGAACTCCGAAACCGGTCGTTGGACACGGATGTTCCTCCGGATGATTCAGCCGCGGACTCCGACATCCCCGACAGCGTGAGCGAAGCCGGTGGCTATCCAGATCACGGCGGAGCCACCCACTCGCTGACGATCCCTGATTCGGGCCTGCAAGATTGGCTCGACCAGCAAGCGATAGGCGCCGAAACCGGCAGCGGCAACTGACGATGGATCGGTACTCCCTCGACAGCTAGCCACAACGCTATTTCGGATGCGATCGAACTGCGGTATCCGATCCGTCTGATCAGCAGCGATCCACCCACGGAACGGTAGTAGATGTGAAATATGTATCAGATATACTATCCCCTTTTCATCATATTCGTCTCGGACACGTCGTCCTTTTCTGCTGAGATGTCCGTCGCTGTTAGAGAGGCACCGGTCGAATTCACGGTGGTCACCTGTACGTCCCGCTGGGGGAACGGAATCTCGATGTCGTTGGCATTCAGTCGCTTATAGATCGTCCGGTTGAGTTCGTGGCGGGCTTTGACGACTCGAGTCGGTGAATGCACCCAACAGAAGAGTTCGTATTCGAGTGCCGAGTCGCCGAACCGACGAAATCGCATCCGTGGTTTCGGCGTGTCGAGGACGAGTGATTCCTCGCTTGCGATGTCCACGACCATTTCTTCGAATGCGTCGATATCGGTGCCGTATCCGACTCCGATCGGGACACGGAGGCGCTTTCTGGTTTGGGGTGCCGATTGGTTGATCACTTTCGCGGCGTTGAGAACAGAGTTCGGAACGGTGATGACAACTTCATCGCGCGTCATGAGTGTCGTGGAACGCACGCCCACCTTGACGACAGTCCCCGCTTCCCCGGAGTCCAGTTCGATGTAATCGCCCAGCTTGTACGTGTCGTCGAAGTACAGCGCGATACCACCGAAGAAATTGGCGACGGTGTCCCGAGCGGCGAAACCGACAGCGATGCCGGCGACCCCCGCAGCACCCAACAGCGGCGAGATACTGTACTCCCAGATGGAGAGCAACAACACAGTGGTGCCGACAACGACGACGAGTGTCCAGATATTTGAAAAAATGGGTGCGAAATCGAATCGTGAATCCTTGCCTTTCACCTCCTCAACGGCCCGATTGACGATGCGGTTGGCCGCCAACGCCCACGTAAGTATAATGATCGACAGCGATGGCTTCCCGAAGAATATTTCCAGCTGTTCGGATGTCAATAGCACGTTTTCGACCACGGATCGAATCTGTGTCAACAGATACACCCCCGTTAACGCAGCCGTGAGGACGATCGGCACCCGAAGCTCACCGACCAGAATGTGATCATACTGTGTTTCGGTGCGTTTCGTGTACTGTAACAACGATCTGAGTACGACGAACTCCAGTACTACTGCCACACTGATGGAAACTCCAAGCAGCAGTACGGTCGCTTGCCACACACCGATCCCATCGAGCAACTGGGTCAGATACCCACTAACTACCTCGTTCACGTCTCCTACTGGACGAGGACGGAAGTAAGCGCGTCGAACCTGTAACCACAGGGAAATTCTATCCTGATCTAATCACGGATACTAATATAATATAAACGATAAATATGGGGATCGAATTCATATCAATCAAATCATGTAATGGTTGTTGGTATATTTATGTATCATATCCTGACGTTGTGCATCCAGTCGTCGAGTGCGTCGTGGTAGCCGGACTTGTCGGGTGTGGGCAGCGCATCGAGCGCGTTGAACTGTTCGACGATGGCAGCTCTCGTCCGCTGTTCGAGCGCATCAGGAACGGTCGGTTCGTCGATCTCACGTTTGTGGTTGATCAGCTCTTCGACGAGCTCCGGATTGCCTCCGTCGACTGCCGTGGCTAACGTTTGGACGTTCGCTTCGATATCTTCGTGATCGAGGACGTACTTCGCGCCGAGAAGCCCTCGATAGACGTAGAGGAATTCCTTCGGCCGTGGATCGTATCCCACCGGTTTCTCGGGGTCGAGGTGTTTGTAGTAGTTCGATTTTGCCATCCCGAGATACGCGTGAGGCACGTTCATCGGAAGATGTTCTCGGATGAGCGCCTCCAATGCATCCATCTCCAACGGTAGTCCGTTCATTACCGTCGGTGCCTCGAACACCAACTCGATCACGTTGTAGTTGGCTTTCGCCAGCAACGATCCGAACTTCTTCAACTCGTAACTCCGGAGATCGATATCGGCATACGTTTCGAATCCCTCGGTCGTCCCGTCCATGTTGATCGTTACTTCCTCGACCGGGGTCTGTAGATACGCGTATTCTTCGGCTGGAGCGACATGAATCCCACGAACGTCGATATCACTGTCGGAACTGTCGAATCCGTACACGTGGCTGCCCGTCACCGCATAAAAGCGAGGCTGATACTGCGTCCCTTTTTGGGCGACGGCTTCTTCGATGAACGTCCGTATCTCTTCCTCGCTGTACGTCAAGCCGAGATCTTCACTCGTCATTCGTTCCCTCCTCTTCGATACAGTCTCCTATTGATAATGAATCCCCGACGTGAGACTCTCACACGCTACCGTGGCTTCATTCGTTCGGATCACCGTAGTCTTCTTCCTCGTCATCGTCGTCGTTATCGTTATCGTCATCGTCGTCGTTATCGTTATCCTCCCTGTTTCCGTCGAGATCATCTCCGACGTCATCACCGGCAATATGTCTCGCACGGTCGTTCATCGCGGGTGTGGTGAGGGAAAGGATCCGATCTCGAAGCGATTCGAACGTTTGCTCCGTGAGTCCGAACTCCGTTCGAAGAGCGGGTGGAAGTGGCTGTGTGGCTTGCTGGACGCGGTCGAGACGTTGTTCGAGCGTTCGGCTCTCTGCCACGAACGAGACCAACTGTGTACGGTTATCGCCGTCACTTTGCCGGATATCGGCTTTTCGTGTTTCCAACGTTTCCAGCATAGAACGTATCTGTCTGGTTTCAGATTCGATGACTGCAGCCCGTGATTCATCGCTCGAGGAGCGAGTGAGTCGTTCTTCGAACGACCGAGTCATATATTCATCACGCAGTTCGACTTCCTGTGCACCGACGATCCCTGCGTAGTTGCTCTCCGCAGCATCCTCGGAACCGTTCACGGGTGGGGAATCCGCAAGATCCTCATCGATTTCAAAGAGGAAGATGCCAGCGCTCACCGCACACAGTACCGCGAGACCGATCAGTACCGTTGCAATCACGTTCGTCGAGTCTTTCACACGTGTCGTTAGCCGACCATCACTCGTCCCGTTCGTAGTCACGGGTTCGTCTGATCGGTCGTCGATCGATTCGTTCGTCCTCATGACTCTTCCTCGTGATCTTCGTCCGTAGACGCTGATAGCACGTTTTGATTCCCGATCCTGAATCTCTCGATAGCATCACGCTCACGCAACGCACTCACGCTCCGACTGACTTTCGCATCACTCCAGTCCAATTCCGCAACGAGTTCCTGTTGTTTGACGCGCCCACCACGCCGGGTGATTTCCCAGAGGATCCGTTCCTCATTACTCATCAGTTCGGGATCCACCCCCGGTTTCTGGCTCGAATCGGACTGATCGCCGTCAGGATGTGTCGGTCGTGTCTCGTCGGCTGTCGGAGCCGATGGCTGTTCGTTTTCGCTTCGATCAACATGCCACCACAATACTCCCCCACTTGCTGCGAACAGACCGCTCAACAGGAGTAACGCGGCTGGCACTGGATCGATACGGAACCCCTCTGGAACGAGTTTCATTCGTGGTCCCTCGCGGTCGAACCAGGTCGGTCCACTCCAGATCACTGCGTTCGCACGCTGTTCGCTGGCGCTATTGTCGACCGTTCGTGTCCGGTATCCATCGGGCCACGAGATCTGTAGTTGCATCGTCTTGTCGAGAAAGAGTCCCGCTAACGCGTCTCCGACCGTGAGCTTCCCTTGCTTTTCCGCTGCGAAGCCGTGCCACACGAACGTGTACACCACAACGCTGTGGGGCTGTGGGAGTTGACGCGTCTCTGCGTGTATTGTGGTATTGGTTACATTCATCGATCGTCCGGTTCTGTTCTCCGCATTCTCCACGGTCTGAGCCACACGTCGCTCGAACCGATTCAAATACGCCGTTCGATTCGACGCGATATCGTCTCGGAACCGGGTGAACGCGCTTCCGTTCGCTTCGCGTGCGAATCGATATTCGACGCGTGCAACAGCAGCTCCGTCGTCTCGAACATCGAAACGGAGGAGAACGCGATCCACATCGAGCTCCGATCTCTGAAACTGGGTGTCTCTCGGAGAGTCGATGGTATCGGAAGCAACAGAGATCGTACCGAAAATGCCCAGTGACGCAGCGATAACGGCAAGTAAAACGGAAAGGTAGGTGACCAGTTGCATACGCTTGTGATCTTAGTCATACAACAGAACGGGTAAAGGGCTATCGGCAGCCACCACGAATTGATCAACGCGGCAAAACGCCGAAAACCGCTGTAAATGGCCGTAAAACCCACGAAAATGGCAGCAATGACGTCACCGTTTTTTGGCCCTTGCCCCCTTGCCCTCCGATGGAGCAATGAAGCGAATACCACTCATACTCTTGCTCACTGCCGTGGTGATCGGCAGTGTTGCAGTCATCGGTGGAACCCCCACGCTCGCGGGGAACGTAAGCGACTGGAATGACCACGATGATAACCACGACGACCACGACGAACGCGATGAGGAGAGCACTGAGAACAAGCTTTCCGTTTCATTTACTGATAGCCACTGGGATGTGGTCATCGACGAGGACACCGACGATGTCCGCGCTGCTGGAAACGTCTCCATCAAGCCCGACGTCGAGATCGATGGTACCGTTGAAACCGACGGCAACGTCGACCTCGGTGACGACGCCGAAGTCGACGGCGATATCGTGACCGACGGCGATGTTACACTTCGGGATGACACCGAGGTCGATGGCACCGTGACCGGACGTTCCGTTTCGATCGCTACCGACGCCGAAGTCGACGGAGCTATCAGGGAAACGTCGTAGCGGCTGGATCGGGTTGACAGTGTAGCTCGGAACAGTCGTTAAAGCGCGCCGCGTTTTCGTTCGCATCCGGGACTACTGATCCGAGAAGAGATTCATAAAACGAATTAAATACACTAACCACATCAAAATATACATATTTGCGGAAGTTTATACTGTCCGTCCCTCAATTCCTGCCATGGTACCAACGATAACGCGAATAGAAAGCCGTGAGTTTCAGTATCCACTCGAAGACATCGGAACGGATCGAAACGGATTCAATCTCATCTACGAACCGGGACAGACGACGTGGCGCAATCTATTCGGCATCAAAATTCATACCGACTGTGGGGTTACCGGGACGTACGTGGGTGGCAACTCTCCCGGCGCTGCCCAGATAAACATGTTTGCCGATTATCTCATCGGCAAGAATCCGCTCGAACGCGAGAAACATTGGAGCGAGATCAAACGGGCACTTCGGAAGTACGATCGGATGGGAATCGGTCCGATCGATATCGCGCTCTGGGATTTCGCAGGGAAGTACTACGATGCTCCGATTCACGAACTGCTCGGCACCTATCGTACATCGATCCCTGCGTACGCGTCGACGTATCACGGTGATGAAAACGGAGGCCTCGATTCACCGGAAGCTTTCGCCGATTTCGCTCAAGCGTGTTACGAACGTGGGTTTCCGGGGTACAAGATCCATGGCTGGGGTGGAAGCGATGCGAGCCGTGATATCGATCGTGAGATCGAGTCGATAACCGCCGTCGGTGAACGAGTGGGTGACGAGATGAATCTTATGTTCGATCCCGCCTGTGAGTACGAGACGTTCGCCGACGCCCTCACGGTCGGACGAGCACTTGATGAACAAAACTTCTTCTGGTATGAAGATCCCTACCGCGATGGTGGCATTTCACAGCAGGGACACCGTCGGCTCCGTGACAAACTCCAGACACCGATCTTGCAGACCGAACACGTTCGCGGGCTCGAATCACACGCGGATTTCGTCGTCAGCGAGGGAACTGATTTCGTTCGTGCCGATCCCGAGTACGACGCAGGGATCACGGGTGCGATGAAAATCGTTCATATGGCCGAATCGTTCGGTCTCGATGTCGAGTTCCATGCTCCGGGTCCAGCACAGCGACACTGTATCGCTGCAACACGGAACACGAACTACTACGAATTGGCTTTGCTTCATCCCAACTGCCAGAACACCCAACCGCCAGTTTATAACGGTGACTACTCGGATATGATCGACACCGTCGACGAGAACGGCCACGTTACCGTTCCGGACGGGCCCGGTCTCGGCGTTGACTACGACTGGGAGTACATCGAGAACAACCAAACCGGTTCCCTCCACGTCTATGAGTGAGCATCGACGGCCTTCGAAGCCGGATCTATTTGACAGCAGTAGACGACGAACATCCTAGTTCGGAGAGTTCGTTTCGATCGTCCCCCCCGATTCGATGCGAACTGTTCCCACGGCTTCGACGGCAGCGTTTTGTTCCAGTTCGCCGATCGTCCGTTCCGGGTCGACCAGCGCCCAGAGCTGATTGTCGCCGCTCAGCAGCTTTTCTGTATAGAGCTCGGAGTCAACCACGGCGGTTTCATCGGCAGCGAGCGCTGGAATCGATAGATCACTCCCGATCGGTTTCCGCTCGTCACTCACGTTTACGAGCCGAACGATGGTTGCTGCCGATCGCGCAGTCCCGATGTTACGTACACGGACGGTGACCCGGACGTGTTCCTCGTTCTGATCGAGTTCGATCTCGGACGAATCGATCGTAAGGGCGGCCACGGAGACGTGATCAGCTTCGAGCGAGATCGTCTGTCCCGGCTCAGTCGAGAACTCGACGACCCGCGCTGCTGGCCGGCGCACAGTGGGCTTGTTGCCGTGACTTACCGACGCGATCGAAAGCTGGACACCGTCGTGGGTGCGAACGCGACATTCCCCACCGGTCGCCGAGTGGATCGTCGCCGTGTCGAGTTGTCCATCGGACCACTCCATATCGATCTCGAACACACCTCGGGCTCGTAATCCCTTCACTTCGCCCTCAGCCCACTGGTCAGGGAGAGCGGGAAGAAGACTCAGCTCTCCCGCATGGTCGTGTAACAGCATTTCAGCGATACCGGCGGTACCACCGAAGTTACCGTCGATCTGAAACGGCGGATGCGTATCGAAGAGGTTGGATAAGGTCGACTGCCTGAACAACGCCAAGAGGTTTTCGTGGGCGCTCTCTCCGTCTTCGAACCGTGCCCACTGATTTATGAGCCATGCCCGACTCCAGCCCGTATGACCGCTTCCGTGTTCGAGTCGGCGTTCGAGTGCGTTTCGCACGGCGTGGCTCAAAACGGGTGTCTCACGGAGCGTAAACTGGTCTCCTGGATGGAACGCGAACAGATGTGAGAAGTGTCGATGTCCCGGATTCGCTTCCTCGTAATCGTGTATCCACTCCTGTAATGTTCCGTCCGTTCCGATCTGATACGGTGGGAGTCGCATCACTGCCTCCGAAAGCTCCTCGCTCAACGATGTATCGATGTCGAGCGTCTCCGCGGCCGCTATACAGTGACCGAACAGGTCGTGGATGAGTTGAATGTCCATCGTCGGGGCAACGTCATAGAGCGCCGTATACCCGTCATCGTTGATGAACGAATTCTCCGGTGAGTTCGACGGAGCGGTAACGAGTCTTCCCTGATCATCCTCGATGAGGAAATCGAGGACGAACCGGGCAGCGTCCTTCATGATTGGATAACCCGTTTCTCGAAGGAACTCCCGATCACCGGTTTTCGCGTAGTGCTCCCAGAGCAACCGACATTGCCAGACGGCTCCCATGGGCCAAACCGCCCCGAACCATCCTTCCGGTGGCGTACTTCCCCATACGTCACTCGACACGTGGTCGACGAAGCCATCACAGCCATAATGGATTGATGCCGTTTTTCGACCCGGTTCTCGCTGTGTATCGAGCCAGTCGACCAAGGGTTGGACGCATTCTGAAAGGTTACAGACGTCCGCCAGCCAGTAGTTCATCTGGAGGTTGATGTTCATATGGTAATCACTCTGCCACGGAGGATACATCTCCTTGTTCCAAATCCCCTGTAAATTCGCCGGCAGTCTGCCGTTTGGACGAGAACTACTCATCAACAAGTACCGTCCGTAGTGGAAATACAGCTCCGTCAACGTTGGATCGATATCTCCGTCTTGAACGGCTGCGAGCCGTTCGTCAGTAGGGAGTGGCGTTTCAGTTCCGCCGAGATCGAGTTCTACCCGCCGGAACAACGCTCGGTGATCCGTGACATGAGTGCTCCGCAACTGCTCGTACGGCTTGGCTGCTGCCGCTTCGAGCAGGTGTTCGACGGTGTCTTCGGGATCTCTCGTCGTTCGAAACCCCGTTGCTCCCGTAAAGAGCAGCGTGATCCCCACTCTATCTTCGATATCCATCCGGTCATCGGTCGTCGAAACAGATCCAGTCGTCTGTGGTATCGCCCGGAGCCGTCCCTCGAATTCGACCCCCGGACCGTCGAAGCCGATCGATGGGTCCTCTTGGATCTGCCCCCGAAGAACGAGATCGTCGCCGTCGGCCACGGTTTCGGCGTCTTGTTCGCGTGTCAGCGAAACGGAAACTGAAACCGGATCCGGCCCTCGTGCTGTGAGCCGGACCACTAAAACGTCGTCCGGAGCGGATACGAACGCTTCCCGTTCGTATTTCGTTCGACCGGTTCGGTAGCGGACTCGTGCAATGCCCGCATCGAGATCGAGCTCGCGGTGATAGTCTACAACGTCCGTGTGACCGACATTGATGAACAGATCGCCAAACGATTGATACGGTCGTATCAGGGTCTCGTAATCAGGAGGATCGCCCAACATGTGGGGATCGATGAGTGTTTCGGCTTGTTCGTGTTCGCCTTTCAGTAGATGTTCCCGAACAGCGGACAGTACCTCGGCCGCCATCGGATCGTTTCCGTCCGGTTCGTGTTGGCTTCCTGCCCAGAGGCTTTCCTCATTGAGTTGTATCCGCTCTTGGTCTGTTCGACCGAAAACCATCGCACCCATCCGTCCGTTGCCGAGCGGGAGCGCCTCCGATTCCCAGTCTTCGGCAGGATCAGTATACCACAGCTTCGGCGTCTCGTCCCCGTCGTCCGTCTTGTGACCCTTCGTTGAACTGGCTACTCTATCCGCGAACAGAAGCGCTCCTATGCCAGCCAGCATCGTTCGCCGGGAGAACTCGGAGCCGCTCCCAACGCACCTGTTTGACTGTGCCGCTGTCTCTGCCGATTGGTCGATCACCATCTGTGTTCTGTGCGAGTATTCTCGTACAAGTATAAACTTTTAATGATAAAATTATTATAATAGTAGGCAGGTATAAATGATTGATTCCGACGGTTACAGAACTCGATGCACTCTGCGATGGCACCGTGATCGGCGTCCCTACGGATCTCACTTAATCTACAGATATCGATTGAGCACTGAGCCGAAGACATCACTGTTCTCGTCAACAACGCTCCCGTCTCGGTGATCCGAGGACATCGCCACGGTTCTGTATTCCTGCGACGACCTCACTAACGACAATACAAAATTTTATAATCTACAGACACACGGGTATCTTTGGGTAAGACGATCGTTGATGAATAGTAATCTATTTCCACGTCGAAAGGATTATTATTCTAGTAGTTGTATTAAAAACAACCAGTGAATACAGCACGACAATCCCTAATCTGGCGACAAGACGATAGCAGTAATTTCGAACGCTGCAACTGTTTATCAGAAGATGTACTGTATGAATACCGGGGAGATATCGGCTGTCCGGTTACGAGGCAGTCGAATGATTCCCACGATCCGAAGGAACGATATCCACTGTCTCGGTACTGGAACACGTCCCAGAGGTGAACTGAGATGATGGAGATTCGCCCGTATCTGACTCGAATCGGTATGTCTCCGGACTCCAACATCACTCCAAATCTCGAGCATCTCCGGAAGCTACAGCGTTCCCACTTGCTTTCAGTACCGTTTGAGACTCTCGACATCGCACGCGACGAGCCGATCGTCCTTGATCGGCCGTCTCTCTATACGAAGATCGTCGAGCGGAAGCGGGGTGGCTTCTGCTATGAACTCAACTCACTGTTCGGTTGGCTTCTCGATCAGCTCGGATACGATGTGCGCCTCATTGAGGGTCGGGTTCGCCACGAGGGGGGGAACTTCGGACCTCCGTTTGATCATATGGCCCTCCTCATCAATCTCGATCGATCGTATGTCGTCGACGTCGGGTATGGTCGTTTCTGTCGGGTCCCGCTGCCTCTCTCTGGCGATTCACGTACTGGGTTGGAAGGAACGTACGAGATCGTTCCTGCTGATGACACGAATCACTACTTCGCTATGGAACTGGCTGCGGATGAAGGTTGGAAACCGACCTACCGGTTCACGACTGCAGCGCGGGAACTCTCTGATTTCAATGAGATGTGTGAGTATCAACAAACCGCCCAGGATTCACCATTCACTGGCCGGACTCTTTGTACGATTGCGACTACAACAGGTCGGATCACTCTTTCGAACGATAGCTTGACTGTCACGGAGAAGGGACACGAACAGACGACACAGATCGAATCTAAGCGTGAACGAGATCGGATTCTCAACGATCGTTTCGGTATCTCTTTCTGAGTCTCGGTACGGCTTCTGTCGGGAGTGGTGTTCTTGTGAGAACTTCAAACGTATCCTCAACAAGCGTAAACTGCTTCGGACCCCACCTTCTGTATGACGGATTCACCGTCCACAGCACAACTCGATACGCTCCTAGAGGTTTACGAACTGAAAGACGAACTCCGGACGGGGTGGGAGCTTCGCGGGATCGAAAACCCGGAGTCAGTCGCTGCACACACGTGGGGCACCGCGGTTCTCTGTCTGCTGTTCGCTGACGAAGCTGACCTCGATCCGAACAAGGCCGTTTCGATGGCGCTCGTTCACGATCTCGCCGAGGCTCGCACCGGTGATGTGGCCACGCGCGCTGAGCCCGAATCTCAGAATATCGAACGAGAACAGAAAGAACAACGAGAGCGCGAAGTGATGACTGACTTCGTAGCTTCGTTCGATGCCCCTCATTTCATGGCGTTGTGGGAGTCCTACGAAACGAGAGAGTCCCCCCTTGCCCGCTTTGTGAAGGATATGGATCTGATCGACAACTGCCTCCAAGCACTCAAATATGAACGCCAACAGAGATACGATAAAAATGAAGATAACGAACATTTCGCGGAGTACGATCGCTTAGACGAGTTCTTTGCTACGGCCCAACCTCGATTACGGACGGAGATCGGGAACGATCTGTTCGATGTGATTCACGCTCGGTACGAACACCGACTGAACCACTCGGATCCCCCCGAGTAGAATCCCCTCGATCAGGCGTTCCGTTACCCCGAGTGCCAGGTGATTCTATTCGTGAATTCTGCGAGTAATATGTCTCATATCTGAAGGTGGTTTTCGAGAGCAGTATGAACGATGTGGCTGGGAGATTCGTACGGACTATCGTCGATTTGAATGAGCCGTTCAATAACGAACGAATACCGGGTGTAGTTCGGAATGGGTATCTCATTCGCACTAGTCTCAATATCGAGATAGTCAAGTAACGTATGTTGTACAAATTCGTGATATGAATCGAATTCTCCATGGATTTTGACTATCTCTCGTAATAGATGTTTGAGTACAGGATCGGTTTCGATATCGAAGCGGCGACTGGTGGTAATCTGATTTTCGAAACTCATCTGATCGTCCGTGATTACTGATCCAAGAAACTCTTCGAGAGCTGTATCAAGAAGATCAGTTCGTGAATCGTACTCAGTAGCTTCCTTCTCGACTACGCGGTCGACGAGAGCTAAAAGTACACCGTCGATCTTTACTGTCTTTTCGTCTACTGTCTCCTCTATAGTAGTTGCCACTTTATCGATCTTTCCATCCTTTGTATAATTATCATTTTCTATTGTTTTATGATCGTAGTCGATGACAGCTGTGGGATACTGTTTTTCTGGTTCCGCTTCGTCGTCAGACGAACCGTTTCCATCCATCTCCGGTGGAGATGTCTCTACATCGTTCGATACGTTTTCGTTTTCTTCTTTCATTGTTCTCGATGGGGCGTAACGTTCCTGCTTTGCGGTCGTCTTCGATTCGTTCGGATCGAGTGAACCATTTGGTTCCGATCGTTTTTTCCCGCCGAAAGCGACTGCTTCGTTTGTATCCTCAATGAGTTCAGTCAGCGGTGGAATCGTGGGAATAACAGTTCCGTTTCTATTAAACGGGACGAGCAAGGGCCTTTGGGGCTGTCTGCCATCGGCTCGGTGGAGATCTTCGTCGAACGATCCTCTGTCGCCATTGATGTGTTCTATGTAGTTATCGATCAGATAAAATTTCTCCCCACACCATCGACAGAGAGGATGGAAATGCACGTTTGTACGCAGTTCGTCCGGCAACGCAACCTGCATAGTTCCCTCTTTGAGTACAGGTGCACTGGCGGGATGAAACCCTTCAGGAACACTTCCTAACGAACCGTGCGATTCATCCTCCGAGTAAGCAACGTGTTTGAGCAACCCCGTAGCGTCGTGACTTGTATCACAAAATTCACACAAGAGACGGGGTTCAGTGTGCTCGCCAGTCCTCTCAACATCGTCTTTTGAAGATTCCTGAGCGATATCGTTTTCGTCAGATGTCATGGGGGAGCGTTCGATGGATTCTTCATCCGAATCAGGGGATGTATCCCGTACATTCATTTCGTTTTCTATATTGATTCCATATGTATCCGCGTATCGCTTGGTCGTGTTTCCGACCACTCCGAACAGCGCCGATCGTCGGTAGCTGCTCGTTACATGGGCCCTCTTCGATACGATGATGCTCGAATTATTTTCCGAGGTTGAGCGATGTTATACCGACGAACAAGACCACACCGATACTCAGCACTGTAAACGAGAGCGATCCGAGGGCAAAGCACGCATGAACCGTCAGTTGGCCGGCTTTGAGATCGGCCATCCCTCTCGATCGGAGATTTACCGAATCCCACCAGTCGACAAGGATCCAGTATCCATCGCCTCGTACCAAGGGATTGAGCGAGCAGAGGATTCGGACGTATCCGAACAGTACGACCACACTTACCACGGACCCTCCGGGTATGAGGAGTGAGATCCCGGCCAGAACCAGACATTGACAGAGATCGATCAACGGCCCAGCGATGCTGATCCAGATGCGGACGCTCTTGGGACAGCGCCAAGCCCCGTTGGTGGTCGTGACGAGCGCCGGGAACACGCCATTGAGCCTCCGTAACCGGATCGAGGGATCGAAGTACGGCCGCGCAGCGAGATAATGGCCTGCTTCGTGGATCACTGCCATCACACCGAACACCGGGATGGACAGTAGAAGCTGTTCGATCGTTCCCCCCGTCTCGAGCGCCGGGACGGTCTCAGGAGCGTCAATCAACCGATATCCGACGTAGACGGTTACTAGGGTGAACACGATCCCGAACGCTAGCAAGCGCGGCCAGAGAGTGATCCCTGCTGGCGTTGGAAGCTCCTTGACTGGCGTTTCGTCCCGAATATACTCCTGCTCGTGGAGCACAGAGAGCGCCCTCTGTTCGCCTTCTGTGAGTGTCTCGATCCCTCGATCGCCCCGGGCGACGGTCTTGAGTGTCTCCAGGAAGGTTGGGTCGATCCGCTTGTAGTCGCCGTTTTCGGTACGGAGCCAGTACAGGTTCTCCGTGCTTCCCCACGTGAATCCGATGTTCGAACGATCACCACTCATTCGAGGAACTCAGCGAGGTGACCTGCAACGTTCGTTCCTGCCCGCTCGTCGAATGTCGCGAACATCGGCGACGGGTTGGCTTCGAGGATCCGAAAGCTATCCTCCGTGACGATGATGTCGACGCCGGCGAAAGCGAGTCCTAAACAGTCCGCTGCACGACTGGCAGCCGCTGCAACGGGGGCAGGCGGATCGATCGTCTCGACCTCGTGAGGACCCATCCGATAATCGAGATTATCGCTTAGGATGTGAGCTGTTGCGACGATGTCCCCATCGACGACGAACAGCCTGTAGTTCGTCCCGTCGAGGCGCCGTTGGAATTGGACGGGAGCGTTGCTCAGTCGCTCCAAACGGTCCGGTTCGAGGTCTTCGGCAGTTACGATCCGAGCGTGGCCACCACCAGCGACTGGTTTGTATATCACCTCATCCACCTCCTCGACGAATTCCATGGCTGCCGTGGGGTCGTTCGTCGTCAGCGTCTTTGGAACGGGTAACCCAGCGTCTGCGAATCGTGCGAGCTGGTACGGTTTCAACCTGTGAACCGCCATCGTCTGAGGAGCGTTTACGATAGGGATACCTCGGTCGTCCAGATATCTCAACACCGACCCGAGGAGTCCCCGATACTCGGTGAGTTGATTGACCAACGAATACGGACGCGTATCGAGTTCGTCGGCGAAGTCAGAATTTCGGAGATCGAATCCGATCCGTCGGACGTAGACTGCTGACAGCGAATCAGGCTGGATCGGCTCCGAAACTGTCGTACGGATCCCTGATGCGACGTCGAATGAAAGAGGAACTTCCCCCGGCCAGTGGTCCGTGTCCCAGACGGCCCATTCAGTTCCCCGTGCATCGAGTTCCGTGGCTACTGCGCGGAGTTCCCGGTCCTCGGATGGTCCGATGAGCGCAACTGTCATTTATAATGAATTTGATATATACTGCATCATATAATTAATGCAACGGTGAATATGACAGTTTAGTAGATCTAAATAAGAGGGAGAGACAGATCACCGACTTCTTCTCCCATCGCCATCGTTGTCACTCCTATAGGTGTCGCATTTTCTCTTTCCTCTAGCTCTTCGATGAAGTGTACGTCTTCAGTCATCGGCAGTACAATCGAATAGTTGATATTATATAATATTTTCTGTTTTATTCGGGGTATAGACTCACTATGAAAATAATATTTGTTACCATTCGATAATATATGGGGATATACGAAATCTTCGACAGGTTGTTGATTTTCGTTAGCTGTGTTCGTCACAGGTCGTGATCGATCCCCGTGTCGACTCGTGTGAATGATCTCTGTATATTGTATATTTCTGATTTGCATGTGTAAATATACTGGTGGCAAATATAAGAGAACGGGAGGTACAAGGTTATTCTAGCCCATTAACCGATAATTGACGACAAGAGATTTCTTTCTTGACCGCTTTCCATATTTATGACATCGATTGCGGAGTTTACGATTCCTGCCGAAGAGTTCGCGTTGTGGACGACACTCAAACGCCTACCAGACATCGAAATCGAAGTTGATCGCGTCGTCGCTCACGATATGTCCCATGTTCTTCCGTTCGTCTGGGTGTCGTACGAGGAGAACGAGGAACTATCAACGGTTCTTGAAGACGATCCTAGCGTAGCGGAGTGTGAACTGCTTGCCGAATACGAAGACGAGCAGTTTTATCACATGACGTGGGCTGCTGACGTTCAGGTTGTAGGATACATGATCGTCGAGCAGAAGGCAACTGTCCAGCGGGCCATCGCACGTGATCGGGCGTGGCATCTACAGGTGTTGTTTCCCGATCGCAACGGAATTTCAGCGGTGAACGATTACGCCCAAGAACACGATCTCTCGTACGATCTTAGACGCCTCTACGATGTTGACGCGGTTCGTCGCGTTCGCTATGATCTCACGAGTAATCAACACGAAGCACTCATTAAAGGACTCGAATCCGGGTATTACGACATTCCACGGGAGGCCCAATTGGCGGATATTGCCGACGATCTCGGTATCTCTCATCAGGCACTCTCCGAACGCTTTCGTCGAGCGACCCGGCGTCTCATCGAGAACGCTCTTTTGGTCGAGGACGATAACAGTCCCCGACACTGAACACACTCTCGCGGTCGAAGAGGAGATTCCCAAAGCCGACACCATGGCCAGTCCCACAGACTAACTACGTGGGACGCGAGTAATACGAGATCGTGTCGAGAACGGGTGGTGCCCCGTGTTCCCTGTTTACGGTTCAAGGAGTACCTTCGTAACGCCTTCCTCTCGGTTGTCGAACGCCTCGTACATCTCGGGGGCGTCTTCTATATTCACGCGGTGAGAAACGAGGAAGCTTGGATCAGCGCGCCCCTCGATGATCATATCGCGCAGCCGTCGGTTGTACCGTTTCACGTCGCATTGACCAGTGCCGAGGCGCTGACCCTTCTCGAAGAGCTTGCCGAAGTCGATCCCTAACCGACCCGCTGCACTCATCTCGTCGGGTGCACCTGGATCCGAGGGGACGTACAACCCGACGATGCCGAGTCGGCCAGTGGGTCGCACGGTATCGATGAGTTGGTTGAGTACCACTGCCGGATTCTCGCGGGCAGGTGAGTACTCGTCTTTGTCCTGTGCCTCGGTCGCTGGGTCGATGGCCTGATAGCCAACAGCGTCGACCCCCTTGTCCACTTCTCCACCGTGTGCGTTCCTAACTTGTTCGGCAGGATCCCCTTCCTCGAAGTTGATCGGCGTCGCATCGCAGTATTCACTAGCGAGATCGAGTCGGCTCGGTACTCGATCTACCGAGTATATCTCGGCGGCACCCTGTAACTTCGCGCTGTAAGCGGCCATCAGTCCGACTGGTCCCGCACCGAAAACCACGACCGACTCGCCGGGTTGGAGATCCGCGAGCCGTGTGCCGTGCCACCCCGTCGGGAAGATGTCTGCCAACAGGGCAAAGGAATTCTCGTGTTCGTCGCCCTCTGGGAGTTGTAACGCGTTGAAGTCCGCGAACGGAACGCGTAGCTTTTCGGCCTGCCCGCCCTGATAGGGTCCCATTCCCACGTATCCATACGCGCCGCCGGCGGGGACGCTCCCCGTCTTGTTGACGTTGATACAGAACCCGGTGTAGCCAGCCTCGCAGTTCCGACAGAATCCACAGGCCACGTTGAACGGAAGCACGATCCGGTCACCCTCCGAGAGCGTGGTGACGCCATCGCCGACTTCCTCGACGATGCCCATGTTCTCGTGACCGAAGACGATCCCCGGATCGGCGTCCGTCCGCCCCTCGTACATGTGTAGGTCCGACCCACAGATGGCCGTGGTCGTGATATCGATCACGGCATCGTTCGGGTTTTCGATCTTCGGTTCGTCGACCTCTTCGACGGCTACCTCGTGTTCGCCTTGGTAGACAACAGCTTTCATCGACATGTATCAACAACCTCTGACTATTATTTAATTAGCTTCGGGGTTAGAACTTTCTAAGGATGGATGAAATATATTGAAGTTCGTTTCTGGATTCCAGCGTATGGTCCCTACTCACCCGGTGAGTTTTCCGAGCATCGACTTTATCTTCGATCCTTTCGAAAGTCCTTCAAGCTCTCGGAGTGTCGATTTCTCTTCGGAGAGACTGTCTTCGAGCAGGTCTGTGACCTCATCGGGATAGTCGAGCTTCCCTGCAAGCGTCAGTAGGCCTTGATACGCGGTGATTTCGATACGTTCAGTTTTCATTCCTGCCTGCATATCGTAGAGATCGTGGAGCTGCTCGTCGTCGGATTCTGTGACGAACGTCTCGTGTTCTTGGACGAGCGCATCGAGTACATGGCTCTGTTCTTTGGCGGGTTCGCGCCCGATCACATCAAAAACTCGCTCGATACGTTCGACGTGGGTTCTGGTCTCCTCCCGATGCTCTGAAAACCCCGATGTGAGTTTGTCATTGTTCGCATCCTCTACGAGGTCTCCTAGGACATCGACGAGTTTGGTCTCGATGTAGTACATCTGTTCGAGTTCGCGCACGAACATATCTTCGAGGTTGTTGATAGTCATTGTCTCTCTTTCGTAGAATCGAGCGACGAGAGTCTAAGTACTGTGCCGACACTTGCAGGGTGGAACGACGACACCGTCGATGAGGCGTGCACCTTCTCGACCGTCCATTCGCACGAACCTTCCGATGCACGCAGCGCCCTTACTGGCCCAGAGACGGTATCCATTTCATGAACATCCTTGTGACCGGTGGCGACGGATTCGTCGGTCGACACCTGTGTGAGGTCCTCGCGGGTCGTGATCATGACCTCACTGTTCTTTCACGGACACCGGACCCCTCCGTGCTTCCCGAGCGTACGACGACCGTTTCCGGTGATGTGCGCTCGTACGATTCGATCGAGTCCGCGTTCGCCGATCAGGATGTCGTCGTCAATCTGGTGGCGTTATCACCGCTTTTTCAGCCACCGGACGGCACGACCCACACGGAGGTCCACGTGGACGGGACCCGAAACGTCGTCCGGGCTATGATGGACCACGATGTACCCAAACTCGTACAGATGAGTTCGGTGGGCACCAAGCCGGACGGCGCGACGGGATACGTCCGTGCGAAAGGACAGGCAGAATGGGTCGTTCTCACCGCAGACATCGACGCCGTTATTGTTCGACCGAACATCATGTTCGGTGAGAACGACGAGTTCACGAACTTCATCGACCGTACCACGTTACCGTACGTGACGGTGCTTCCCGATGGAGGGACGACGCCGTTTCAGCCGCTCTGGGTCGGTGATACGGCCGAGATGGTGGCTGATACCGCTGTGGATGACCGGTATTGCAACGAGATATACGAACTCGCCGGTCCCGAAGAGCTGACGATCGCCGACGTAACGAGACGGATCCATCGGGCGCGCGGACAGTCAGTAACGATCCTTCCCCTACCGATGACACTCGTCGATGGGGTGTTACGAGCGATCACACCGATATCGTCCGTTCCGTTCAGTGCCGATCAGGCCCGATTGTTACGTCTCGATCTGCGGAACGATCGAAACGACGTTTCGGCGTTCGATTACAGCGAAGACGACCTTATGACGCTTGATACTTACCTTCAAAGCTCTGAGCTCTCTGCTGATTGAGGCTTGTCTTCCGACATAATCGGTACTCCCATAACGGTTCGGCATTTGCGAGCCGATTTCCCATGTGGACGAGTGCCCAACTACGACCGTTCGAGGATGGTGTTTGTCACAGCTGACGGTGGGACTCTGGAGGGTGCTACCCGTGCGACGGAGATCGAACGTTCCATCACCATCAGGGCATCCGAAGACGAACTCTATCGTCTCTGGCGCGATCCCCAGCATCTATCCCGCATCATGGACCATTTCGCTACGGTAACAGCGGTAGACGGGGGTCGCCACTACTGGGTCATCCCGCTTCCGATCGGCCAGATCGCATGGAACACCCGAACCGTAGCAGAACATCCCAGCGAATCCCTTCGCTGGGAACCGCTGGCAGGACCACGGATCTTCGATGACGTCTCCGTCCACTTTCGGCCGGCTCCAGGCGATCGAGGGACAGAAGTGACGCTTCGGATCCGCTTTGCTCTCCCGAGCGGCATCGTCGGCTGCGTGGTGATGGGACGTATCGACACCGGTCTCGGTCTGCTCGTAAACACAGTGCTCCGGCGCTCGAAGAGCCTCGTCGAGACGGGGGAGATTCCGACGTTGGCACACAATCCCTCGGCTCGTGGATCAGGTGATACGATATGACACGAACGAGTGCGATACGATGTAAAACGGTGATGTGAACATGAGGGCACTCTGTTGGAACGGAGTCAATGATCTACGGGTAGAAACCGTTCCCGATCCCGAGATCACCAGTCCGCGTGACGCCATCCTGCGGGTGAAGCTGTCTACAGCTTGTGGCTCCGATCTACATTTCATCGATGGATACCTCCCTACGATGCGCGAAGGCGACGTGATCGGCCACGAGTTCATGGGCGAGATCACGGCGGTCGGCTCCGAGGTTCGATCAGTGGCGGTCGGTGACCGCGTGGTCGTCCCATCGTTCATCGGATGTGGTAACTGCGGTTACTGCCAGCAGGACCTCTGGTCGCTCTGTGACAACACGAATCCGAACGCCGAGCTACAAACGCCAATACTGGGCTATCCGACCGCTGGAATCTACGGCTACACTCACGCATTCGGCGGATACGCCGGTGCACACGCTGGGTACGTACGGGTTCCCCACGCGGAGGAGAACTGCTTTCCAGTTCCCGACGAGGTGAGTGACGAACAAGCGTTGTTTGCCTCCGACGCATGGGCCACCGGCTACATGGGTGCTGACTTCTGTGATATCCATCCTGACGATGTCGTCGCCGTCTGGGGCTGCGGTGGCGTGGGACTCATGGCCCAACAGAGCGCCTCCCTCATGGGTGCCGAGCGTGTCATCGGGATCGACCGATTTCCCGAACGATTGCGGTTGGCACGCGAGAAAGCGGGATCAGAAACGATCGATTACACCGCTGTCGAGAGCGTCGTCGACGTGCTACAAAGGATGACCGGTGGACGTGGTCCTGACGCCTGCATTGACGCGGTGGGAATGGAAGCACACGGAACGGGCATCGGATACGCCTACGACCGGGTGAAACAAGCGCTCCGGTTGCACACCGACCGCGGTGACGCGCTCCGTCAGGCGATCGTCGCCTGTCGCAAGGGCGGTACACTATCGATCCTCGGCGTCTACGGCGTACTGGATAAGTTTCCGATGGGAGTCGTAATGAACAAGGGCCTCACCGTACGCACTGCCCAGCAACACGGCCAACGATACGTACCACAACTGCTAGACCACGCCGCGCAAGGTCAGATGGATCCGTCATACCTGGCCACACACCGGTTCTCTCTCGAAGACGCACCACGCGGCTACGAGATGTTCAAACACAAAGAGGATGGCTGTGTCCGACCGGTGTTCGTCCCCTAACTCTCGAAGTGTATCCGGACGGTACTGTTGCTCGCTAATTCCATTCGTCATCGAACTCCGAAGCGACCCGTCGTTATTATCGATACTACCGGTAGTACTGCTACTACTTATCGTATGAATAGTACCGGTAGTACCACCATGCGACCGCGAACAGTGCGGGGAGCCACGCGCTCAACAACAGTGTGCTAGCGTTTTCACCACCCAGCTGTCCGACCGAAACTCCATAGCGGATCACGGTCCCTGTCACTGCTGTGACGGTGTACATCGCTGCGACCGGTCTCGGCCGAACGACCAGCACAGCAGCGAGTGCGGCGAAACAAGTGATGCTGATCAATCCGAGCGGTGATCGGATCGGCTGCGTGAGAAGGAGATACACCATCCCCGTATGGATCGGAAGACAGATCCCTCCACCGACGAGCGATCGAACCAACTGCCGGACCCGCCCCCAAAGACCGGGGTCGGGCTGATAGTCGTCGAGTCCCTCCGTAATGTCGTGGTCGTGTCGGTCATTGTGACAGTCTACACACAGCGTTGTTAGGTTCGACAGCCGATTGGAGCCACCATCGGAAAGATGGGTGACGTGATGGATGTGGAGCTGTTTCCCGTCGCTACCTGCGTATGGACCGCTTTTCACACCACAATCCTGGCACGTCCAGTCGTCGCGTTTTTGAACGGCTTTCTTCCGAACATCCCAATCAGGTGGATATTTATCATCGGACTGATCGTACCCGTCTTGCTCGTCGTAAGTGGGATCGATCCCTCGTGTCGTCGAACTCATCGATACTGTCGGGTTACTACCGGACTATACCCCATGATATAAAAATATCCCCTATCTCCTTGTGCGATCGAATCGTCGCTGGAACCTCAACTGTTGAACATCAGTCCCGATTCGACATCTTCGGATCGTCGTTTGAGATGAGTACCATCTCATCATACATGATTGTCCACATGAGAGTGTGTGATCGAAAGAGATCAGAATTCTTTAACGGGATGACAACCAACCGGACTGCGTGGAAACAGTAGAAGCAAGCACGTTGGTATACGTGTCGCCGGAAGAAATCTACGAGTTCCTCGTGGATTTCAGACAGTATGAGAGCTACACCAAATACGTCTCGGATATCGAGCGTCAAGGGGACGAAGACGCCGGTGCAGTGTACGATATCCCGTTGTCGTGGTGGAAAGTCACCTACACAGCGCGAGCGGAAGTCACCGACGTCGATCGCCCATCCCAGATCGAGTGGGAACTGGCTAAAGGCATCGACGCTCACGGTCGCTGGGAGATCGAACACGTACCCGAGGAGGCACCGGAGGACAAATCGGATGCCTGCAGGGTCCGGTTCTACTCGGAATTCGATCCGGATTCGGCGGACGGGGATACGCTCAACCTCCCCAGCGTCATTCCAGTCAGCCGAATCATCGACCGAGTCAAACCGAAGATCCAAACAGCAGCTCGCGTCATCACCCGACGGATGATCGCTGACCTAGAAGGTGAAGAGCGAGAGATCGATCTGAAGGTGCACGAAGCACCTGTTTCGGTGTAATACGGTCTCTCTTTCCCCGAGACAGCACAATCGGATCTCTGTGATCCACCGTTCGATACTACGGAATCCTCTCAATGACCGAGCGACGATTCCGTACCCTCTCGGTTAATCGGTGATGTGGAGTTCGTCGTCGACAGCGTACAGGTAGCCCTTCGAGAGCAACCGATCGAGCACGTTGTGGGCAACGGCGGTTTCGAGATCGATTTCGACGAGGGCGTCGACGGCGACTTCCCGTGAAAAGCTGTCCACCACTGGTTCGTACTCCTCGCGGAGCCGTTCGAGTGCGTCTTTTTCTGTCGGCTCAAGGGGTGTCTGTTGGTTACGCATACAACTGTACACGGTGGCCAGCACTGAGACTGTTCGGGTATCGTCAGTCATACTGACGGAACGGATCTGACAGCAAGACGAGTAGCGATCTGAGCAAAACCACAGCTATCTCATCGTTCGGCTTCCCAGGCGAAATCCTCGTGAATCTGCCGTCCCTCCTCGTTCAGGAGTGGTCCCACGATATCGCTAACACCGTCGAGGATTTCCGCCGATCGGACCGATGGCTCGGTTCCCGTGAACTCCGAGATCTCATTGCCCCCGACGCTGTAGACGACTCGATCGAATCCGGCTGCAACCATACCTCCAGCACACATCGGGCACGGCTCCGTGCTCGTGTACATCACGGTTTCAGCACGTTTGTCCGGACCGAGCTCTCGACACGCGCGATACGCAAGGTGAAGCTCGGGATGACGCCGGATGTCTTCTTCCGTGATCTCTCGGTTCGAGTCAGCCATGATGACGTCGTCCTCGTAGACGAGTACGCTGCCGAACGGCTTGTCTCCGCGGTCGGCAGCCTCACGAGCAAGCTCGAAAGTCCTGCGGAGATGTGAATCGTGATCGAAATCATCGACGTTTACGCCAGCCATACTTGTAATGCTCCGACCGACCAGATAAATCATCGGACCAGACGGGAGGTCCGCTACGAAGCTCAACCGTCCAGAGTATCCACCCGAGGACAGAAACGATGTCCGAAATTGACGTCCGCTACTCCTGTGTGGCGCTGATGAGTTCGTTTATTTCTTCGGCTCTGCTATCGGATATGATGAATCGTGAGAACGTCCAAGCCAACTGGTTCACGATAGCGTCATGACCCGCTTCGGTTAGCGCGTACTCGTTCGTCCGGCGATCCAATTCACTCTTTTCGACAAGCCCCATCTCGACGAGATCATCGAGGTTCGGGTAGAGCCGTCCGTGATTGACGTCCGAACCGTAATACTCCTCAAGTTCGCTTTTGATCGCCAGCCCGTAACGCGCTTCCTCAGCGAGGATGGCGAGGATTCGCTGTTGAAAGGCTGTTAGTTCGTGGGCGATATCCAATTCACTGTCATCCGACACTGTCACCGACATACAATAGACCGATGATAGTATTGCATGTAATACTATTCAACCATCATATGGTGATTTGATCCATCCTCGACGGCTGCATAACGGAGCCATCTCAATGCGCTGGGGAAAGACGCGACTGATCTCTTCTATCGGCAATGAGCGTATCAACCGCGAACTCAGTCGTTCTCTTGGAGCACCGCTTTTTCGTCGCTTGTTAGACCGTACAGATCGTAAATGATCTCGTCGAGTAGCTTTTCAGCCGTCTCGATCCGTTCAGTCAGCCGTTTTGTCTCCTGCTGTCGTTCTCGATATCGATCGAGCTCCTCTCTCACATCGGAAACGTATGGGAGGGTTATGTTCTCCATCCGATCGATCAAGGAGTTCGTTTTGGTCGCGTTTTTTCGGAAGCCTGCGAACCCACCGGCCTTTTCGATGGCGTACGGAACGAATTCCCGAATCAAGAACCGTTCGATCTGCTCTAATCCGACGAACTCCATCGCGGGCAACAGATCGGTTTCGGTGTATCCCCACCGATCGGTTTCGACCTCGTCTTCCGGTTTGTATCGAGCTGAGATCGAGATGGTTAGCGTCTCTCCTTCGTCTGTGGCAGCAACTGAACCAACACGCAAGCCTTCGAGGGAGCTAGTGGTATGGGAGAGTAGGGAGCTCGACACTCCGGTGGGAGGCTGATATCCCGCTATCTCGGATACAGTTTTTCCACCGGAATACTCACCGAGCAGATCATCGATATTCGAATTCAACTCCCTTTTGTCGTTCTTTGCTTCCCGAATGATGTCAGTCACGTCTTCTATCCCAGCAACGGCCGATGAGACATCGATGTCGGAGTCGTACTCCATGAGGCGCTGTTCGTGCTCATCTGACAGCCCCGTCGGCTCGGGAATCGGAATGTCATAAGAGAACATGGGTTTGAACCGGAGGTAGTCGCCCCTGATGTGGGTTCCTCCGTACACTTGTCTGAAGTATCGATCAACGAACGCCGAGTTGAACACCGCCAGCAGGTATTTCAAGCTGTAATTCGAACACTCCTTTCTCGTGGCACTGTACAGGGTGTTTAGTGCGAACAGCTGACTGTCATCGTAGGCGGCGACCGGCCGATAGCTAATATCACGAATGAACAACTTTTCGCTCGCCTCGAACACGTCTCGGGTTCGTAGGTCTCCATACTCCCCGCTCTCGTCGTCGATCAAATCCGCATCGTATCGGATCCATTCTCCACTCCATTCTACGTGGTACCGATCGATCGAGGTTCCATCAGCCAGCTTTTCGCAACTGTCATCGATGTTTTCGTCTACGACTAGTTCATCCCTGACGTTGCCAGTGTGAATCGCTTCGGTCATCTCGATATGGTCGCCGAGCCGGGTGTGATTGGCGAGCGCTTTCTCGAGTATCGGTGCGAAATCGGGATCCATGTTCACCGGAATGATACGATTACCCAATCGATCGATGAGATCTCTGGACAACGGTGTCGGAGTCGTCCCATCGATGTCGTTGGGTTCCTCGACATGTCGGACGGTAAGTCCCTGTCTGTCGGCGTTTTCGCTGGATGCATAGGAGATGACGAGCGGATAGATGTCGGCGTCTGTGAACACGTCGAGACGGGAGACGTCCACTAACTCCCGGAGTCCGTACTCCTCCAAAAGGAGCTTACGGAGGCGCTTCCCGTAATCCGTCGTTGTCCATTTGTTGGGGATGATGAACGAGTTCCGATCGCCCAGCTCGGCGGCCCGCTCCAGAAACGGAATGTAGATGTCGTATGCCCCTTCGGCCGATCGATACCGATCCTTATAGAAACGTTTGTGTGTATCCGGGAGATTTCGACTTCTGATGTACGGTGGATTTCCGATAACGGCGTCGAACCCGGCATCTGGTCGTTCGGACCTATCGTCATAGAAGACCTCCGGATACTCCAGCTTCCAGTGGAAATACCCATCCTCTACCGCCCACGATTGAGCGTTCTGGAACCACTGCGTCCGTTTGATCTGTTTCCACTCTCGGTCGTCTTCGAGCGCCGCCATCCGTTCGTAGGCGTCGTTCGGCGGCTTTTCACGCCCGATCTTTTCGGCGGTATGAACGTTTGCCATCGCTGTGAGTCGTTTGCGACGCGTCTTTTTCTCGGCTCCGTTGTATTTGGCTATTCCCGTAATGTCGTCGGACTCTCGGAGCTCGGTGGTGATGGAACCGGCATCCTCATCCGCTGTGAGCCTCTCGATATCACACCCGATGAGGGCGTTTCCGGTCTTCAGACGGTGATCCAAACGCGCCGGTGGCTGTTCGGCGGCAAGCGTTCGTAGCCACAGCGACATCCGCGCTAACTCCACGGCCAGCGGGTTCAGATCGACACCGTACATACAGCGTTGGGCGACCAGTCGACGCGCCCAGTTGATGTCGTGCTTTTCGGTGCCAGTTTCGATCTCCTGCCGACCGGGCTGCTCCGCGTGGGCGGCGATAATCTCCCGAGCAAGGTAGTCGACGGCACTCATGAGGAAATGTCCACTTCCCATCGCTGGATCGACCACGTTCAGGTCGAACACCCGTTCGGCAAACTCCACGGCGAAATCCCGATCGTTGTGGGTGCTCTGTGCCACCACATCCTCACGGATATCACTCAGAAGGGAGCCGAGAGTGTTCTCGACAATGTACTTCACGACGTATTCAGGGGTGTAGTACGTGCCCGTAGCTTTCCGTTCACCGCTATCAGTCGTAAGATACACCTCCCCTTCCCGAACGACGATATCATCGCCCTCCTCGGCACGCACGTACTCGCCGTCGTCGAGAGCCAGGGGTTCATCGGCGATGTCGGGGTTGTACTCCAGCAGTCTCTCGTAGATCGTCCCGAGGTGGCGGACATCGAACGAGGAGTAGTCGATGAAGATCCGCTCACCGTTCTTCTGACTCCGGGTCAGGAGTTCGATGGCCCGCGCAAGATAAACGTCACCGACGTCGTAATCCGAGAGAAAGCGTACTGCGCGGCTATCGTTTTCGGTTGGGTCGGTACGGAACAGCTCTCCCTCGTACGCTGGGATGTACAGTTCCTTTTCGGGAAACCCGTGGGATTTACTCCCCGTATCGAGGAGGCTGAACAACTCGTTCAGACGCGACTGGAGGCTGTGCTGCCAGTCGTGGTACGTCGGATTACCGGTGTCGAGGGCTGCTGTGACCGTTCGCTTGAGTGAATCTAGACTGTACGAGTGCTCGTAGATCGCGCTGTCAGTATCGAGTAGCTCCCGACTCTCTGCGTATAGGACGAAGACGAGTCGGTACAGGTAAACGATGGATCCCTCGTGAATCAGACCGATATCGTCTTCGCCGAGATCGTTATCGGGATATCGCAGGAAACCCTCTGAGAGGACCGTGATCGCCTCGTAAACGTTGTCTTGGAGATCTTCTTTCAACTCCTGAACAAAAACGTTCGATTCGTCATACACGTCGTCGAGAAAACAGTCCCCGTCAGCGTCTTCGAGAAACGCCTCATGCCGGAAAAAGAGATAAAAGTATTTGAACTCTTCCAGGTTATCTCTCTCCAGAACCGCCGGAAGATCGATCTCGTAGTACGAATCAAGTCGGTGGCTAGTCGGGCCGTGGTAGAGTCGCCATCGCTTCCCGTTCGTCAGAACAGCCCAGCGAGCGGGCGTTTCTTGGAGGTACATGTGCATCTGATAACTCGGATTCTCGATTCGTCGGCCGTGTTCGTCGCTCCCGAACGTATCGAGTGGACAATCCCATCGTTTCGTGGATGCGACGGCGACTACGTTCTCATAGCAATCTTGCTCTGAGCGTTCGAACACGGTAGCAGCGTCTTCGGTTGCGAAGAGTCCATAGTCGGGCCGACGCCGTGTGCGATCGCTGCACTCTTTGACGCCGAATGGAACACCTATCTTCCGGAATATGGGCCGAATGAGCCGCTCTTCGAGTTGCGACTCGTTGCACTCGGCTACTGTACGGTTCTCGTGCTCCCACCACCTCCTGATGTCGTCGTACACGGCCCGTACTGTTTTTTCGTTGATGTCGTTCCATGCTCCGGTTTCGGGAAGATGTTCATCGAGATAGTAGTTCGAAAATAGATCACGATTTGTCCGAAAGTCGGGCTCAGTTTTCATATGGCGAACTCCGAGTGAGGCTAACGCTGAGAACCGCTTTTACGTCTGTATAGCATTGACATCCCCCCGCGCCTAAAGGCACAGGGATTTTCCTCTCCCTTTAGCTTAACCGAGGCGCTAATCCCCTTTCCTCAACGAGCACCGAAGGCGCGAGCCGTCAGGCGAGCGATAGGGTGGGGTAGTTCACTGCCGATGACTCCATGATCCCAGTGGCGGCACTCCGAGCGTCTTCGGGTCCGTTCGATCCGTGTCAGAGAGCTACCAAAGTACAGATGGGTACGGACATGCAAGTGCACGCCGAGATTTAACGTGTCTTTTCGTTGCTGGGAGTGTATGATGAGTGATCAATACGAGGGTGCGATGTGCGACGAAACGTCCGATACGCAAGAAGAACTCCAAGGACACAACCAAAAGGGGCACGCTCAGCAGATGTGATGACACACCACCTCCCAAACCGAGACGAACGAGCCTTGATTTTGGCCGGCCGAATGGCATCGGAGCATCACCCACAGTAGCGACGCTTGCTGCCATGGCTCTATCTCATCGAGGAGTTGCGACGAACCCTTATTTCGTTCCGTAGTCCACGTAGCGATATGGAAGGAACAGCAGCGCACAAGGTGTCGGACGGAAAACTCGTCGAGGTGCGTGTCACCTATGATGAGGCGTTCGAGAACGTGACTATCCGAGGTGATTTCTTTCTCGAACCTCCCACAGCCCTCGAAGAACTGGAAGCAGCCATCGAAGGGCTCCCAACGGACAGTGATCGCGCTCGGATCGTTGGGGCGATTCAGGGAGTGGAAGCACAACTCATCGGTTTTGACGCGGAGGCTCTCGCAACGGCCCTTGAGGAGGCAGTCCATCGATGAGGGTCATCCACGGAGATCCGTTTCCGGAGCCGATCCATCATGCGCTCGATCAAGTGTTACTCGATCGGATCGCAACCGGTGAGCGTGAGCCGGTTCTCAGGTTCTGGTATCGGGCGGCTCCGGCCGTCCCGATAGGGCGGTTCCAATCGTACGAAAACGAGGTCGCTGTCGACTACGTTAGCGAACACGATATCGATGTCGTCCGGCGAATCACCGGTGGTGGTGCGATGTACGTCGCCCCCGGCGACGTGATCACCTACTCCCTGTATCTCCCGCGGACGGACGTCCCCGACGACGTCGAAGCGAGTTATGAACTACTGGATGAGCCGATCGTCGAAGCGTTGAGAGGGGTCGGCGTGGCTGCACGACACGAACCACTAAACGATATCGTTCATCCCGATGGGAAACTCGGAGGAGCTGCCCAACTCCGTGTCGACCACGGCGTCCTTCACCACGCAACGTTGAGTTATGCCCTCGATATCCGTGAAATGTTGCGAGTCCTTCGGATCGGCGAGGAGAAGCTTTCAGATAAGGCCGTACAGTCGGCGGAACAGCGTGTCGCGCGTATCGCCGACCATACCGAGGCGACGCGAGAGACGATTATCCAAGCGATCGCGGACGCCTACGCGGAGCGGTACGGCGACGGAATCGCAAGCCTAGCGGACAAGGAGATAGAACGAGCCGAAGAACTCGCTGCAGCGCGATTCGACACGGACGACTGGAACAGACAGCGGTAACGACGCCGTGGCTCCGTGTTCACGGTGGTGCGTAAAACACCCAACCTTCGGGCGGGACGGACACCTCGACCTGCCCATCACCGTCGACGCTTACATCGTCTGCGTTACCGCTGTAATCGTGTAGCGTCGTGTCGGTCCAGGAGGTGTCAACGGATCTGCTCTGCCAATCGTTACTGTTGTTGTTTAACCCGACGAGAAGATTGTTGTATCGCTCATACACCGCGAGATCAGAGTCGGTGTGTCGCCAATGCGTCTCCCCACCACAGAAGTTCTTTCGTACCCAGACCATGTTGTTTATCGCGTCGTTATCGAGAATCCAGTCCGGATGGAGATTGTACACGACGGGACAACCTTCCACTGTCAGGAGATGTGCGTGTGCGAGTTCGTACTGGTCCGGACCGTTTTGGTCGTGGTTGTCGACGAACGGCCACGCGTGCCATGGGTCCTGTGTTTTGACACCTGCACCCTGAAGGTTGCTCATATCGCCACCGCTGAAAACATCGGATATCGTATAGAATAAGGGATAGTCGAACGCGTTCATTCCGGTATCGATGTACTCCTGAACGTAGGAGACGCTACCGCTGTACACCTCAGCGACGCGTTCCATCCCGAATTCGTCGGCCCACGGGTTCGCATAGTCTCGGAAATAGCTGGGATACATGTGCTTTGCGGCATCGTACCGGTAGCCGTCCGCACCGACCGCAGCGATCTTCTGCATGTAGTCGTACAACTCGCCACGAACGTAGTTCGACTCCTGTTTCAGATCGGGAAGTCCGAGCAGTTCACCGTTTTTGACCTCCTGTGGATCGTTCCAGTCGTCGATCCCGCCACAGCAGTGGTGGAAATCCGAATAACTGAATCGAGGGAACTCATATCCGTTCTCTGCCGCCATGTGGTTCATGACACAGTCCACGTAGACCTCGATACCGTGGTTGTGGGCTGTATCGATGAGCGTCCGAAGTTCAGATTCCGTTCCGAATTCGCTGTCGAAGCTCGTGAAATCGATCGGTTGATACCCCAACGGTGGATCGTTGCGTCCGTCCTGGTCCGTCCACGTCAACCCGCTTTTCTGTGGTGCCTGTATCCAAACAGCGTCATACCCACGGTCAGCAACGGTCGAAAGGTTGTTCGTAATGGTGTTCCACGTCTCGTGAAAATACTGGAATGCGACGGGATCTCCTGACGCAGCCCGCGCCGAATCGGCCACCGTCGCTGTCAAACCGACGGTTCCGACGACACCGAGTCCCTTCAGCAACCACCGCCGTGATACGGTGTCAGTACGTGCCGAACCATTGCTGTTTTGGTGTGTGATATTATCAGCCATGATGTCTATGATGAAATTATTCATCATAAATCTTTCCCACATGTAATCATCACAGTGTACTGGCACGATAAAACGAATGACGGACAATTATTGCCGGAGTCTACAGTACAGTGGGGATTGTACTCCCTGTGAAGTGATCCGGTGAATCGAAAATCTCCGAGACGACACACGGGAGATATCGTCAGAGGCCAAGGCAGAAACTCCCCGTTCGACGTGGGTTAAGGCGTGTTAACTGTTATTCGGGACTGTGGATTCAACGCTACCTGTTGCAGCGATCGTCGGAATCGGACTCGGAGTATTCCTCCAAAAGGGTCGGTTCTGCTTTGTGAACGCCTTTCGGGATTTCTTTGCGTACAAAGATACCCGTGTCACGAAAGGTGTTCTCACCGCGATCATACTCACGATGGTTTTCTGGGGACTCACCTATCAACTGGGGTATCACCAGGAGCTCTGGACACCGAAGTGGGGAATGACTGGCCTCATCGGTGGGTTCGTCTTCGGCGTGGGAATGACCTACGCCGGTGGCTGTGCCAGTGGTACGCTTTATCGCGCCGGTGAAGGCTACTTGCAGTTTTGGCTCACCCTGCTGTTTATGGGTGGTGGGTACGCGTCGTTTACTGCCATCTTTCCGACGCTTCAGAGTACCTACTTCGCGCCGCTTACCATCGACAATGGGGTGAGTTTGTTCGCTATATCACCCATCCCGGCGGGGTTTTTGGCTGTGTTGATCGCAGGTGCCGTCGTCCTCGTCTATGCGGCGCTCACAGGATCGAAAGCAGCCAATAACGGTTCGCCTGAACGGGCAACGACGAAAACAGGGCTGTTGACTGTCATCGCGCCCATCACTGGTCTTCAAACCTTCGTAAGCGACACCCGAACCTACTTGCGGGGGCTGGTACACGCGTTGCGTACCCCGGTTGCGTCGAGTAAGCGTCCGTGGGATCCACGAAGTGCTGCGCTCGGTATCACTGCCGTAGCGGTACTCTGGTTCGTCCAGGTGTCCATTGTCGGCATCACTGGACCGGAGGCTCGCTGGACGGGGTATCTGATCTCACAGGTCGGGATAAACGCGGCATCCTTCGAGTATTGGGGCTCCATCCTCTTTCAGGGACAGGGAATCGGGATCACGGCCGACATGGTGATGATCGGGTTTGTCATCATCGGCTCGTTTCTCGCTTCTCTCTGGAGTGGTGATTTCTCGCTTCGCATCCCGAAGCGTCGCCGCCTCCCGAACGCCGTCGGTGGAGGATTTCTCATGGGGGCTGGGTCGCGTCTCGCTCCCGGCTGCAATATCGGAAACATCTACTCTGGCATCGCGGAGCTGTCGATCCATTCGTTCATCGCGAGCGTCGGTATTATCGTCGGCGTCTACGTCATGACACACTGGATTTACCGGGAAGTTGGATGTGCCATCTGAATCGTTCATCAACCATCATACACACATACACGACAATGCCATCGATCGACGACGTCACGAATACACCGGATGAATTGAGCGAGAAAGAAGCCGACACGCTACTCGAAGAGGCCGATCTCGTCCAAGATATGAGGGGAGAGGTGTGTCCATATCCCCAAGTCGAAGCCAAGAAAGGATTACAGACGCTGAGCGCTGGTGAACTCCTCGTTCAGGAGACCGATCACGTCCCGAGTACGGAGAACGTACCCAAGGCAGTCGAAAACGACGCCGAGGCCTCCGTCTGGCGGGGCAGTGATGCGATCGACCGAATCTATCTCCGGAAACGATAATCGATGATAGAGAAGATATCTCCGAAGACGGTCCGAAAGCGCCTCGAACGCGGTGAGGACTTCGATCTCATCGATATCCGTGATCGTGAATCCTACACTGATGGGCACCTCCCAGACGCCAAACATCTAACTGTCGAATCCCTCGAAAACACGGTTGCTGATCGTGACTGGGCGGATGAAGTGATCATATACTGCTATGTCGGACAGACCTCAACGCAGGCTGCCAGACTCGTCACACGATACGGGAACACCCGAGACGTAAAGAGTATGGCTGGTGGTTATGAGGCCTGGGAGTCTGCAGTGCTCTCGAACACTGACTGATCCGTGATCACACCGAGGTTCGACTACGAGCTGTATGCGACCTCCAATATTTAGTTTTATTTGTATTTATAGGAGAGGGTGAGTAATGAAAATATTATAATTTGATAGATACTGATGGTTTATCACTGCTTGTTGACCATAGCTAATGCTATCGAATCCAAGCTTTTGAAAGTAGTCCGGCGATGGTTCGACCGGAGAGGTACTGTTTCTCAGTATCAGAGGATGATAGCTCAAAATGATATCTGACTAGGTAATCACCTCCGCTCTGTGTATCCGTGTACTGTACAGTACCCATAACATATATATTACATACGTCTAATCATGAATTATGACTGTCCTCGATGATCTGTCAGGACTTGAGTTCGAATCTCTCATGGTCGATGTATTTCGGAACTATGGGTACGAGAACGTCCGACAGACGCCCAAGACAGGTGATGAAGGTCGCGATATTTTGATGACGGAGTCAGTCAACGGGCAGCGACAAGACGTCGTCGTCGAGTGTAAACACATGGAGCAGGTCGGACGGGAGATCGTCCAGAAACTACATTCTGCAGTGATCACGTACGATTATTCGGGTCCCACTCGAGGGATGGTCGTCACCTCGGGAACGTACACGGCGCAAGCCCGAGAGTACGTTGAGAAAGTCAAAACGAACGGTGATGGGATCGAAATCGAGTTGGTCGACGGAAACACCCTCCTCGACATCGCTGATGAGACCGGCTTAGATCTTCAGAATGGGGCAGTCGAACTCATCTGTCGTCGAACGCTACCTCCGGGTGATGTCGAATCACCGGTCACCGAACAGTTCGAAGCCATCAAGAACGTCGCTACGATCGATCTCGGTCGAATCGAATCGACAGCCGAGTTCCGTCCGGTAGTAACGATCGAGACCCACACAGATGCGCAGTTCGAAACTTCTGTCGGGTGTATTCACCGTGTGAACGAGCGTGATACATTCCACATTCACGGTGATCACACGCCCCCACAGCCGATCGACAGTCCCCTGCGACAGCTCATCTCCGGGAACGCCTACCGAACGCTCGAGTTGGCCGACGCGAAAGAACAGGACGGGTTCGTCGATACAGGTGTTGTGCGGTTTCGACACGCCGAAAGCGACTTCGAAGCCTGGGCTGTCGATCAGCTTCAGAAAAAGTACACGACTACAGTTGAGTACACTGGCGACAACAACGTCGACTACGAAAAAGAGTGCGTGCCGACCGAATCACACGTCTCGATCAGTGAGCTTAGGTCTGTGTACGTCCCTCGCATCCGATCGGAAACACAGCTGAACGAGTACACCTATACGTTAGCATACGATGCTGTCGGACCCGATCGGCACATTGTCGATAACGAGATCACACGGTGTGTCCACTGTGACTGGTCGTGGACGCCGTTGACCTACTGCGATAACTGTGGGAGTATCAACTGTTGGCGGCACATCCGAACCGAACGAGTCGACAACGAGCCGGTGTGTACCGACTGTGCAGTGACTGAGCGGTTTGCGCTCCGAAAGCGCTACTTCTACGACGAGGACAACCGTGGGCAGTTCCGCCACGAGTATGAGCAACGACCGCTACACCGCCAACTGCTCGAGAACAAGCCATTGATCGCGGGAGTTATACTCGTGATAGCGTTAGTGGCGCTGCTATAACGCTACATTCGACGCGTTTCGATACGAACCAGATCTTTTCTGTGTCCGACCGGCGTTACACCCCAGTAGTTCGTCGACAACCCGCACGACGAACTCCCAGACGACCCTTCTGGGACATCGCTTGTTCGGTGATACCTGTCCGACGATCCCGAACCGCCTTTTGACGATCGTCCCACGTTAGTAATTGGATGATTCTGATAGACTCTGTCTATTCATCCTCGGGGAGGAGTAGTAATTACAACACAATTATATATAATATTAATATACTTAAAAATATAGATTATAGAGGCGTATTCAGTGGGATCGTCGCTATTGATCGATCGAGAGCGTTTTTTGCCTCGCTATACTATCTCCTCTATCAATATGAAGCTGAGCTATCAACATGCGAATCCTTACTCCGGCTGCGAATCTGTTTTGCTTCGGATCGAGGGGCTTCTGTCCAACCAAACTGTTTGTATTCTCATCGATTCGGGTAACAGTGTGAACGTCGATGATCTTCTCGATGCGGACGAGTATCTGACCGCGATCTGTCTCACGCACGCCCACTATGATCACTACCAGTCTCTCGATTCGAATCTCCGGGATGGTGCTCCCGTGTATTCGACATCGGATACCAAAGAACTGTTAGAAGCGTCGTATCAGGTGGGAAAGCACCGTTCAGCTGTCGATCACGATAGTGTCCTTTCTGCCATGACGACGATCGACGGCTGGACCTCGATCGTCGAGGGACTCCGCGTCCGAGCGTTGCCTGCGGGCCATGCGCCCGGCGCAGCGAGCTTGCTGTTTGCGATTGACGACGGCGAACAGACACGAACCGTCCTTGCAACGGGAGATTTCACGCTGCGGCGAGCAGCGGGATATCCGGGGTTTGAGACGGATCTGCCGATCGATATCGACGTGTGTTTGCTCTCAGCAACGGCGAGCGAGGATTTCGAATCGACTGCAACGCGTGCCCTGAAGACGATCTACGATCGGACGACCGCTGGCTCGACCGTCCTCATTACGGCCGGTGGACAAATGGGACTTCATCTCGGCTACCTACTCAGCCATATTGCCACCGAGCGCGGGAGGACCTTCCCGATCACGCTGGTCGGGCAGACGGCCATCCTGGCAGACCGCCTCGACTACGATCTCCCCGGCGTTTCGACGGTGTCCGAATTCGACGCGCCATCGACCGTTCTTACTCGAGGGGGGGTGACGATCGCTGGGCCGGACGTACCAACCGCTGATAGCGAAACGAGTGCAGCCCGCCTCTTCGAACAGATCCGGACCGACGGCGCGGCGACGCTCGTCCAAATCCCGGCTGGTGGCGGCTCGCCCGTCAGGACGGCTACCTGTACCGTCCATTCGTTCCCGCTCAAAAACCATCCACGCCGAACCACGATCGATAGCGCCATCAAATCGCTCGCACCGATTCACCTTATCATCTTACACGAGATCGGTCCGGAGGCCGATCAGTACAAGGACCACTACAGTAGTTATGTCTGGGCGACGAGCGACCAACTCTCTCACACGCTCTTGGACGAAACGGGCTGGACACCGCCACCGTGGGTCTCCGCGCAAGTCGAACGATACGTCACACAACAGAGGATCAAATCCCGACAGCCGATCAGTGCTGACGTCTTCACGAGTGAAGCAGAGTTTCCCTCGATCGACCGCTATGCGTCCCCCGATCTCGAACGTGAGGGCATCACTCCACGAGTGATTTCGAGGGCAACTTCCGGAGAACAGGGGATTGAACTATCTGACAAAAAATACGGTGTCGAAGCCTCAGCGGCCGATGAAGAGGCACCGACGGAATCCACGTCAGCGGTGACCGAGCGTCTCACAGCACTGAACGACCGCATTGCCGAACTCGAAACGATGATTGATCAACGGCTATCCGAACACGAACGTCGTTCCGCCCGTGTCATCGACGTACAAAACGGAGTGACGATTCTTCGCCTCGACGAGGAAATAAACGCCGAATCGGGTGACAACGTCGACATTCTTCCCCCGTCGTGAACGCATCTTCGAATAACCACGAACATCTATTATTTAGGATGAAAGGGAATGTGTTACGAACGGCTGGAGTGAATCACGGATATCCACACGTCTCTACGACGAGTAGATAACAATAACGTTAATTATATTGTACTGTTAGGAATCGATATAAAATAGTGTTACCGCCTCGTATCCCGATCGAAGTCGTTCATCGGAGCACGTGATCGAGATGCTAGGGGATGGTAGTCGATTGAATCGACGCGAGTACATGAGGCTCACCAGTGCTGTCGTCGTCGGCTCTACAGTTCGTACGGCACAAATCGATACAGGCGGGACGACCAGCGAGATTCGGTTCGAGCGCGTCGTCGACGCGGTCACAGATCTCGGGTGTGATCCAACGGGCACCCAGGACGTGAGCAGCAAGATCGAATCAGCGCTCGATGGGGGGACGCTCATCGAATTCCCCACCGGCGAATATTATTGGGAACGATCTGTCTCGCTGAACACTGATCGCCTCGGCATCCGCGGGAAAGATGAGGACGTGTTGTTTACGTTTCCGGCCGGGTACAACGAGTTTTTCATCGACACCAGGTGCGATCGAGCGCTGTATGAGAACTTCAATGTCGATGTTCGTCCGGACAACACGGCCACGGGTATCCGGATCAACTCCGAGCACGGCTTTCACATCGAGAACATCGAGCACCTCGGACGCGGGACCGCTGACGCGAGCGACGTCACTCGGTGTTGGCAGCTTCGGGTGAACGATCCGGATTCCACTGGTGTCGTTAAGAACTTCGTCGCCAAGGAAGGCTCTGCATGGGCACACTATAAGGACGGCGACGGTCGTATCGGGATTTCCGTCTACGGCGGGGAAGGCACGATCAAGATCATCGATTGCCATCTTGAAGAGTTCGGTAACAACGGCATCTACGCGAGTCGTTCGCTCAGCGCAGTCCAAGTAGAAGGCGGCGTTTATCGCAATAACAACGTTGCAAGCATCCGGATCTCAGGCGATGGAAGCTACGTTGATGGTGCAGTCGTTGAGGTTGATCGGAAAAAATACTCCGGTCCACACACCTTGGACGACGATGGGTTCGAAATGCGTGGCATCGTCATCGAACAAGGGAACGCCGATATCGGAACGTTCGATGCGACGGGCACGAAGATCTGTAACACTGACATCGTCATCCGCGACAATCCCACCTCGGGTTCGGCCATCTCCGTCTGGACCGGTGGTCGAACGCTTGACGTATTGAACACACGGATCGTTTACGATAATGACGGCTCACCCACGATCTATCGGGAGGGAAAAACCGCTCAGGGCAACCACAGCCCGAGTTCGGGCGCGCGTTGGCTTCACATGGAACGAGTGCAGATCACCGGCACCGCTACGGAGGGTCCAACCGTACTCGCCGAAGAGGCCGACGCTTCTCGGATCCGGAACTGTTACATCGAACAGTCCGGCAACGGTCGTGCGGGCGTCGTGTTCTCGGATTCACAGGACACCTTTGTCGGGAACTGCATCATTGATGTGGGCGCGAAGGCCTTTTCCCTCGACTCGTCGTCAGGACGCTCGAAGAACGTTAGACACACAGGCCCCCCGTTGGCGAACTGTGTCGGTGCGTCTTCTCCAACTCCGATGAAGCGACCGTCCTCAGAACGTCGTCTCTGAAATGTGTTGCACTCGGAGTAAAGGTCTCGATGCAGTCCCTCGGCGGTTTTACTGGTCGACGAGACCGCGATACAGAGGGACTGTTCCGATGAGAAGTATTAACCACCCGATGGATGTGAACGCCACCCCTTCGATTTGATACATCCAATGATGACAACAGTAGTATCCACCGTCCGTCGCTCGGAGAAACTCCCGCAGTCCATAGCTGATGCACAAACTCCCTCCTGTTCCTGCTGCTGCACACGTCGCGATCTTCCTCCATGGATTAGTCATTCTAGACACCTATCTCTACATATTGACGCCAACAATCTATTAATTTACTCATAAAGAACATCAATAGAAGTGCGTATAATGAGAGACATTTCTGATGCGTGTTTGGTCTGTATCGTCTCTTCTGCCCGATCAGTATCGATTAGTATTGATACGCCAGTTCGGGCGTCAGTGTGAATTAGAGTTGCTTTTCGAGTACGACGCGTCCAGTCTCGGTAACGCAATACGTGCCACCGGGCTGTCGCTGGAGGAGTCCCTTCTGTTGGAGGTGTGTACACGCTCGATCGATTGGAACTGGATGAATGTTTAAAACTTTCGCGATCTCTATCACGCGACAAGGCCCTCGTTCGTTGAGAGTTGCAAGAACCCGGATTGTGTGATCCGTTTCGCTCGAGTCATTGCGATCCGACATATCTTCATCGGTTCCCGTTCGCGTCATGCACCTTGATGAGTTCTTGGTACCGTTCACGAATCGTTACTCGGCTCACCCCTGAGCATTCGCTCACTGCTGTTTGTGTGCGCGCATCGTTCGTAAGGCGTGATGCAGCGTACGCGGCCCCTGCTGCGAGCGCTGCTGGGCTTTTGCCACTGTGCAAGTTCTGTGTGGTGGCGGTTTCGATGAGATCGTGAGCGATCTGTTCGGTCTCTCCACCGAGATCGAGCGTCGAGACGAATCGCTGTACATAGTCGTGGGGATCGATCGGTGCAATACCCAATTCGAGTTCGCGCGTCAGATAGCGGTACGCGCGTTGGATGCGAATCTGATCGACTCGGCTCACGGGAGTGAACTCACAGAGCCGACGCGGTATACCGGCCTGTCGTGTAGCAGCATACAGGCTGGCGGTGGTCATTGCTTCGATCGATCGTCCTGGCAACAACTCCATTTCGATTGCCTGCCGGTAGATGACGCTGGCCGTCTCCGGAACGGGACCGGGTAACCCGAGCGCCGACGCCATGCGCTCGATCTCACCTAACGCTTGTTTGAGATTTCTCTCTTGGCTGTTTTTCGTCCGATAGCGTTCGTCCCACGTCCGAAGTCGATGTATTCGTTTGCGTTGTCGTGCCGATAGCGATCGACCAGCTGCGTCGGTGTCGTCCCATCCTATCCACGTACTCAATCCCTTGTCGTGAAGAAGCGGCGTCATCGATGCGCCGACTCGACGTTTGTGGGCTGTTTCCTCGGCCGTGAATGCACGCCACTCCGGTCCGTGATCGATCTGATCGATGGCGACGACACACCCACACGCCTGACAGACGCGCTCGGCTCGTGATTCATCTCGTATGATACGACCACCACACTCGGGACAACACGTTTCGATGGCGTCGGTTCGCTGCTCCTCGTTTCCGTCCTGTGTTGATCGATGATGCGAACTGTCGTGTGTGTAAATGCTCTCGGTCATGGTGTTGTGGATGTTACGGAACGATACACAGATCGATTTCCCAATTCAGATTTTTGAATGAAAACAGTAAGTAGGGTGGGCTGATTCTCAGATCTTGGGAATCGACCGCACAGCGTATCTTGTCGTTGGACTATCACATGGACGTCGATCACGGCGTTGATGTCGTCTACGGAAGATATCCATGAGCGATCACTCGGGATTCAAGACGTCCCGTGGGTTCTCGTACACGACCTGTCTGATCGTATCGAGATCGATCCCGAGCCGGTAGAGTTCGAAGATGGTCCGCTTGAACGCGAACACGTCACTCCGGAGGATTCCCGCGCTGTCGGTTTCGACTAGCACGCGATCCGGACCGTATTTTTCGATGACTGTGGCGACGTCCCGCGGTGTTACACCGAGCAGCCACGGATAGCTCACGGTGTAACTCAGATAGCAGTCCGTGCTCTCCATCACGTAGGAAGCTGCCGCCTGATCGGCGTGTGAGAGGACGAGTTGATCGTCGGGAAGTCCTGCCTCGTCCTTACATTCGATGTCGAGTTCGATCGCGGCCCGGCGCTCGTCCGCCGCGTCGATGACGGGTGGCTGTTGCAGTCCCATGTCGAGTTCGTAGCCGGGAATCATTCCCCGCTCGCGGAACGGAATTTCCACATCGCTGAGATCCGGCGGCGTGTGAGCGATCGCGGGGATGTCGTTGTCGTCGGCGATTTCCATCTGTCGCCGCGTCGCTTGCTTTTGCTCTTCGAGTGGCCAGCGTGCGACGTGCTGTGTGGAGGTGATTCCGATCTCGCCGACGGCGGCGACCGCATCGAGTGCGCAGTAAGCTGGCATCCGCTCCAACAGGACTTCGTAGTCATCGACCCGTGCACCGGTGTGAATCCCGACTCCGAGCTTCGCGTCGAAGACGTGCGCCTGTTTGATCTGGCTGAGGCGGTTGAGCGCATCGTCCCATAGGTACTGGACATCTTCGGGTTCGACCGGCTTGTACGGCGTCCAGTAGTAGGCAGCTGCCATCATCACCATCGATTCGCAGCCACTCAACGCGAATTTCTCGCGGTCGTTCCACGAGAGTGTGTGTGCGTGGTTGTGGATGTCGATCCACGGGATGTTCATCAACTCCGTTGGAAACGCCGATGTGCTCTCTGACTGTTCAGCGTCGATCGGTCGGTTCGTCGGATAATGGGGATCCATCGTAACTTGAGTTCGCTCTTTGAGCTGTTCGATTGCCGATTCGATCCGGGAGCTGTCGTCAGTCGAGCGTGAGATCTGGAAGCTGTTCGTCGATGTACTCGACATCGACATCGAGCCAGTCCGGGACACGGAGGTGTTCGCCGAGTTCATCGACGTCCTCGTCGAGCGTCATGCCCGGTCCGGTCGTTGCGAACTCGAAGACCGATCCGCCGGGCTCCGTGAAGTACATCGACCAGAAGTAATCGCGGTCCTTCCGAGAGGTTGTGATCAGACCGGCATCCCTGAATCGGTCACTCCACTCTTTCTGTTCCTCTTTTTCGCCAGCGTCGAACGCGACGTGAAGGAACGTTCCGGTTCCCATGACGCCTTGGGGTGCGTTCGGTCGGATCAGAACGTCGATAAAATCGGCCCCTGTCCGAGCGCCGGGCGCTTCGAATCGAACGCGGTCACCCGTTTGTGGGTAGTCCTGTCGACCAATCCGTTCCCAGCCCATCGTCTTCAGTGCACGAAACGTCCCGGCGGGATCGTTCGAATGGACGGTGGCGCTATGAAGGCCCCGCACGCCGTGTTCGGTCGGTACGTCACCGCCGTCCCACGGGTTGATCTCCGACGTTCCGGTCACGAGTTCGAACGGCGTTCCGTCGGGATCGGTAAACTCGATAGCGGTCTCATCGAACCGTTCAGTAGTTACGTGCTCGATACCGTGCTCCTCGAATCGATCTTCCCAGTAGTCGACGGATCCATCGGGAATGATCAGGCCACACCCGCTGATCTGCCCTTTGCCGACTTCTCCGTTCGGCATCCCCCTGATCGGGAAGAACGTGACGATCGAACCGGCAGTACCGACCCCGTCCCCATAGTAGAGGTGATAAATCTCCTCGGGAACGTCGAACCGAACGGTCCGTTTGATAAATCGCAGACCAAGCACGTTCCGAAAGAAGTCCAAGTTCTCCTGAGGATCGCTAGCGAACGCGGTTACGTGATGCAGTCCGTTGATATCTCCCATGGTATCACCACTATTGACCAGATGGTCAATATATAAAAAACCATGGGCGATTTTGTTTCAGAACGGGAAATCGGTTTGGAGCACACGGCTAGTCATACGTTCGATCGGTTTACCGGAGCCATCGTCTATAGCCGGACGATAGCTGTCCCAGACGCACTCCGATGGTGAACGACGACACCCATAAGCGAGCGATAATGCGAGTGCTGTCTTTACCGTCTGGTCAACGTAAGGGTGGGTGAAACGCCGTCGCTAAGGGTTAAAAACGTCAGGGGATTCGACGGGCGTGCACCGGCAGTATCCGTTCGTAACGATGCTAATTCGTCTCTCGGTTTGACTTCATCAAGGTGACGACGGACTCGGGATCGACGAGCGATGAGAGAACGAACGCATCAATTGCGTGTCGCATCTGTTCGGGAGCTTCATCTTGCCCAAGTGAAATTTTCCGTTCGCGGGCAACATGGATGCTGTCAGTGATAAGCTGGGCCATCTCCTCTGCGTCTACAGCGCGAAATATTCCGTCCTCGATCCCGCGCTCGATGACTTGTGTGATGCTTCCTCGGATCCGATCGTAATGCCTGTTGAATATCTCTTGGTGGCGTTCGTTGTGCTGTGCCTGCGAGAACAAGTCGTGATAGACGCGCATCCGTTCCCAATGACCGAATTCCTCGTCGAACCCGGGACCGAAAAGACACTGATCGATCCGCCGGTCGAGTTCCGACCATGGATCGGTCTCTTCGGTAACTTCGACGCTCCCTTCGTACTGATCGACGATGTACTCCAACAACGCTGAGATGAGATCGTGTTTACCCTCGTAGTGATAGTGGATGAGCGACCGACTCACGTCTAGTTCCTGTCCGATGTCGCGCATCCGAAGCTCAGAGTAGCCGTGTTTGCTGAGGGCGCGGAACGTGGCCTCCATGATCGCTACGCGGGTTTCCGCAGAAGAATCCGAACTATCCGAGGCGGTCATACCCTACAGATCGGTTGCGTACCTGTTATACTGGCGGATGGCGTCGTAAGAACCGGGTCAGCTGAGGGCGAGATCGATTTGCATGGATACAGCGGCGCTTCGGTTCTTTCGTATCCGCAAGCAACGCGGTCCCTCCCTTTCCCAACCAGCCGAGAACTGCGTCGATGAACTGTACTGGTGGATGTCTTCCTCCTTATCGTCGAACGGGATGACCGGAGGTCTCAGCTGCGACTCCACAGACGAATCACCGTTTCGTACGGAGATGTCGGTAGCACTCGGCGAGACGGTTCACCGAAATCACCCTGACTGGCTGTCCGTATGACCCAGTAGACCTGGATATTTTCATATGTATTTGTATTTTCCGTAGTACAGCTTGTATTTTTCATGCCTGTCGGACACGTAGCTGACATCGACCCGACGTTGCGAGACACGGTAGTTACTGTCGGCGATCTCTACGACGATGATCGAGTTTTTGCCGGTGTGGTATCAATGTTTGCTTTCGACCTTCTATGTTTTTCATATGCTGAATGTACGGACTTTTCAGACCAGTCGACGGAGGGAAACACGTGACTGACGGTGTCGCCGTCCACAAGCGATGATCGCCGACCGACGAGGTGATCTTCTGTATGTCGTTAAAATTATGTTATTCGGCATGTCTAATTACATTTGTGCAGAATGGCCAACGGTCCGGTTCACTGTGGAGACCGCTTCATTAATAATCCGGAGGCAGAAGTCATCCCATGGGCCATGAGAAAGTCGACGCTAAATCGAATAACCGAATCAAGTCCGTGGAGAACGCGTTCAACATTGTTGAATCCATTCAGCGACTCGAACGCTGCGGCGTCTCGGCTCTCGCGGACTACCACGATATCCCGAAAAGTACAGCTCATGTCTACCTCAAGACGCTCCAAGACCTCGGATATGTAATCAACGAAGACGGAGAGTATCGTCTCAGTTTGCGGTTTCTCGAGCTTGGAGGATCCGTTCGGCATAACAAGAGCATCTACTCAGTCGCACGCTCTGAGATCGATAGCGTGGCCCGGGCTACCGGTGAGGTTGGGACTATCGGATACGAAGAAAACGGGATGAGAGTGCTCGTTTATCGGTCGGAACCGGTCGAAGGCGTCTCGGACAATGCACCGACGGGCGAGTTCACTCGGATGCATTGGACCGCAGTCGGGAAGGTCCTCTTATCACAACACCCGAACGTTGAGATCCGGGACATCATCGATCGGCACGGGTTACCCGCGGCAACTGAAAACACGGTTACGGATGTCGATGAACTCACCACGGAGATCGACGCGATACGCTCGCAGGGCTATTCGATCGAGGATGAAGAACGGGTCCCCGGTGTCAAATCCGTCGCTGTCCCGATCACAGACGACGAAAACAGGGCGGGAAATTCCGCTATTTCCATCGCTGGACCGAAACACCGCTTCAGCGACGAACGGATCGAAGACGAACTACTGCCCGCCCTCCAGAACACGGCGAACGTGATCGAACTCCAATACAAGCATTACTAGTCCCGTGCACGCAATGAATCCGTCCGCATCGGCACGTGTCTCCTGACAGCGTTGATCTATCGCGGGTCCGGTGGTCGTGATTTCGACCACATGCTTAATGTCGGTTCCCCACAACCATTCTGTATGAGTTTCCTCGATGAGGAGTATCTCCTCGGCTCGGAACCAGCACGACAGCTGTACGACGAGATTCGGGATCTCCCGATTCTCGACCCACACAGTCACCTCGACGTGCAAGCGGTCGCACGAAACGAAGGATGGGACGACATCTGGGAGGTAGAAGGTGCGACCGACCACTACGTCTGGCAGTTGATGCGAAAGCGCGGTGTTCCCGAGTACAAGATCACCGGCTCGGCCGCCAATCGGGAGAAGTGGATGGCTCTCGCAGAGGTTTTCCCCCAGCTTGCAGGTAATCCCACCTACGAATGGATCCACCTCGATCTCAAACGACGGTTCGGTATCGAAAAACACATCTCTGGTGACACAGCCGAGGAAATATGGACGGAAACGAAAGAGGCCCTCGATTCGCCCGAAATGCGACAACAGGCTCTCCTTGGGGAGATGAACGTCGAGGTCGTCTCTAGCACCGACGATCCTACTTCGAAGCTCGAATACCACCGACAGCTCGCGGACGATCTCGAGGACATCACCGTCCGGCCGACGTGGCGACCCGATACCGCGATGAAGATCGACGAAGCGGGCTGGTGTGAGTACGTCGAAACGTTCGGACGGGCAACCGACACCGACACCTCTGATCTCGAAGGCTTTCTCACAGCCATAGCAGTCAGCCACGAATATTTCGACGCCCACGGCTGTCGGGCGAGCGATCACGGTCTACGTGAGGTCGTTTCGAAACCCGTTAGCGACCGCAGAGCGGCCGATATCTACCAACGAGCCTACGCCGGCGAAACGATTATGCCCGATGACGTGACCGATTTTCAGGCGTATATCCTCGAACGGATCGGCGAACTGAACCGCGATACCGGTTGGGTGACGCAGTTCCACATCGGTCCAGTTCGGGACTACCGCGACTCGCTGTACGACAACCTCGGTTCGGACGCTGGTGGCGACGTTTCTACACAACACATCGAACTCACGGAGTCTCTCGAATATTTCCTCAACCGCTTCGACGAGGAACTTCAGACCGTTCTCTACACGATCGATCCAACACACTACCCGACCGTTGCAACGATCTCTCGTGCGTTTCCCAACGTCAGTGTTGGCGCGGCGTGGTGGTTCAACGACAGTCCCACCGGAATGCACAGACAACTGGAGTACGTCGGTACTGTCGATCTGCTAGCGAACTACGGTGGGATGGTCAGTGACTCCCGCAAACTACTGTCGTTCGGTTCCCGATTCGAGATGTTCCGGCGTTCTCTTGCCGACACTGTCGGATCGATGGTCGAACAGGGACAAGTCCCCCACGATGTTGCCAAGGATCTGGTTCGTACTGTCGCATACGACCGTCCCGAGACGCTCTGGCGGTTCTGAGCACTGTCCGAACCGATTTGATTCTCTGCTTTACGGACGGTCGTCGATCAACAGATATCGGTTCTGTTCCGTGAGGAAGACCCCAGGGTGCGATCGCATTGACGCGGATGTCCGACGAATAATTCTGCGCCATATGAACCGCAAGCCACTCTGTCACGTTCGGCACGGCAGCCTTCGCGCCCGAATGCGCTGAGATTTTGGTCGACGGCGTGAACGCGTTCATCGACGAAACGTTCGGAATAACGCCGTCTCGAAACCGTCTTTCGGAAGATCGAAAAAGGCGGTCTCTGTATCTGTCGTTGCTTCGGGACTGTCAGACGATCGATGTCCGAGCGAGGATGACGACAGTCCCGCCGTTCATATCGATCGCTTTCACCATTCCTGACCTGCCTCGAGACTGCCTGAACCGCCCGTTATAACACACGCTTCCATCGATTTCGAATTCGTTAGGTACGTCCATCGTGACAGCTGTAGTGAAACTGTCGTGCACACAACAGTGTGAAGCTTTTGCGATTCTGGATGTACGTCCCTCGAAACACGTCGACTCAGGCTGTCGTCGTTTGTTCGAGTAGCCCTCGCATGTAACCGATCGCGAAGAGACGTCCCTTGGTGTGATAGCCGGGATTGGAGTTGTCTTCACCCGCCATCGTCGGGACGTGGTCGGGACGCATCGGTCCCTCATACCCGATCTCCTCGTACGCGCGCATCGCAGCGAGCATGTCAGTCGGCCCATCGTCGTGCCAGGTCTCGACGAAACGGTTGGCATCGCCTTTGACATCCCGGAAGTGAACGAAATTGATCCGATCGCCGAAGTGACGGATCGTTTCCGGTATATCGACACCCATCGCCGCGAAGTTACCTTGACAGAACGTAACGCCATTGTATTCACTATCGACGATGTCGAGGATGCGATCGTAGGCGTCGACGCTTCGGGCGAGTCGGGGGATTCCCCGGACCGAATCGAGTGGCGGATCCGCGGGATGGAGACCGAGTTTTACATCGGCTTCTTCTGCGACCGGCACGACCTCGTGCAAGAAATATTCGAGCGCGTTCCAGAGCTGTTCGTGGGTCATATCCACACCCTCAGTCTCTGATCTGCTGGACATTTTCCTGTCGTCGAATCCAGTTACGTACGATCCGCCGCGAGATTCGACGTGCGCCTCAGTTCGCGCCCAGCGGATTCCCGCCATCCAGTCGTAACAGACGACTGGGATTCCGACTGTCCCACAATCGCGTAGAAATCGCTTGAACCGTTCGATGTCCTCGTCCCGTCCGTCTCGTCCGAACCGAATTCTGTCTGTAAGTGGGACGGATCCCTCGATCACGGACACATCTATGCCGACCTCTTCGAACCAATTCACGATGCCGTTGAGTTCGTCGTACGTCCAGTCAGTTTGATCGTCACCGATTTCGAGCGGGTGGATGACTGCATCAGTCACGCCCATCTGCTTTGCGAGCTGCCAGCGTGAATCCGGCTCCGGCGGTAGGATCAACGATAATCGTACCATGTAGTCCCGCGTAGGTCGATTCGATTAAAATAATTTCTGTTTTTCCTCCTTGATCGCGCGGCTGGTTGTTCCGAAAACACCAGCACCGGATCGGTACGATGGTTTCGTTCAATGATGATGGATAGACAATCCGGATCACTGGCGGACGGTGATCCGAACGTAGACGATAGAAATGCGGTACGAGACTTGATACGCGTGATCCACTCGAACGTCCATTATCGTTGAATTCTGAACACGAAAACGCCGAACGACGACCTGAACCCTTTTCGCACTTCTGCTGTGTGGGCCGTACTGGTCACGAATACCATTACAAACGTACTGGTGTAAATGAATTCCGGAGGAAAAACAGCTGTTCCGACTCTACGGACACTCGGTTACAGGCACGTTCGAATGCTCGACAAAGAATTTTTCTTACTGTACATATATTTCGAATAATTATAATATTTTTGATATATTTTGCTTAAGCACTTCCTCTACCCTTGCTGGATGACAGTGCGAATGATATATGTTTGAAATATGTCTTGAAACGATAGAAGGAATTCCGACGAACGAAGTATGGAAACAGCACACAGCTCCTACTTCAACAGGTATGTACGGATTTCTGTTCTTCGAATAACCAACACACTAGATCAGCCAAGGGTATCATTGTATTATCATTATTGCTTGGAAAAGATCTTTTGTCACCATTCATTAAATGATGGCAAGTTATGATATATGTCATATAAAAGGGAGTGAATCACCTACCCAAGAATTAAAATGCCTGATAGGAACGCTTTTTCCTTCCAGCCCAATGACGAAGACAGTCAACTATGAGATGTGATAGTTGTTCTTCGTGCACAGTGGTAACCCACAGCTCAGGTACGTACTGTTGTTCGGATCGGGTGGGATCTACGTACAGCTCTTCGAGGATACATCGATCCGTGTTGTGCCCATCAGTGAACGTTCCCCGCGAGATAACGGCCGAACTCCGACCGGTCGCGTACTTTTACTTCTATCTGTTCCTCCCATCGATGAGTCTAAAGCGAGCAAGCGCGCGTTCGATTACGCACTCAGCTTTCTAGTCGTCAGTATCCGACTCCTCACGGTGATCAATCCGTTTGATGTCGATCCGCTCGCGCCTGAGCTTCAATCCCTGTGTGGGTGGGGCTGGAACACCGAGCTACTCTCAAAGTGGTACGAAGAAGCCGAACGCGCTGCCAATCACGATATCACCATTCACAGCGAGATTCGTACGGTTCCCCTACCAAGCAAATCGTTAAATGTACAGAGGACCACGTCATCCTCGGACGACACAACAAGGACCCACTTTCTTGCGTGCTTCTCGGCAGGGTTTCTGAAACGGTGGTTCGCCGAGCATCAGTGGTCGTCACCGTCGTTTCCTGATCAGCGTTCGACGGTCGGAGTGTCGGGTTTGTTCCCGTATTTTTCGTTGAATTCTCCGATGAGTTGACCCATCTGTGCGTACCAATCGTTGAGCATCCGCTGCATCTCGTGGGCGATCTCGTCGGCGTCTCGGGGGAGATAAACGTGATAGTACCCGCCCTGTTCGTAGTTGACCTGTTCTTTCCGGATAAATCCTGCTTGGATCAACCGCTGAACGGACCGGTAGGCGGTCGATCGCTCTCGATCGATCTCGTCGGCGATATCGTCGACGGTGAGTGGTTCATTCGTGTCGTTTAGGTGTCGAAACACGTTTCTGTCGATCTCTTTGAGATCGTGGAAACACTCCAGTAAACCCTCACACTCCATGTCCTGCTGAAGCATTTCACTCATCGAGTCGGCCATTCGTTGTCGGACATACGCACTGGTCTCTCAAAAGAATTTGCATAATCGTCACAATACTGCACGATCTATGACGAACCGGCATCCGGTGCAGTCCTATCGAAGTGGTGTACTAGTGTGCACGACTGCTGTTCTCACCATGAGCGTCGTTTGAGTAGGGATACGGACTCCGTGTCGTACGTGGCGAAGTCGCCCTTGATTCGTTTCGTCGCTCCGGCATCGACCCCGGTTACCAACTGTGCTCCGCTCGTGATGGCTCGGTGACGGAGTGCTAACAGCACCAGTCCGTACGTAATGAGCGCACGATCGTCCCGATAATATTTCTGCTATCAGCAGTTCCACACGGAGAACGTGCTGTTTCTCCCAAAGCCGTCGGTGAACCGTTTTCCTGCATCGTAATGTATCTCAGCGGACAAAATACCTAATAACAGTGGTGTAGTATTGTATAGTACGCCCTATATTATGAACGAGAGAATACGAAGGTCCTCCGATGTACGCGGGGATCGGACAAGCGATGCTAAGCGGACGTTCGAAGAGGAACGCCACGGGAAGCCACCGGTTTCTGGTGACGAGACCGTCGCTGGAACGGGTGGCAGTAACGACGGGAAGAGTGCGGTCGATTCGGAGATACTGCTATCAATCACTGATGTCTCCGAATTAGCTCAGGTTACCGCCGATGTGCGCGATCGACTCGATCGCATGGTAGGAGTGTTGGCGCAAGCCGACACAGAGATCAGGATTCGACTACACCCAGACGCATAATATCAATGACGAGACCATCAGCTAAGGAGATCGATCCGGCGGACACGGAACACAGAGAACTGGGTAAAGGGCTTTTAGAGGAGGATATGGGACCTAGTTCGGCGACAGCTCATCTCTACCGCGGTGAGATCCATCGTATGACGTTCTGGCGGGAACGCCTTGATCGGACGACGAACTGGGCCGTGGTCGTGATCTCGGCGATACTCACGTGGGCGTTCTCACGACCGCAAGCCCCCCATTATATCCTTCTAATCGGTATCGCAACGCTCGCTGTTTTTTTGGCGATCGAAGCCCGTCGCTATCGGGGATACGACATCTGGCGAAGCAGGGTCAGAAAGCTTCAAGAAAACGTCTTCGCGTACGGACTAGACCCCTCTGCTGGGATGCCCGATCCCAACTGGCGTGAAAAGCTGAGCCAGGATTACCGAACCCCGACGATCAAGATCACCCCAGAGGAAGCCATTGCTCACCGTCTTCGACGGATCTATCTACCGCTGTTCACCGTATTGCTCGCGGCGTGGGTCGTTCGTATTACCGTCTTCTCTCCCGAGTCGTGGGCGGTCAGCGCAGCGATCGGAGGGATTCCCGGTGAGGCTGTCATAGTATTGGTAGTGCTGTTTTATGTCGGTACCGCTATTGTCGCTCTTCGCCCTCGGACGTGGCATGCGAAGGGTGAACTTCGTTCTAAAAACCTGCGTAAATGATGTAGCTGAGCGTCATCATTCCTTTCCGATCAGTCGATCGACGAGGGACTTCGTCCGTGGCCGTTCGGCAAGTAACACCGAACACTCGACATCGTCGACGACGTCTAACACCAAGCTACCTCGGACCAGCCGTGAGAGGAGTCCACGTTCAGTCGCACCGATGATCATCATCGTGCTGTCAGCAGCTTCCCGCTCGATAGCGGTTTCGACATCACCGCTTTCGACTTGTAACGTTGCATCAGTGAGGTCGTGAGTAGCTGCCCATTCTTCGAGGAACGTGATGCCCTCTTCTTCCGAGTCAGCGACGTGAAGTAGAGTGATCTCCGAATCGTATTCCGACTGTAACAGTTTCGCGATCTCCGCGGAGAGATCCGAATCCGGTCCACCGGCTGTCGGTACGAGGATCTCTTCGGGATCGAATCCACGATCTTTGAGAACCAGAAAGTCACAGGGCAACTCGTTGGTCAACTCATCGAACGCTCCCTCGACTCGATCCGATAGGCTGTGGGTTTCCTCTTCCCAGCCCAAGACGACGAGCGCGGCTTGGTGGGATTCGGCTGTATCGAAAATCCCCTCGAACGGTCGGTGAGAATAAATCGTATGGGTTTCGACGTCGACACCGAACGTTTCGGCGTCGTGTTTTGCCGCTTCGAGGATCGTCTCGTGATCCGCTTCGAGTTCGTCGACGTGATCGGCAGCGTATTCGAGTGCGGTCTGGTCGGGAGTCGGAACGATATGGACTGCATCAACGGTTCCACCCCGCTGTTTGGCGATCGCGCTCCCAAGGGTAATGAGATCCTGTTCCGTCTGCGGGTTCGCCAACGGGACCATTACTCGGAACGTGCCACCATCTGGCTGCACCGTACTCGCAGCTGAAACTGCTGCGGACGGCATCGTCTCTGATCGGTTGAGGATGTATTGGCTCAAGATCCCCGTTTTTTCGGCTATGCCACGCGCATAGAGGAGGTACCAAACGAGCCCACCAACGACAAACACTAAGGAGAGAGCGATTTCGATCGGTTTCATGAACGCGATCAATCCGAACGACGTGATGGCGCCCACGATCGGCACTATCGGATACAGTGGCACCTTGAAATCGGGCTGGTATCCCTCGACATCGGCCTGTCGCATCACGATGAGCGCGATGTTGAGCAGCCCATAGACGATGAGGTGAAGGACGCTACCGGCTTTTGCAAGCGTCTTCACGTCTCCCACCACGATAAACACCAGGATGAGCGCCCCTGTGACCGCGATGCTTCGATACGGTGTAGCGAAGGTAGGATGAATGGCGTTGAGTTTATCAGAGATGAGTTTGTCTCGACCCATGGCGAAGTTGATCCGCGACGAGGCGAGAATACTCGCGTTCGCACTCGAAGCGGTCGCTAACAATCCTGCGAACGTCAGTAGTCCGACGCCGATTCCTGCAATACCGAGCGTTCCGAAGGCGATTTCGCCGACGTCTAAAACGGGCGTCGTGGTGAACGATGGGCCCAACTGCTGCCAGTTGATCACGCCCATTAGCACCACCATGATGATACCGTACATCACCGTCACGATTACCACGCTTCCGACGATGGCCAACGGAAGGTTCCGGCCCGGATTTTTTAGCTCCTCGGCAACGGTCGTGATCTTCGCAAATCCCAGAAACGAAACGAACACGAGCCCCGTTGCGGGGAACACAGCTGTAGCGCCCCCCGTTTCTTCCGGGAAGAACGGACGAAGCGTCGAGAGATCGGTCTGGAACAGACCGAGAATCGAAAAGAGGGTGAGGATACCGACGAGGATCGTAACGATGACGATCTGGATGCTACCGGTCTCTTTTGCGCCGATGTAGTTGACACTGATGAACGCAATCCCCGCAAGGAGCGCACCGATCTGAAACTCTGACAGCGCTATGGGACCGAGCATTACCGTCGGAATCGGAAGGAACGATGCGAGATATTCCCCGAAACCGAGCGTATAAAACGCCGAGGCGAAGGCCAAACCCATCCAGTTGCCCCAGCCAGCAACGGAACCGAACAGCGGACCCAAGGCGTGATTCACGTAGTAGTAGCTGCCACCGGCCTTCGGCATCGCAGTTCCTAGCTCGGAAGCTGAAAGCGCGGTGAACAACGAAATGACCCCGCCGATGACGAATGAGAGCGCGACAGCTGGTCCGGCTGCTGCTGCCGCTTCCCCTGGTAGCACGAAGATACCTGCACCGATCATCGTTCCGACACCGATCGTCAACACTGAGAGCAGTCCGAGATCCTTTGCAAGCTCCTCATCACTTTCTGTCATTCCTTGTTCACCTCGTTCGGGAGTGCGATGACCGGACGTTTCGCCTCGGTAATCAGCCGAAGCGAGCGATCACCGGCAAGGAGCTGACGGATTCGGGAACCACCGCGGGGATGAAAGACGATCGCACTCGCATCGATATCCGTTGCCACCTCGATGATCCCTGTGACCACGTTGCGGCGATAGATTGTCTCCGTCTCAACCGTGGGAAACGTCTCCCGAAAGGCAGCGAACGATTCGGTGGCGATCTGTTCGGACTGTTCGACAGGTGTTTTATCCGGAACACCTTCACCTTTCTCAACCACGTACACGACGGTAATAGTGCCGACATCGTATGGTTCGAGAGCGGCCGCCGTTACCGTGGCATCTTCTTGATCGGCGACTGGAACGACGATCGAATCGGTGAATGAGTGACTCATTTGCTTATCTTCGTCTCTGTCGATTGTCTCTCCATAGAACACCGTCTCAACACACGAATACTGAACCATTCCCATGTCATTTAGTGACGGTCTCCAGATCAGATCCCTGAAAGACATCGAACACGGTTTCATCGCCGTGTTGTTGTGTAAGTATAGTGACAATATCATCTGACTGAACGACGGTGTCACCATGGGGTGTGAGCTCCCGGTCGTCTCGCTCGATACTGATGATGAGTGTGTTCTCATCGAGGATGTTGCGGTTGCTCGCTTCTTCGAGAGTATGCCCTGTGATGGGTGCCTCGGACCGAACGGTTAGTTGCATGATGTTAGCCTGTCCGGTGAGACTGATGAAGTCGTTCGGTTCGTGCGTTCGTTGATCGTCGTCCGGACCGAACGATGTATAGGGACTGAAAAACTCGTCTTCGACTAGATCTTCGTCTTCGATCTCGATACCGAGTTGTGAAAGGGTCCGCGAGACGCGTTGGAGGTCTTTAGTGTGTTCGCCAACCGCTACGATGTGGAGATTCCTACGGCCGGTCATCAGCGTTCGGACGTTGATGACCTCTGGTATCGTGCGAGCCTTCTGTGCAAGTGCTTCGCGTTCTGGAACGGGAACGTTACACAAATAGAGGTTCATGAGTTTTCCGCCTGTCCGTTCGAAATCGATGTGTGCAGTGTATCCTTGAATAATGCCTCGCTCTTCGAGATTCTGAATTCGGTTCCGAATTGTCGCCCCAGAGACATTAACCGTCTCAGCGATCGAGGTTGCGGTCGTTTCGCGTCCGTCTTTCATGAGGGTATACAGGATACAGCGATCGATATCGTCGATTCGGTAGTCCGTTTCTGGATATGACATGGTCGGCATGTATTTTGATTATACAAATAAAATAGAGTCTAATTCACTTAATGCTTTCTATAAGGGCCACAAATTTCGGTAATGAAAGTCACACCGGATTCTGTCTGTTTCTGGAACACGACTACTTTTCCTGTCTAGATGTTGTAAATGGGATCGTGGCCGCAGTACGCTGTATAACCGTCGCGATACGGATGATATACGAAAAGAGCAGGGCGAGCGGCATGATACCGACCGTGACTGCGAGGGGGAACGCGAGAGAATACAGCACAGAACCAGTAACCGCTGGCGTACTCGTTAAGACAACGAGAAACACGATTGCTACTGTTTCGGCAGGAAGACCTGCATAAAGTAGTAGCCGCGAGACTGAAGAGAGCTCCTCTTGGAGGTAGATGGTCTTGAAATACTGACGGGCGATATCGATCTCCTGTAGCCGATCGATTAGTTGATCGAGCGCGTCTGTCGTCGTCTCTGAAAGACGGCCTTCGTAGTGTGAACGAATCTGTCGGGCATGATTAATCTGTCTCGCATAGTTCGTCGTCAGCGTCGTCGATAGAACGTTGAACGTATTCATTTCCGGTTGATCTAGATGCTCTTGTATCTCATCGATGTGATCGGTCAGCTCGGTTACTAGCTCATCGATATCGTTTGCGACAGATTTCGAGTGCTCATCGGCATCATCACCTATCAGCTGTGCTTTATCACGGGTGTTTTCGAACAGCAGTCGTAAAAACCCAAGTGGTTGTACTGGGGCGATCTGATCAGCAGCTTCTTCGACTTCTGACCGATACTCGATGATGCTTTGAAGCTGCGATTGGAGCTCACCGGGGGTCTCGAATCCTCGAGAGAGTAACAGCTGATTGATCGAAACGACGACCGTAATGAGCGTTATATTTCCGGTGATGATTGAGCTGAAAATGTAATACAAGGGCTGTGTGTTTTGAAATGGAGTTTCCAGCACGTATTCTATCCCTGCGATAGGAATGAAAACCGTAACTCCGACCGCGACAGCGATGATGAATCGATTTCCATCGAGTAGAATCCACTCCCTCCATCTCCGTTTCTGTTCGGAAAATTTAAGTGATGAAGGGATCGTTGGTATCGGGAGTACGTCTTCTTCATCGCTCATTGTACGTGTATCCCACCACTCCTCATAGCATGTCTTTACTCATATTATGTGTGGAACGGTTTATTCGAACGGGTAGTCTAATCACAACAACAGTGGTATCGGTGGTCATCCTTTAAGTGATTCTGGCGATAAGGTGAAGATATAGACGAGGTTCCGATCGTCGCGGAGGCAACTGTTTTGTGCGAGTATTATATAGTAAAGACATGTTCCGATCAACTCGTCGGCCGCGTGGACTCGCCATCCTAGTTGGCGTGGGACTGCTCGCTCTCGCTGGCGTTGGCGTTCTCGTGGGTGTTCAGATGATCGGGGCACTCCTCACTAGTAGCAGTCTCCCGTCTGTACTCCTCTTTGCGGCCGGGATATCACTGATCGTCGGCTACTTGAGTTATCGGATGAGTTCTACACGGCTCCTGTCCCATCTCCATGCAACGCCACTTTCCGATGCCAGTGCTCCGGGGATCCACGCGAGCCTCGATCGGTTGACTCACAAGATGCACATCGATTGGCCGGATGTCTACGTCGCTCATCTCGATCAGCCCACCGCGTTCGCGCTCGGGAGCGGGACGCTCGTAATCGACCGTTCGCTCACTCGCTTGCTGACACCCGCGGAACTGGAGGGGGTTCTCGCTCACGAACTCGCGCATCTCGAAGGCTACGACAGTCTGTTGCGAACACTGGCTGCGAGTCTCCTCCGGATGATCGCTACCCTTGTGCTCATGGTGGTACTTCCGGCTGTCGCCGTCGTCTGCCTGAGCTGCTGGGGACTTTCGTTGATTCTCGGTCGGCCGGTGCGAGGTCCTCACAGTGTCGGGAGTGGCCTGCGAGGCGCACTCCTGAGAATCGTGATGGGAGTGGTTCTCGCCCCGACGCTAGCGCTGCAAGCCTACTCTCGCCGTCGCGAATACGCTGCTGACAAGCGAGCCGTAGCGGTTCTCGATGAGCCACTGGCGCTCGCTCGTGCGCTCGAAACGATCCAGCGTGCGAACAAGCCGTTGGAAGCGTTTTCGTGGCTTTTCCCCTCCCGTGAACAGAAGGTGGAACGAACCCCACTCGAACGAGCACTCGCAAGCCATCCACCGACTGATGAGCGTATCAGCCGCGTTCGGGAGGCTGCACGTATCGGTAAGCGGAACGACGATGCCGAACAGTGGCGACGTATCGAGATCAACTGATCCATTTTGGCAAATAGCTGTGTCAAAACAAACGTTACTGAACTCAATCCGGTATTGATTTACCACGGACGATATCACACGCGATATTCGCCGTCGGATTCGATCTCTCGCCGACCTCATCGAGAAACGCGGTCGTCAGCGGATTCTCGGTGTCGGCTGTACCAAAGAGCGCGGTAATCCACCGCGCTACAGTCGGCAAGTCGATCGAAATAGTAGGCTTGAGTACTGTTTCGGTTCGCGTTTCATCGGTGAGCTTGATGAGCGCGAGTCGAGCTATCATCCCTTCCTTGCGGTTGGGATACTCGGTTGCCATCGTCTGGAGTTCATCCCGGACCGGTGGCGTATCGAACTGGATCAGTGCAACCGATCGCTTGACCTCGTCGGTGTTGATCGCAGCTATCTCACGGAGTTCGTCCGTTGGTGCTTCGGTGACTTGTAACCGGACTGAGGAACTGGTAACCGCCTCCTGACCGACGCTGGGTGTGTACTCGACTTCGAGCCGGTACACACCCGTCGTTTGAAATGGATCGCCTATCGACGTATAGGAGAGGAAAAGACCGGATTCGAGACGATGTCCCGGGGTAACTCGACCTGTCGGAGAAGGCTGTCTACGAGAAAAACACCACGTAGAGGCGTCCGCTTGCCGTCCGGACTGGTTCGCCAAACGGTGAGGTCGCCCTCAAAGAGGTTGAGCCGAGAGCTGACTGTCATCGGGTTCGAGCCGGTGTTGTGGACTCGCACGGTTGGGACGACGAATTCGCCTCGTGTAACCGACGATGGCACGTCAGCGAGTTCGACGCTACAGTCAAACATCCGATCGTCTAACGTTCGAAACCCACTGAAATACGTCTTTTGTCGGATTCTCACTCATACTCTGATCCGACGACCGCTCCACTCTCTCGCTGGTAGTCAGCGATGATGGCTTTCGCGTGTTCGACGCCGTCCTCGTCGTCCGCCTCGTCACGGACCCGTTCGATCCGTCGATCGAACACCGGGCTTTCCGCTTCTCCTACTGGAACGACCGCAGTCGAAATTCTGACACGTCCGTCGCGTCGTATCCTTCGAGCGCTCTGTCCAGATACGCCGTTGTCATATCGTCGTCAGCTTCCCGAAGGACATCGTCGGTTCGGTAATCGACCGTCTCTTGCTGCCGGTCGTTCGCGATGACGACGGCAGCGGCCGTACCGAGATCCGTCTCCGGATAGTCTTCGGCCAGCGTGGTGAGTTTTTCTTCCGCCGGTGTATCGATCGGAGGGACGCCAAGCGCGATACTTCGGCCGACATCGGTGTCGAGTCCTTTCGTGCTTACCTCGAGTTTGTCTTCGGAAAGCGGTGAGCGAACCAGCATGTCTACCGGGTCGCTTTTGACGATCCGGTCGCCGAGATCGAGTTCGGCCTGAATGGTGTATCGGCCCGTCTGGGCGAACGTGTACTCCCGATTCGTGTACATGAGCTGAATGTATCCCGAACGATACTCGCCCGGTTCGAGTTCGGCCATCTGTCGATCGCTGCAAAGAAGTATGACGCTGCGAACGTCAACGGGCGATCCCTCTGGAGGGGTGAGGGATACGGTTAGGTAATCCTCTTCGAGGTTGAGAGCCGTCGATACGAGGCGTGTTTCATCGCCAGTGTTGTGGATTCGAACGGCTGCAAGGACGAATTCGCCGAGATACATTTCCTCCGGCACATCGAGTTCAAGTTTGATATGGTGCGCACGTGGAACGTCGCGGTCGAAGATGAGATCGTGGGGCTCACTAGGCGTATTTCCAATGCATCCGTGACCGTATCCAAAACGCGTCCAACCAGGTCTGATCTGTGGATCCGGTGAATGGATGAGGGATGTGGTATTGTGATCGTGGAACGCAAATGTGGCATTGCCGGGATACGGAGTTGCCGCACTCGCAAACCCCATTATGTCTCCCGTTTGGTTCATGATCGTCGTTCCTGTCGGAACTGAGTGGCAATCATGCTTTGGATGATAGAGATTGAGCGCATGGCCAATCTCGTGCAGCGCGGTCCGAAGGATTGCAAGCGGAACCTCACCGATTTTCTTGCCTTGTGCAGTCGATTCGATGAGCTCTGAGTTGGAGAGACGGGGATCGTAGAACGCGGAAGCGCCTTCTCGGAACGGTGATGCGTCGTCGAACATAATACCTAACGTTCCTGACGTGCCGTACTGTGAGCCGATCAGCAACCAGAGCTGCCATGGCCGAGAATCGGACTGCGTTCGGTGTGTCGCAAGTAGTTGATTGAGCTCGGTTGTCGAGAGGCTAGCGTCTTCTGGGATGTCGATCCCGTCGAGAGTCATACGGAATTCCACGCCAGCGTCGCGATACACGCCGCTGAACGTGATGTTCCTCCCCCTAAACTGGGCGTCTCCCGACCACTGGCGGTGTGTCATGACATCGGCTTTGACGTGGCAGCCTTGATAGTACGGTGCAGTCTTCGTCGCGGTAACTGAAAAGCTTCGTCCGCCAAACGTCGCTTCTCCCGTCATCTGAACGGTTGGAACCGAGAGTTTGGGCTCGGTGATTTGATTTCGTCGACAACTAAGAGACATCGTCCCGACATCCATCTGTGTGAAATCATCGCTGCGTGGATCCCAAATGTGGCGGTCGAGATCGAACATTAATTGTCCCCTTGAATACTGGGCGCCTTGACTCCTGAAATACCAGCTGTATTTTGTTGGTGGAAATTGGGGATACCAATGCTGTCGAATCGAGAGTCGACTGTCTGGGAAGCGGCTTTCTACTGTTCCCTGCTCGTCTGTGTTCGACGACTCAATATAGATATCCCCTGAGATCCGCATCTTGTCGGCAGTAGTGGCTTCGATCCGCATTGCTCCGTGAATCTGATTCGTTGGCGTTCCGGGTTCTACGCGCGGAGTGAGGGGAGATACCAGCTTCCGTCTAGGGTCGCATGGCTACAGGGGGGATGGATCGGAGCACGGCTAGTTGATTCACGTACGCCGGACGGTGATACTTCGTCGTCTGCTCCGACTGATCTAGTTTCCGCAAACGTCCCATCTGTGTTGTATATATACTTCCTCTCGGGATCGATGAGTTCATCGTCAGGGATAAGTGGCTGTCCTTGAGTCTTATCCTGATACAGTTCGACACTTAACTCGTCTCTAGTCACGTCGTTGATCATGCAGCGTGGTTCTGTTACCCAACCAGTATAGTTAAGCGGTTATTTCCCTACTCTGGGCCGAACAAATCTACCGTCGCCAACTGACGTTCAATTGACTGTATTCAGTAGATTAAAGAAGGAGGATATGAATATATGGCGTGTGCCGTTGCCAGGAGGGGTGATGTGGTCGTTCCAGACGAGTCGCTCCGTCCGTAGTAACGCTCCATCACTGCCGTGCAACGACCTAAGCGAGGCCCAGCAATGACCCCATCAACACCCACCAACGTTGCGATCGCCTGTCAAGGTGGCGGAAGTCACACGGCGTTTACAGCCGGAGTACTGAAACACGTACTCCGAGAACAGGGCTCCGACTACCGAATTTCGGCATTGAGCGGAACTTCTGGAGGGGCACTCTGTGCGTTTGTGGCGTGGTATGGTCTCCGAACCGGCACGCACGAAAAGGCGATTTCATCGCTTGATGCTCTCTGGGATGCTGTTGCAGCGAACACTCCCCCCGAACGGCTTGCGAACACCGGTCTCGTCTGGAGTTCTCGACTGCTCGAAATGGGCTTTCCGATAGTACAACTTCCTCCATCGCGCAACATCTTTTCTGCAATCGGCCAAACCGTGCTTCGGGAGACGATCGAATCGTTCGTTGATGCCGAACCACTTGACGAACTCGTTTTCGAGCACCAACCGGCGGACTCCACTCACCCACTACCTCCCAAGATCCTCGTGAGTGCGGTTGATGTGAACGATGGAAGCTTCAGTGTTTTCACCGATCGATTGGAACCTGAATCCCCAGCAAGTGATCACCCTGTCGACTCGTGTGTGATTCGTCCTGATTATCTAACAGAGCGTCCACGACCACTTACCATCGATGCAGTCGTTGCCTCCACGGCGGTTCCAACCCTGTTCGAAGGAGTAACGATGACGGAATCGGATGGATCTACGCACTCCTACTGGGACGGATTGTTCTCACAGAATCCACCTCTGCGGAATCTCCTGTCTGGCCCTGAGTCAAAAGCCCAGAAACCCGATGAGATCTGGCTCGTGCGCATCAATCCCACCCATCGCGAGGGCGACTTCAGAACACTCGAAGCGATTGCTGACCGTCGGAACGAACTTGCTGGAAACCTTTCGTTACATCAAGAGCTATTCTTTATCGATCGGGTGAATCAATGGCTTGAAGCAGGAGCCTTCACTGATGATTTCGGTGAGCAGTACAAATCAGTGACTGTACGCCAGATCGAACTGACTGATGAGAGCCTTTCTCCACCTCGACGATTAACACCATCAACGAAACTGGACCGAGATCCAACATTACTAACGGAACTCATGCATGCCGGTGAGGAGCACGCACGCGACTTTCTCGGTCGCATATATGAGTGTTGAACGAGTTGAGGTGGTCTTACGCACGCAATTAATCGATATAACTGATCAGCGAGTGCGCCGATGAACGGTGATCCGATTCCGATGAGAAGTCCATGCATGGTGAGTACGAGACCGACGAGGACTGACGCGTTTAGCATCTCCGAAAACGTCCGTTCAATAGCGGGGGAGTGCTGGGGAAATGGTCGCCCCTGCCGTGACCATGAGCATGCTGGCAGGTAACAATGCTCTTTGAGCGAGCGGCTAGGAAAGTGTCGTCTCACCGCTCATACAGCGATCATCTCCGTAACGATGTTTTGGTGTACGCGGTGTCTCTCGCCGGGTTCGTGTGACCGTCTCGTTCGATGGTAGATTGATGGCCCATGAGCGACAGAAAGAGCCACCGCTCTGGTGACGTCCGGATGAATATGTTCACCTCCGACGTTCATGCTGTATCGATGATTCGATATCGCTCTGCCCCACCGAACGTGTAAGAGGACAACTGTGACCAGCTTCACAATTTTTGGCCTAGCCATAGTATTATCATACACAATGCCTCGAATACAACTCACGTTCGACGCTGCAGCTCGCGCCGATCCGTTGGCCGCGATATCGACAGAGTTGCCCGATGAGGAATTTCGAATACTATCAAGTCATCCTACGGATGCGGGAATACTCGGGCTTGTAGAACTTGAAACAGCCGATCCTGACACCGTTCTCCAACAGTTCAACGAAACACCAGAGATATCGTATGATGTGTTACACGGCAGTGAACAGACGGTCGTGATCCAGTACACGATTCCGAAAACGGAATCGAATCGAGCCCTTCGCGCGTCTGGCATTCTACCGAGATTTCCTGCCCACTTGCAGGATGGATGGTTGACGGCCGAACACACTGCTTCCCACGGGCGTATCTCACAGTTCACAGAAGAAATGGATGCTGCTGACATTCCGTATCAAATCCAGTCGATAACACAATCGTACGATCCGAGCGAATTGCTTACTGATCGACAACAGGAGCTCATCACTAAAGCAGTTGAGAAAGGATACTACGATACTCCACGCGACTGTACGCTCACAGAACTGGCCGAGGAATTCGACGTGAATCCGTCAGCTGCGAGCGGCGTACTCCATCGTGCTGAGGAAACCATCATCAAAGAGTTCATCGAGAAATCTTCACTACGGACCGAAAGCAGCAAATCGCCGAAGTAGATGCGAACCGTCGTTTCGTTGGTCTTTCGGCGATCACAGCACCTATTTGTTGGACGTCCCTGTTTGTACAGTACACGATGAATGTTGCAGTTATCGGCGCGAACGGTGGAATCGGCCGAGAGTTAGTTCCCCGACTCACGAATGCTGGACACGACCCGATCGGGATAGTACGAGATGAATCACAGTTTGACGCTGTCCGCGAACGCGGTGGGGAACCACGTTTGGGCGATCTCGAAGGGGAGTTCACACCGGCACTCGAAGGGGTTGACGCCGTCGTTTTCACGGCTGGCTCCGGTGGAGACTCCGGTTGGGACAAGACGTTGCTGGTCGACCTGTGGGGGGCGCGACGAGCTATCAAGGCGTCTGTCGAACGCGGAATCGATCGGTTCGTTATGATAAGTGCGTACACGGCAAGCGATCCGCTGGCCGAACCGGAAGCTCTCCGTCCGTATCGGGTGGCCAAGCGGTGTGCTGACGACTACCTCGAACGGTCTCCGCTCGATGCGACAGTTCTTCGGCCGACGTCGCTCACCGATGAGGAAGGAACTGGACACGTTTCTGCAGCTTTCGAATACCGCGACGAAAACGGGGATGAGATTCCACGCGCCGACGTCGCCCAGACGGTTGTCGCCTGCCTTGCAAACGACGAAACGATCGGCGAGACAGTCCGGCTTTTCGGCGGCGATACCCCGATCGAGAACGCGATCAGCCACGGCTGACCCAATAGGTTGGCCTACGATCCCGAATCCCTACTATCTTCTTTTTTACGCCTCAAGTACGATGTGTTTGTATGGTTCAACTAGCCGTAATCGAACCGCTGTCCGAACACGCATTGCTCATCCTGTTTGTTCAGCTGTTCTTACTTCTATTGACCGCCCGTGGTCTCGGGGAGATAGCGCAACGAGTAGACCTTCCCGCCGTCGTTGGTGAACTACTCGCCGGAATCGTACTTGGGCCTTCTTTCTTTGGCGTGCTGGCCCCTGACCTCTTTATAACGATCTTTCCGCAACTCGCTGGACCGTATCACTTGATCGAAGTCGTCTCCTGGTTCGGTCTACTCATGTTGTTGATAGTCACTGGCTTCGAGACTGATCTCGAACTCATCGCCAGTCGAGCGCGACCGGCAGCACTCGTTTCAGCCGCCGGAATCGTGGTCCCGTTTATCACGGGCTTTGGCTTGGGATACGCGCTGCCGACGGCGTTCCTCGCGGCTGAAGACCAACGGTTCGTGTTCAGTCTCTTTGTCGCCGTCGCAATGAGTATCTCCGCGATTCCGGTGATTGCGAAAGTGTTGCTCGATATTGACGCGATTCACCGCGACATAGGACAAATAACCATCGCAGCGGGCATGATCGACGATACCATCGGATGGATCCTCTTATCGATCGTCGCTGCGCTCGCCAAGGCAGGGACTGCCGGGAATGCGGTTGCGGCGCTGGGTGCTGCCGGTGAAACGATTTTCTGGTTAATCGTGTTTTTACTCTTGGCGTTCACGGTTGGGCGTCGGCTGGCCGAGTCCATCATCCGTTGGGTGGATTCAGTCATTGGCGGGCAAGCGGGGAAGATCACGACACTGATGGTACTCGCACTCGGCGTTGGGTCAGTCACACAGTACATCGGCGTGGAAGCAGTGTTGGGTGCGTTCGTCGTCGGATTGCTCATCGGTCAGGTGAACCGCTTCGATCAGTCGACACGGCATACGTTCGAGACGATGACGCTCAGTGTATTCGCGCCGATCTTCTTTGCGATGGCCGGCCTTCGCGTCGACCTTACCACGTTAGCCGACCCAGCACTTTTTGCGGCTGGAATCGTCGTTCTTGGGGTTGCGACGTTTGGGAAGTTCAGCGGAGCGTTTATCGGCGCGAGGGCTGCTGGCCTTTCGCGGTGGGAAGGCATTGCGATGGGAGCTGGGATGAACGCCCGAGGAGCGATCGAGATCATCGTCGCAACCATTGGACTGAGTATCGGTGTACTCTCCATCCAGATGTACTCGATCATCGTCATGGTTGCTCTCGTCACCTCGCTGACTGCGCCGCCGTTGCTTCGCAAGACACTCGCTAAAACTGAACTTTCCGATGCGGAGATCGAGCGACTCGAACGTCGGACGTCCGAGCAACGGAGCTTTCTCGGTGCTATCGACCGAGTGTTGTTGCCGACACGGTGTGGAGTGAGTTCGCTGATCGCTGCCCAACTCCTCGGGCACGTTGTTCGGAGGCGAGATATCGACGTAACGTGTATGTACGTGGATCGGAGTCGAGCGGTAGACGCCGACGGAGATGGAACGCTCCGACAGCGAGTGACGAACGTTCTTTCCACGGTCAAGCGTAGCCTCCTTCGTTTGGAACGTAGAGGCGACAGCAACCACCATGAGCCACAGAGCGGTGATTCTGCGTCCCACTGCTTGGAAAAAATCGAAGATCAGCTCGCGCTCTCCGATGGCCCGGCCCGAACGATGACCCGTACCGTCACAACGAGCGTGAGCGACCTTGTACTCTCAGAAGCGGAGGATCACTATGACCTGCTGGTCATCGGAATGAACGACTCTCCACAAGCAGCCGATCGATCGCTGTTGGGCGCGGAACTCGACCGCATCCTTCGGGTGACACCGTGTCCGATACTGGCTGTCAGCTCGAACGCCGCGTCGAGCGATCGATCCCCAGAGGAACTGTCGGTCAGTCGGATCTTGCTTCCAACCATTGGAACCCAATACAGCCGACACGCCGCGGAGGTGGCGTTTGCCATCGGGGCGGATCAGAATGCCATCGTGGAGATTATGCACGTAGTCACGCCTCCACAGCCGGAGGAAACCTTGATCGAGCCAAAGCTCTCCGAAGCGGTCGATATCGGTGAGGCGATCGTCGACCGAGAAGCCGAACTCGGACGGCAGATGGGAGTCGAAGTGTTGACGCACGTCTCGGTCGGAAACCGGCCAGAGAGTGGGATTCTCACCCGTGCAACTGAAACGGATGCCGACGTGATCGTCATGGGAAGTGAAATTCGACCGACATCCCGTCGGGCATTTCTCGGGCATCGAGTGGAACACGTCATCGAGAACGCGTCGTGTCCCGTCGCAGTGGTGAGTTCGGTGTAATGTGTAACGGCTCGGTAGGTGCTCGAAGCGACATCCACTCTTACCCTCTTTTTCTCTCAAAACGTTTCAATAATATATTATATTAGCCATCGTACTAGCGATTATTTTATTTGATTGTAGAGAGATCGATTCTAGTATGGCCGTTCTGCCAGCGGTGTTGTTCCTAGGTGGAGTGGCGCTCCTCATTTACAGCGTCGAAGAACTGATCAAAAACATCACGAAGACGGCGATTCTTAGCGGTGTTTCTGCGTTTCTTCTCGCAGTGTTTTTTACTGGGATGGATTTCGAAAACTGGGCGTTTGGCGTTGCGGCGATCGTTGGGGACCTTCCGGGCGTAGCGATCGGTTCGGCGTTCGGGTCCGCGCTCTTTTTGGTCGGCATCTCGGTTGCCCTTGCGGGAGTACTCGTCCCGTTCGAACCGCATCTACCCACGGATTATCTCCTCTTGCTGACAGTGTCTCCGCTGCTCGCGTTGCCGTTTCTCCTCGATGGACGGCTGTCACGGGTCGATGGTGTTTTTCTCCTCGCGATCTTCGTAGCCATCCTCGCCTATCTCTACTGGCAGGAACGTCGCGGTCGGGAGACGTTTCGAGATGAGGAGACCCAAGAAGCACGAGCAGCACTTGAGGCAGACGAACACGGATCTTGGTACTATCTCGGGTTCGTCATCTTGTTCACGTTCGGGATGGTTATCGGCTCGGAACTGGCCGTCTACGGCGCACGCGGGATCCTTGCAAACGTCGGACTGAACGGTACGATCTTCGGAATGACCGTTGCGGGTCTCGTGATGTCGCTCGAAGAGATCCTCCTCGTCGTTGAGCCGATCCGTAGCGGTCGTTCGAGCATCGCTGTTGGCAACATCGTCGGCAGTTTGATCTTCTTCACCACTGGCAATATCGGTTTGCTCGCCGTCGTTCGACCGTTCTCGTTGGCGCAGTCGGTTCTCGTGTTTTACTGGCCGGCCGTGTTCGTGATCACGCTGTTGATGGCTGTGGTGCTCTATCGCGGACGGATCAAACGGATAGAGGGCGTTCTGTTTGGCGTTTTGTACATTGCCTACTGGGTGATCAGTTACGCCTACCTTCCCAGCTCACCGCTTCCACAGTAGTGATACGGCTGTATCTCCCCTCTCGGGCTCGCGTAAACCGATCCCTCGCTTGGCACACATCGCCGATATTCTTTCGTCTGCCAGACATTTCATGTCTAAGACAATAGACTGTTTGATTTCAACGATATCGGACACAGAAACGTGATGTACGAATAATCGTCAATCGGTAACGATATTCGCGACACATTTATCCTTAGTGAACCTTAATACATAGATGAATTCGTTGTAGTCATTCCGGTCGCTGGAGTGAATATACGATTGATATGTACTGTAAAAACATATGTCTGGGAAGAACGTATCGGGTCATCGCTAAACAAACACTATCGCCGCAGGGCCGACTGATGCTCCCTCAAAACATCACGACGGTGATTGCTAGAACATGACCGGGATGTTCCTAAAACAGGTTGCAAAAGAGGGACCGACATCGGTCTCGGAGTTCTTTGAGCGGTTTGGACTGGCGTTCGTAATGGTCGCCAGCTACATCGGTTCGGGAACGGTGTTCATCATGAGCACAGCCGGCGTCCAGTTCGGCTACGCGCTCATCTGGCTCGTTGGACTCGCGGTCCTACTCGGTATCATGGCTCAGGATATGAGCGCCCGAGTCGGTATTTTCGGCGATTCGCTGGGACAGTTCACTCGTCGGAAATTCGGAAAAAGCGGTGCGACAGGGCTGCTCGGGTTCATCTCGATCGGTTGTCTTCTGTGGGGATTGGAACTGACTGCCGCTGTCGGCCTCGGTACGCAGATCTTACTCGAAAGCGTTTTCGGTGTATCCATAAATTGGATGGTGATTGCCGCGGGGACTGCAGTCCTCGCTGCCGGGATCGGCGTGTTACACTACCAAATCATCGAATATCTGATGACAGCGATGATGGTACTCCTGTTCGCTGGCTTCGGTATCGTAGCGGTCGTCAGCGATCCCGATCCGATCGCGGTCGCTGCCGGCACACTGCCCAATTCGGACATTCTTTCCCCTAACGGATTGACGTTGGCGGCAGCCATTCTTGGAACGACGGCGCTGTGGCCGAACTTCTTTCTTGAATCGCTGTTCGTTGAGGAGAAAGGCTGGCAGGATACCTCGGATCTCTTCGATATGCGCTTGGATCTCGTGATGGGGTACGCTCTCGGAGGTCTTGCTTCGGTCGCCATTCTGATCGCAACTGCCACGGTTCTCCGTCCAACGGGCGTTACCGAGTTGAGCTCGTTTATCACACCCGGCAGAGCACTGACTGACGTGCTCGGCACGTGGGCGATGTTGTTGTTCCTCGGTGGGACGTTGGTCGCAGCGTTCAACAGCATCATTCCCATCCTCTGGTGCCCAGCCTACATCCTTCAGGAAGCCCGGGGCAAACGGATTCGATCGTCCGATCCCCAGGAGGCCCGACGGTCGTTCCGTATTCTGTTCGTTGGGATATGCCTGCTCAGCGGTCTTTCCCCGCTGGTTCACATCGTAGGTGGGTTGAGCGTGTTGGACATGATCGTCCTGTTCCCAGCCTGGAACGGCGTATTCGGACTACCGATTTCCGCCGTACTTCTCTTTTGGGCCGTCAACGACAGCGAAACGATGGGGGATCACCAGAACGATCGGTGGATCAACGTGGCCAACGTCACACTGGTTGTACTCGCGATCGTACTCGCGGTTTCCTCCACTCAGGACGTCATTGGTGCCATCTTGGGTGGTGGTTTGTAGCCCACGATGACCCCAGTGCTGGCTGTTAGCCTGATCGTCATCGCGTTGCTCGCTGGTGTCGGAATCACGACCGTCGGTCCTGGTGGAGTGTTCGTCACCGCTGCGCTTTACGAACTGACGGATCTCTCTTCGGCAGCCGTTGCTGGAACCGCGAGCGCAACGTTCGTCGCAACCGGTTTCGTCGGCAGTAGTGTCTACGTCCGCTCTGGCGAACTGAGGAGCGGACCGGCACGTGAGGCAGCAGTCGTACTGAGTGGTGCTGGAATTCTTGGCGCGCTCACCGGCAGCCGGATGAATCTGCTGATCAGTGACCAGCTATTCGGCTATCTTCTGGCGGCATTTCTCGCTATCATCGGTGGTTTGCTCGCATATCGTGAACGCGTCGGAATCAAGCCGACAGGACTTCTCGGTCAGACCGACGGACGACGGCGCGCGGTGCTGGCTATCGTCGGCGGTAGTATCGGTGTCTTAGGGGGACTGCTCGGTGTCGGCGGACCAGTGATCGCAGTCCCCACGTTGGTTGCTCTGGGAATGCCGATGCTCCGAGCGGTTGCCGTTGCGCAGGTCCAGTCAATATTCCTTGCGCTTTTTGCGACGATCGGATATTTCACCGTCGGAGCCGTCGATGTCACAACGGCAGTCGTCGTCGGTGTTCCGCAACTCATCGGTGTTCTCGCCGGATGGCGCGTCGCTCATCTGGTACCACCTCGTCAGCTGCGGATCGCCCTCGCTGGCGTTCTCGTCGCCGTTGCAGCTGTTATCACACTCTAACGAATCCGTCGCCCCTCGTCGGCTATGCGTTTCTTTTCTGCAGAGATCTTGACGAAAAATCGGGTAGACGTTATAGGTAGCAAATGCTATCATAGTCATAATATATAAGTATAAGATTAATATATTATTAGTGTGGGCAACGAAGGTACATATTCGACGAGGCGCGACGTATTGAGGTCGAGTAGTGCTATCGCAGGAGTCGTTCTCGGTGGTGTGCCGGTCGGCGTCGGGGCAGCGAAAGGAGAGAGGTCTTCCGGGCCGGACCAGCCAAAACCGAGGCGACAGTGGATCAGCACGTGGACCGCAAGTCCCCACGAGCCGTCTACTGCGCTTGGCGACTATCGCCAGGGATTTGCCGATCAGACGCTTCGATCGATCGTTCCAGTTAGTCGTGGAGGCGATACGATTCGCGTGCGACTGACCAACAGATACGGCGATCGATCGGTGACGTTCGAAAATGTCACCGTCGGTATTCGTGAGACAGGGGCTACGCTCACACCGGGGTCTCTTCGTCGGGTAACCTTTGGTGGTAACCGTTCCGTTACCGTTCGAGCGGGGACGAAAACGCTGAGTGATCCGATCGATCTCACCGTTACACCCGAGCAGGACCTCGCAGTCAATCTGTATGCTCAGGATCCGACAGGTCCGCCAACGGCCCATCAATCCGCGCGAAAAACGTCTTACATCGTCAGTGGTGATCGCACCACCCACCGGGCTGGGAACGGCTTTTCGGAGATCACGTCCTGGTTTTTCCTTGAGGGTATCGAGGTCGCGGCGAAAAAGCGAGAAAGCACCGTCGTTTGTTTCGGCAATTCGATCACGGATAACCTCTATCCGAACTATCTGGCTCGTCGCCTCAACGACCGTCCATCCATTCCCAAAGCCGTGGTAAACGCCGGGATCGGCGGTAATCGCGTTCTCAACGATTCCCCACCCGATTCTGGATTCGGAGAGAGTGCGGTAGCGCGGTTCGATCACGATGTTCTCGCCCAGACGGGCGTGTCGGACGTCGTTTTCCTTGAAGGAATCAACGACATCGGATTCGGTGCGAACGACCCAGCAGCTTCCGTTTCGGCTGAGGAGATAATCCGTGGGCATAAACAGATTATCGCACGTGCACATGCCGCGGGTCTGAACGTTTTTGGAGCGACGCTGACTCCGTTTGAAGGCGCGTCTTACTACTCCCAAAGCGGTGCCGAAAAGCGGCGGACAGTGAACGAATTCATACGAACCACTGATGAGTACGATGGGGTGATCGATTTCGATAAAGCACTTCGCGATCCGAACCATCGAGAACGACTACGCCCGAAGTACGACAGCGGCGACCACCTCCACCCGAGCGATGCGGGCTATCGAGCGATGGCAAACGCCGTCGATCTGTCTCTGCTCAAAGGGCCCCCGACGCCTCATGCTATAACTTGAGTCTGTGCGGAGATGCGCGACTGCATCAGAAGCCATGAGACGTTATCGTCGTCTTCACGGTTTCTGTCGCGTATGAATGCTAGAAACAGGACGAAGAAAGCCCATGACGGTAGAAACGGCAAACACACTGGTATCAGAATTTTTCATGCCATAGATGTCGTATGGTCTACTGCAAATCTGAACATATCGACGTCAGCTCGTCCCTGATGCGAAAAATACGTTAATTCCATTTATACAATAATATTACACACACACATATATATAAAATGATAGATATATTATTTGTATTTTGATATGGAATACGGATACCGGGAAGCGAAAGATGTCTCATAACTATCTTCCCTAAGCCATCTGTATTACTAAATCGGTATAACAACGACTGTAGTACTGATACATACTCCATGTGATCGAGGTAACTTTTCACGGAGAGGATTTTCGAAGCGGCGTCCACTCATAGTAGAATTTATCTGTATCGGTGTGGTGTCTGTACCATGCGTTTCGATGACTCGAACGGCGGTGGCAAACGGATCGATGCAGTCAAGCGTGCGTTTAGAGTTATCGATATCTTACGGGGATCCGGTCCGATGCGTATCAACGACATCGCCGAAGCACTCGATATTCCTACGAGCACGGCTCATGTCCATCTCAAGACGTTAGAAGACATCGGATACGTCATCAAGGATAAGGATGGATTCAGGTTGGGATTACGGTTTCTCAGGGATGGTTCAGTTATTAGGAACGATTTGAGCGTCTATTCGGTCGCTACGTCGGAGGTCGACAATCTTGCTGAGAGTACGGGTGAGGTTGCGAATCTCGGTACCGAGGAGAACGGTCAACGGGTTATCTTGTATCAGTCGGAAGGAAGTGAAGCGGTCTATGACAACGCGCTCGTCGGTGAATACACGAATATGCATTGGACCGCATTAGGGAAGGCGATCCTTGCCGAACGCCCCGACGACTACGTGCGGAGAGTCGTCGAGCGATACGGTTTTCCGGTCGCTACAGCGAACACCATCGCTGATTCGGACACTCTCTTCGACGAATTGATGACTATTCGTGAGCGTGGCTTTGCCCTCGAAGACGAGGAACGACGTACGGGGATCCGATCGATCGGTATTCCGATCACGATCGAAGATCAGGTTATGGGTGCTATCTCGCTTTCGGGACCCAAGGAACGATTCGATGACGATCGGATCGACGACGAACTACTGCCAGCACTCAAAGATCACGCGAACGTCGTGGAGGTCAAAATCGCATACGAGTAACCTCATGTAAAACCGTCTTCGATGGGTGAACGCAACGAGCTATCCACTAGATCGCGTCGATCTCGTTTCTCACCGAGTGCTTCTATCGCCTGTTCGCCGATCGAAGTCTGTGCGTATTACACTAGTACGAGTGTAAAGAGTTCGGAACGCTGATGCATTGAACTCGGATCCGATAGAGGTCCAATCATGGTGGATGGTCGTAGCGGCGATGACTGCTAAATCGAACGAACACCGTTCGCACTCATCGTCGAACGGACGCATCGAATCAGTGCCGTCGGATTCTACTATCGGTGGTACGTCCTGTGAGACGTTTTCTTTTATCGAGGGTAACCGTCCTGTAGCCATTTCGGACGGCAGGGTTGGTTCGCTGGAGTCATCCCCCTGTCCGATGCTGGGTCGTGAAGCGGTGTCATAGATGGCGTGTAATATTACATAATTGATGTGGGTGGACTATGGTAAAGCTTACATATGAAGCGGCTACTCACCCTCTCCCGTATGGATCCAGCACTGATATTGCCGCCCTCGCCAGATAGACGATGGACGCTCGCCAAGCAGATCGGCGTGAACTGTGGTGTTGCCCGCTTTTGGGGGATAGATGACTGGTGGGAATACGACACACTTCTTCGAACACGAAACCGATTCGAAGACCACGACATCTCCTTGCGAGTGGTCGAAGATAGGCCCCCAATGACGCGCACCGTTCTCGGAAAGGAAGGACGTGATGAAGAGATAGCAACAGTAAAGCAGTTACTCAGGAATATGGGGAAGCTTGGTATCGACACGTACAGTTGGGTCTGGACCGAAAACCCCGTCGGAGTCGTACGGACATCCGATTCGATACCTGATCGCGGGGGGTCTCGAAAATCCGGATACGATCACGCATGGGATCGACAAGCCGACGATCACCCTGAAGCGGGCATTACTGAGACGGAACTCTGGGAGAATCTCGAATACTTCCTCAACGAGGTCGTTCCGGTGGCCGAACGCGCGGGAGTGAAGATGGCGCTTCATCCCGACGATCCACCGCTCTCCCCGGTTCGTGGTGTTCCGCGTCTCGTCACGTCGGTTGAAAAGTACGAACGCATTCTCGATCTTCACCCGAGTTCGAATCACGGCGTCACCTTCTGTCAGGGGAATTTCGCCGCGATGAAAACCGATATTCCATCAGCGATTCGCCGTCTCGGGGATCGTATCCATTTCGTGCATTTCCGTGATGTCGAAGGGACTGCCGAGTCGTTCGTCGAGACGTGGCACGACGACGGTCCGACGGATATGCGTGCCACCATCGAAGCATACCGTGATATCGGGTTCGACGGTCCGATTCGGCCCGACCATGTTCCGAGAATGGCCGGAGAAAAGGACCGAGACGGAGCGCACGCTGGCTATACCGACATGGGTCGGCTGTTCGCCATCGGATATATGAAAGGATTGATCGAACAGACGGCGTAGCTTTCCGGTCTTCGATGGGACGTTTTTTCGATTGATTCCCAGCCACACGCTAGAGATGGCTATTGCGTTCATTTACGATCATTAGCCGCGCCCCTCATTCTCACAGATGATGATTAAAATGGACGATTAGGAAAGATATAAGTGGTTGTGTACAAAGTTGCGGAATATGCCACAGCAGAGTCGGCGCGATTTCATCGGACAGCTCTGTCTGCTCGGGGGTACCGGTGCAGTCACCTCGCTCGCGGGCTGTTCCGGGGATGGTTCTAGTGACCAGGGTCAATCGATGCTTATTGGAAGCGTCTTTCCCAGTGGCCACGTCATCAACGAAATGGCGAAGTCTTGGGCGGACACTGTCGCACAGGAGACCAACAACCGCGTTTCTATCACCATCGAACCGGCGTTCGGCGGCGAACAGGAAGTGATGGAACAGACGCGTATCGGTTCGATCGAAGGGACGATTATCGGCACGAGATGGGTTATCGACTACGACCCGAAGAACTTCTGGGTCGAATCACCGTTCGTGTTCGAAAACTGGGACCAGCAGAAACGCGCATTCGAAACGGAGCACCTAGACGATGGCCGACAACGGCTCCGTGAAAAGGGCAATCAACGGCTCGTCGGTCCGCCAATCTACCGAGGCTATCGTCACATATCCGGTAAGAGTGCCCTCGAAACGCCGGAAGCGATCCACGGGACCGATCTCCGCGTCCCAGATCTTTCTCCGTGGGTAAATATCTGGGAAGGAATCGGTGCCAGTCCGACGACCGTTGCCTTCGATGAACTGTACAGCGCGTTACAGCAAGGCGTCGTCGAAGCCCAAGAAAACCCGGCAAAAACGGCCCTCTCATCGTCGCTGTATGAGGTACAGAGTCACTACACCTTGACCCAGCATCTAGCCTCGACGGGCTGGTTCACTCTCAATACGGATGCGTTCGAGGCGCTGTCCGAAGACGACCGAACTGTCGTTTCCGAAACGCTCACACAGCATATCGAAGATCTCAGTAGCCGCATCGCTGATTCAGAATCTGAAACTATCGACGAGCTGGAGAGTAACGGAATGAACATAGTCGAACCGGACCGCGATGCGTGGCTGGCAGCAGCCGAAAAGCCACTCCAAGCCCAGTTCAACCAGAACTGGCAGCCGTCATTAGCGGACGTGAGAAATATTTGAACGATAACACGATCAAAAACATGGTTGAAAATAGCGATACGCCGTCTGTCACTCATTATTTCGACCAGGCAGTCAAAGCTCTCGCTCTGTGCTTGTACGTACTGATGATACTGGTCGTCGGGTTGCAAATCCTGACGCGTTGGGTACTCGGATCGGTGATCGGAAGCAATCTGCCGTGGACCGTCAATTTCTCACAGATGCTCCTCGTTTACGTCACGTTCATCGGGGCGGCGGTAGCCAGTGGGAAACGCGAACACGTTTCACTCGATCTTCTCGTCTCGCGCCTGTCGGATAGCACGATACGAGTGCTAATAGGCTTTCGAACGGTACTCGTGTTTGTATTCGTCGTAGTTCTTACTGCTGGTGCCTATCCGCTCTATCAACAGAACAGGGGCTCGGTCATCGGCGCACTGCCGACCCATCCGCCGTTCACACAAGCGTGGCTGTACGTTCCAGTGATCGTCGGTGGTGTGATCATCGCCGTCTACAGCGTCCGAGACTTATGGGCGGTGGTTATGTCCCCGGAGACGGTGCTCACAGATATCAAACGAGGTGGTGACGATGAGAACTAACGCGCTCGCCGATCGTTTCCGTCGGTATCCGTTACAGGAGGTGCGAGTCTGATGGCTGACGTTGTACTCCTCATGCTGTTTGTCGGCATATTGCTCGCGCTCTATCTGATCGAAGTTCCAGTCGTTTATGCGCTCGGTCTTACGAGCCTGATTCTGATGTGGACGACATCGATTCCGTTTGAGCCGCTCCTCGTTGCTCAAACCATGGTCCGGGGAAGCAACTCCTTCGTTCTTCTGGCGATTCCGTTGTTCCTCCAGACGGGACTCTTAATGAACGCTCTCGGTCTCACGGACGTTATCTTCGACTTTGCGAACGCCATTATTGGCCCGATTCGCGGCGGACTGGCGCACGTAAACATCGTTGCAAGCATTATTTTCTCCGGCATGACAGGAACGGCTGCAGCCGACGCTGCCGGACTCGGTGCGATCGAGTATCGGGCAATGCGCGATGCGGGCTACGAAAAGGGATTCAGTGTCGCAGTAACTGGCTCATCTTCGATCATCGGACCGATCATTCCGCCAAGCGTCCCGCTGATCATTTATGGGGTCATCGCCCAGGTCTCGATCGGGACCCTGTTTATTGCAGGTCTCATACCGGGTCTCGTAATGGGACTTGGCCTCATGATACTCTGCACGTTCTACGCCAACAGGCACGGGTACGACCGTGGTGACTGGTGGTCTGTCGGTGAGATCGGTCGAACGTGTTATCGGGCACTCCCTGCCCTGGGCACGCCGGTACTCATCATCGGCGGGATCTTAGGAGGGCTGTTTACCGCGACGGAAGCGGGAGCGATCGCTCTATTTTACACGATCCTCGTTGGAACTGTCTTCTACGATGCGCTCAGTTGGGAGGAGTTGGTAACGAGCTTCGAGGACGGGATGACGCGGACGGCGTCGCTCACGTTCATCGTTGCCGCCGCATCGCTCTATGGCTTTCTCATCCAACGTGCGCAGCTCCCGGAGGTGTTGGCCCGGGCAGTCATGACAGTCTCGACTGATCCTCTCATCATTATGTTGGTGATTGCTGGCGTGCTGTTCATCGTCGGTTTGATGTTGGAAACGATAGCAGCCATTACTATTCTCACGCCAGTCTTCCTGCCGATCATCGAACAGACGGCCATCGATCCGATTTACTTCGGCGTGGTGATGATTATCACCTTGATGATCGGGCTACTGACGCCACCGTTCGGTGTTATCCTGTTCGTTCTTAACGCAGTCACCGGTGTCTCGCTCGAACGGATCACCAGACACATGGTTCCGTTCTACGTTCCGCTTCTTATCGTTCTCTTGCTCACGATCGTGTTCCCGAGTCTCGTGATGTGGCTTCCCCGAACGATGGGACTCGCGTGAAATCTGCGCAGTCGAACGGTTCCGGGACCACGACGATCACAAGAGTAAGGTGTATCCGATCGTTATCGATGCTGTATATGGTTGATGTATCAGATCAGACTGTCAGTGTTTCAGATAAGACAGCGGTCGTCATCGGCGGGACGAGCGGTATCGGCCGCGCGATCGCGTTGGCGTTCGCAAACGATGGTGCAGACGTGGTTGCAACGAGCCGCCATGAGGATGCGGTTAGCGAAACAGCAGAGGAACTCCGTTCCCGGGGGGCAGCCACAGCAACGATCACCTGTGACGTTCGGGAGAGAAGTTCCATCGAGCGACTGTACGACACGGCTTCGTCCGACCTGGGTGGCATAGACGTACTGGTAAACTCCGCCGGATCAGTCGCGAAAGCTCCGATCACGGAGATGGACACAACGGAATGGGAGCGGGACATCGACACGAACCTTTCCGGCGTCTTCAGGGCATGTCAAATTTTCGGGCGCGGAATGGATGCTGGAAGTATCATCAATATCTCCTCGATGTCCGCGGGACAAGCCCGTGAGCAACGACCGGCCTACTGCGCTGCCAAAAGCGGTGTCAATGGTCTAACGCGCGCCGCAGCAGCCGACCTCGGTCCAGAAGTGCGTGTGAATGCGATCGAACCCGGATTCGTCGAGACGCCGTTAGCTGGTGATGCCTTCGAAACAGGAACCGAACTTCGATCCCAGATCGACGAGCGGACCCCTCTCGAACGGGTCGCACAACCGGACGAAATTGCAGGGGCTGCCGTCTATCTCGCAAGCGACGCAGCGGCGTTCACGACTGGTGAGATCATTACCATCGATGGGGGCTACGACGACAGTTCGCTATGACTGTCCGTTGACGCGGACGATACCCTTCACGCTCTCCAGTTCAGCGGCCCGGTCGAACGCTGCGTGCGTATCAGTAAACGGCTGCTCGAAACTCACGATGCCCTCGACATCGATTCGTCCTGTCTGAACCGCTTCGATGGCATCCGGATACGTATTGCTGAAACGGAACGATCCTTTCAGATCGTACTCTCCACCGATCAATCCAACGACGTCCGTCGGCAGGGGTGCGTCGAACGGGATTCCGACGAAAACGATGGTTCCGCCACGTTTGACGCTTGCCGTCGTCTGCTCGATCGCGCTTTCGGCACCGGAGCTTTCGAGGACCACGTCGACCCCGTCCGCATCGATTCGATCATGAATCACCGCCGCTGGCTCTTCGGAGGAGGCATCGACCGTATGATCGACGCCTCGTTGCTCGGCCAAGTGGAGTTTTTCCGGTACGACATCCGTCAGGACGACTTCCGCTGCACCTTGCTCCATGGCGACTTCCGCGACCAGTTGTCCGATCGGACCACCACCTGTAACGAGAACCGTATCACCTTTGGTAACGTCGGCCCGCTCGCAAGCATGCATCGCAACACTCAGTGGCTCGACTAGTGCCCCCGCCCGAAGAGGGACTGTGTCGGGAAGTGAATACACGTATTCCGCTGGCCACGCGACGTACTCTCGGAGCGCCCCGTTGACTGGAGGCGAGGACATGTAACGCATTCGTTCACACAAATGGTACGTATTTTCACCCGAACAGTGTGAACAGTCACCACATGGGATTCCGGGCTCGATTGCGACTTGTTCCGATTCGGAAACGGTACTCACCGCACACCCGGTCTCGACTACTGTGCCTGCCGCTTCGTGGCCCAGAACGTGCGGGAATTCGACGACGTTTCCGCTGTTTTCCCCGTGTTGGTAGTAGTGTACGTCTGATCCACAGATCCCGACGTAATCGATCCGGACCAGAACTTCGTCCGCCTCGACAGTTGGGCGGTTTCGCTCGACGAGTGAAAGCTCACCAACGTCCGATAATACACACGTCCGCATACGTAGCATGTTAGCTCATATGTGTTTATGCGTTTTGGTGACGGTCGGTCGAAACCAAGAGCCGATCGGGATGGCCGCCGTACATGATCGTTGGAATCGTTCGGTCCGAACTGTCTGTTCCTGTGACCGGGTGATCCGACGAATGCTGAACGCCTCGATAAATGGAGTTACATACCGCTACACGAACGTACTGTCGGTACGACCGATCACTGATTACCGCTTCGTCTGCATCGCTACTGCCTCGTGGACGGTCTGCGTCTATGAGTGAGAACCAGACGTGTCCGTCGTTCGGTTCCAATCATAGTGGAACAGTTGTCTTCGGACTAAAACCGGACGCTGAACTGATCGAGAGCAACGCCGCTGGGAACGTCGTTGGATCGACCCATAACACGACCGTTTGTGATTACAGATGTACTTTCGTAATGGGATGCGATCGGATTGAGGCCTCTAGCCGATCATCATGTTTTCCAGCGATGCTGACTGTTCATCGAAAGGTTTTGGAAACATCCCACTGGAGCGCTGCTACCTCCGACTCCCGAGTACGAGAATCGGTGTGTAATTTCGACACTCGATACTGCACAGTAGATCCGCGGAGAAGTAGTGTAACGCTTCGAATCAGAGACTTCATAATTATGACCATAAAATTGAATCATACGGTGTATGATCCCTACTCAACGACGATATGACGGTGATGGTTACATCTCAATTACTATTTAAAATATGGATTAAACTATCGTAGCTCCGAGTACCTGCTTATCGATCCATCTACAAGACTCAAAAGAAGAGAGCGAAGATCACGATCAGACCGTGGAGATGATCGGGGTAAGCAACCAGAGAACGACGACTCGACCCGTGGCAACCCGATCGAGCAGAACGGGCGGTTTCGTGAGTATCTCTTGGGGGATCTTCTTCCCCGATTTTCGGAACTTCGATGGACGGACGCTCGTCGCTTCTGTGAGGGTGACGGCGCGACTCGATCGGCCTCACCCCAAGCCGATGATACACGACGTCGTGCTCACGACGAGACTTGCCGGAATCCCGAGATACGATAAACACGTGATGATCGGAAGATCAGTCAGCCCTTCACCGATGGTATCGAGCGTTCGACGCGCGATCGTGAAGCTACCGAGACCGATCGCTGCGATCGCCAGCGAATTCGTGACCCATCGGTACAAGTGCTACCTCACCAGTCACAGGATGGGGTGTCTCGTCCGGAATAAATATCGGCCCGGCCACGTATTCGTGTGGATTCGATCCACAAACACCAGCTGACCCCAGATCGACCCGTACGTTGCTCTCCTTTACTTCCTGACGATCGATCTCTTCGATCCGTTGATCCTCCTGTCCATAGAACATTGTGGCTTTCACCCCCGCTGATTTAATGAGCGTTGAAAAAGCTGCTGCATGCTATCGCTGGCGGATGACCCAATCGAGTCTTTCGGTCGAAACACGGCTCCATTCAACTATGAATAGTAAGTTAATATGGGTAATATGCTGCGATGTGCAGATGTTTATGTCAACTCCTGAAACAGCTATTCATACCCCTAGCTTTTTTCTTTAACTATATCATGTAGCTCTACACCTGATTATCCACATCTTTATCACTGTCTGACGTGATATACTACCTATCAGAAAATAATATCTTCCTTGTTACGTCGGCGACTTGACTGTCGTTTTGAGCCTCATCGCCGGACTGATGCAAAACAAGGTGTATTTTCTTCCGAGCCGATGACCGCAGTGGCTCTCGGCACCCTTATCGATCCGTGAGGGATGGGAGTCGTTCGACTCCCACATGGGGGGATCCGTACTGCCGCTTGATTTTGACGGATCGTTCCAGACCGGCCGAGAACCACTAGTGTAATGAACGCTATCGATACGAACGATCCTGCCACCGTGTATCGGTTTCCGCCGCCGACCTTCCGTCGGATCTCCCGCGTAGGTCGCCGTCTCATATTGCTTTTGCTGTCCGTTGCCGGGGTTATATACTTTAGTGGTGAGCCAGCACCGATAGCAACGACATCCATCGTCCCAGGAGGGTCGCTCTCATCGCGCCCGTATGGACGGAACCCCAACTTACGTTAGAACGTCGATCCAACGGGACCTTCATGGAGATCGGACGACTATTGTTTCTCACTCAAGCGTTGGCTACTCACGCCATCGTCGGCTACGCTCTCGTTCGAGGGTTCACAGGGATCGATCCTCGGATCGGGGCGCTCATGGGCATCGCTCCGGACGTGGATTTCTGTTTTCCCTCGGAGTGGGGCTGGCCGTTCGTACACCGTGGAATCACCCATACACCCCTGTTCGCGCTGGCGGTCGTCCTCAGCGTCTACGCCGTCCGTCAAGAGCGTGCACTCGAACGTGCCGTGGGGCTAGCGATCGGTTCCCATCTCGCTATCGATTCGCTATCACCGAAGGGAATCGACTGGTTGTTTCCGTTCCAGACTGCTATAAGCCCTGAACTTCCCGTTCACGGACCGATTGCGACAGTCTTGCTCTGGACAGTGTCGATCGGTATCATCCTGTTTCAGGAGGACCTCCCGTGATCTCCCTCAGAGCCGCCCTCAGATTCGATCAGCCATCGTTCGGTCGGGAACGGGATGGTTCACGCCGCCGGGCCTTCTTTCGGGTACTCCTCCGTTATGATGTTAGAGACGATCGCGAACCCAGCCATGACCAGCACGAACAGCAGATTGAACCGTGCGTTCGGCGTGATCTGTTTGCGCCGGAAGAGTTGACTTTCACACTGGGGACAGATCGTCCCCGAGGTATCGAACTCCGTTTTACACACCGTGCATTCGTGGACGGTTCGCTTGTGGCTACCGATGCCGACGGGCGTCGGATCGAGTCCAACGAGGCGCTTGAGTGTTATCGTTCGATCCATACTCGCTGTTCTTCAGAAACGTACTTAGTTGTTGGCCGGAACCGACGGAGGACTAGAAATCCGGGTACTATCCGATCACAGCTCGGATGGATCGTCGTGACTCTCCTGTTCTGGAATTTCCTCGTAGGTCACCGACTCGTGTTCGGCTTCGGCAGCATAGGTCGGCCAGAAATGGATTTCCTCGTCAGTTACGCCCGCCACTGAGGCCCTGGCCGCTCCTGCGAGATACTCCCCTCGGTCTTTGACCCCCGTTATCTCGGAAATATTCATATCGCTGTGAAGCTCAGGATCGATGTCGTCCGCCAGACTGATGTAAAGCGTCGGACCGTCCATTCCTCGCAGTGTCCCGATCCGATGTTCTTCAGCAGTGTAGATGGGCTTGCCGATGTCGTCTTCGGTTAGGTTGCTCATGATGGGTGACTAGCGATGGGACGGCATAACTATCGTCCTTGCCGTCCGAACACAGGTGTTGCTCTCCGTTCAATCGTCCGCTGCGGTCGATCGCTCTTCTTCGGAACCGGGAACGGCCGAAGCAGGTGTATCGGTATCCGATCCAGCTACCGAGATCTGCACGTCTGTCACTTTGTACTCGGGGGATCGACTGGGTCCATCGAGCGGCTTTTCTTTTGTCAGGTTGTTCGCCCCACCGTCGAGATAGTGCATCGGAATGAAGATTTCCCCCGGACTCGGTCGGGATGTGATCTCGGCCATCGCCTGTGTTTCTCCGTGACGCGACGTGATGTCGAGCGTATCACCGTTCGAAACACCGTACTCTTCTGCGGTCTCCGGATGAATCTCCACGAAACTCCTGTTGCTGTAGGACACGTCTCCGGGTTCCCGAAACGTCATCGTACCGGTGTGATACTGATACAGTACGCGTCCAGAAGTCATCACCAGCGGATAGTCGTCGTCCGGCGTTTCGGACGGTTCGACGGTGTCTGCGGGATGCATGTGTGCAAGTCCGTCCGAGGTCTGAAACTGATCTGCGTACGTGTAGGGTGTACCGGGATGGTCCTCGTCCCACACTGGCCACTGAAGCCCGCCCTCTTCACCGAGATCTTCAAGACGTTCGTGGGTGATCCCGGCATAAATCGGGGTGAGATCGTTGATCTCCTCCATGATGTCGCTCGCGTGTGAAAACTCCCAGTCGTATCCGAATCGCTTTGCGAGTGCTTGAGTTATTTTCCAATCTGGCTTAACGTTCCCGATCGGATCGATTGCTCGTTTGACCAGCTGTACGTGACGAGTTGAGGCCGTATACGTCCCGTTCGACTCCAGTGAAGATGTCGCGGGCAACACCACGTCGGCGTACTCGGCGGTGTCGGTCAGGAAGATGTCCTGTACCGCGAGGAAATCGAGTGTTTCGAGCACCTCACGCGCGTGGCCGATGTTTGGTTCGGAGATCAGGGGATTCTCGCCCTGAATGAACATCCCCTTGAGATCGTCCTGTTCGGCTGCGAGGAACATGTCTGTAATCCTGAAACCTTCTTTATCAGGCATTTCCTCGACATCCATATTGTACGCGTCAGCGAATTTTTTCCGGTTCTCCTCATCGGTGACGGGTTGATAGCCGGGGAAGTTGTTTGGGATCGGCCCCATATCCCCCCCGCCGCCTTGCACGTTGTTCTGTCCTCGAAACGGTGACAGACCGGATGTCGGAGTGCCGATGTGACCGGTGATCAGCGCGAGGTTCGCCATCGCGTAGATGTTTTCCGTTCCATGGGAGTGTTCGGCCAGTCCGAGCGTCCAGCAAAACACACACGAGTCGGCCGTAGCGATCGTTTCGGCCGCGTTTTTTAACTCCTCGGGGGGGACTCCCACTTTCTCCTCGACGAACTCCGGTGTGAATTTCTCGACAGTCTCTGCCACTTGGTCGAAGCCGGTGGTTCGCTCGTCGATGAACGCCTCGTCGTGCAGATCGTTGGTGATGATGTGTCTGATCAACCCGTTGATCCACGTGTTGTCGTAGCCGGGTTCGATGCGAGAGTACTGGTCCGCGTACTCGGCCATCTGAATCTCCCGCGGATCGAAGACGAGGAGATCAGCGTCGTCGTCTTTGACGTTCTGTTTGATCTTTGTCGCGATGACCGGATGGGCCTCGGTCGTGTTCGAGCCGGTGATCAGATAACAGTCGGTCTCTTCGAGCGCCTCGATCCCAACCGAGGCAGCACCGAATCCGACGGTGCTGGAGAGTCCTGAGACCGTCGCTGCGTGACACAAACGATTGCAGTTGTCGATGTTGTTCGTCCCGATCACTTCCCGGGCGAACCGCTGCATCACGTAGTTGGCTTCGTTGGTGGCCTTCGATGATGCGACCAGTCCGAGTGCGTCCGGTCCGTACTCCTCTCTGATACCATCGAGATCGTCCACGACGCGGTTGAGCGCTTCGTCCCACGACGCTTCACGGAACTCGCCGTCGTCTTTCACGAGCGGTTGAGTCAGTCGATCTTCGTCGGTGACGTACGAATGTGAAAATTTCCCTTTTACACAGGTTGAGATGCCGTTAATTGGTGCTTTTTCGGGATTCGGGCGCGTACCGAGAACCGTACCATCCTTCGAGAGGACATCGAACCGACAGCCGACCGCGCAGTACTCGCAGGTCGTGTCGGTGACATCGATATCGTTGAGTTGGTAATCGCTCACCGCGTCCGCAAGGGAGAACAGTCGACCCTCTGAGATGGCATTCCCCATGAATCCGGAGAACTCGTGTTCGAACGGGCGAACTATCCGCTCGTTTGCGCCCTTTTTCACCCGTTCACCGGCTCTTTCTTTCGCACGAGCCATAAAGCCCGCGACGCCCTGCTGTTCGGTCTCTCGTGTTTCGTTGCTCATGATCGATCGTCTCCCGTGGTCGTAAACCGTTCGTTCACACGCGGTTCATTTTGGGTTTCGAGTTCGCTTTTCATCGGTGTCCTCTGTGTCGGCTGGTGGTCGTACTCTCCGTCGACGATCCCCTCGGCGGAGTTCTTGTGCGTAAATCCCGGAACGGGAAGCGTCGTTGCGTCTACCAATCCCTGTTCGAGGAGTGCTCCTGTCGGACAGACGGTTGCACAGTGACCACACGAAACGCAGGTCGATTCCATCATCGTCTCCGCACCGTTCTGGAAGCCGATGCGAGTGTCCTCTGCGGAGCCTTCCATGCGGAGCACACCTTCGACCTGTACGTCGTTGCACGCTTCGACACACCGATTACAGAGGATGCACTTGTTGCGGTCGATCTGAATGAACGGCGAGGAGTCATCGAGCGGTTCGAGTTCACTCCGGTCGTGCATCACCCCATAGCGCGGCTCGATCACGTCGTTCTCGATCGAGACGTCCTGCAGTTCACACCGTCCGTTCTTCCCACACGTCGTACACAGCAGGTTGTGGTTCGAGAGCAGCAGGTCGAGATTCACATCCCGCGCCTCGCTCGCTCGTTCGGTGTCGGTGTAGACGGTCATCCCATCGCGTGGGGGAAAGCTACACGAGGGGACGACGCCGTGTCGTTCGGTTTCGACCACACACGTTCGACACTCGCTTCGTGGGCCGATCTTTTGGCTGTCGTCGTACGAACAGAGCGCAAGCACGTCGCCCCTGGTCTCGACCGCTTGGCACGCATCCAGCAGCGTCGCTCCCGTCTCGGTTTCGACTCGTTGGCCATCGACCGTTACCGTTGCGCTTTCCGTTGCGCCGGCATCGGGATCGTTCGCCGTTCCTGGCGCGATATTTTCGGCGAGCGGTACGTCCGGTTCGTCGTTGCGGGATCGTTCCCAAATCGGATCAGTACTCATATTGTTTCTTTTCGTTGTGAGTAACTGTCCCGAACCCGGCGGTCCGAGGAGCAGCTCGGTGTTCACGATCGGTTGCAAATGCCAGTCGGACAGTGTCCCTTTGCGTGGGCGGTGAATTCCGTCTCGAACTCTTCTATCGCCGTTGTAACTGGGCGGGCTGCGTCACGGCCGAACCCACAGAGGCTAGTCGTACGCATGATGCGTACGAGTTCGCGGAGCCTCCCGTCTTTGTACTCGCCGTCGTACACGCGGTGCAGGAGATCCACCAGCTGTTTCGATCCTTCTCGACACGGGACACACCGTCCACAGTTCATCTCTTTGGCGAACGTTGCACGTTCGCCGGCAAGTGCCACCATACAGGTCGACTTATCCAGCAGTTCGACGACGCCGTTCGTTCCCAAACGTGCACTTCGCAAGCCGGATGCGCTCGCGGGCACGTCGAGCGAGCGGGTCAATCCGCCGAAGACACCGCCGACGCACGCACCGCTCCAGCCGCTATCGGGTTCGACAGCCGATAATGCTGCCTCGAGTGTCGCATCAGTCGATAACTCGACTGTTGCCGCAGTGGTATCATCGTTCACGACGGTGACCAAGCGCGTCCCAGGGTCTGCGGACGCCCCGACAGGTCCTGTTCCATTGAGGATTTGCCCGAGCTGTGCGAACGTTCGGGGCGTGTGGACAAGGGTCGGTCGGCCATCAACGCCGTGTTCGTTCGGGCCTGGGGGTCGTCGACGGGCCTCGATCCGATGGTTCCCCTCGATCGCTTCGAGCGCCATCGTCGGCTCGCCAGCCTTGTATTCGTCCGGTCCGGTGATGATCCGTATCGGGATTTCGGTATCCGTGACGTCATCGAGCGCGGCAGCCGCTTTCCGTGTGCGCTCACGGGCGATCTGTTCGGTTTCGTTCGTGTAGATGACGACGTCGGTTGCCCCAAGCGCGACCGCCGACGCGAGTGCGACATCGACGACCAGAAGCGGCGCGCTTTCGAGAAGCAGTCTGTCGCTATCGGCGTGTTCGTCTGGCTCGTTTCCGTTCACTACCACGACGGGATCGTCTGCCGTCTCGTAGACGGTCGTCCATTCGGCGGCAACGGACGCATCACCGCTCGCGTCTCCACGTCCGCGTCCACGGAGATCGGACGTCATCACGTGCGTACGCACGCTTTCGGGATCGTCTTCGGCGCGGTCCGTGAAGCGTTCGCCTCGCACGTCAGTGTATTCTTCGATACTGGTCGGTGCCAACCATCCACAGCCTCCGAGCACACGCCGGACTCCCGTTCCGAGTGGTCCTGTCTCGGGCGTCGGTAGGCGTGCCGTTTCTGGGTCGTGCTCGACGACTGCCACCGCCCCGTCGGTCGGGACGGTCCCCTCCCCGAGGGTCCGAGTGATCGTCTCCATCCGTTCGGTCGATGGACGGGAGAAAAACGCTGTCTTTCCTTCCACCGTCGCTACGACGAGCGGTTCCAAATCGATGTGGCCTACGGATCCGACTTCCGCCGTCGTAACCGACGTTTCGGATTCGTTGGCCTCGTGAAGTAGTTCACGTCCGTCATGGTGGTTCTCACTACCGGTAGCAACACGAACGGCTGGAGTTTCGCCAATAATCCTTTCATCAACCATCGTTCAAGCGATTCGAATCAAGATGTAAAGTCTCACGGTTTGTATTTGCACATAGTGCATAGCCATTCCTATATTAATATAAATGTTTGGTGTGGTTTTGGATATGGTGTGATGATAAAATTTGACGCACCAGTCGCTTTACGTGTGCTTTTGTTGGTGGAGCCAGCGTCGGTACTCTCCCGGTGAGACGACCTCTACGGTTGCGAGCATCTTCGAGTGGCCTGTTCCACAGAACTCGGCGCAGTAGAGTCGATACGTCCCAGTTTTCGTACCATTTGTCTTAAACGTGTTCGTTCGACCGGGGATCGCGTCCTGTTTGACGCCGAGAGCGGGGATGTGGACGGAATGAATCACATCCTTCGAGGTAACTCTGAAGAGTATCGTTCGATTCGAGGGAAGCACTAGTGTGTTCGTGGTCGTCACCCCTTCGTCGGGGTACGTAAACTCCCAGAACCAATTTTGCCCTGTAACGTGGACGTTGACTGTCCGTGGGGAATTCGTTACGTCCGGACCGGTCGAAACCATCGGATCTCCGAGCACCAGATACGATGACGCTCCGACGAACAACAGGATGAGTGCGACCACGACCGTCCAGGTAATCTCGAACGTTTGTCGTTCCTCGGTCGGCTTCGGATCGTCGTTCCCGTGAAACTTTATTGCAGCATAGAAGAGCAACCCTTCGACGAGGAGAGCAAGTGGAACCGCAACCAACAACAACCGTCGATGCAGCGTTCGAAGGAGTGCTTCGCTCACGGAGTTGAAACCCGCCGTCGGAAGGGGTATCACGGCGATAACCGTCACGACCAACCCAACCAGCAGTATTACGAGGGGAAGCAACCGCGACTGGTTCATCGTTCTTCCTCTTCGAGTTGCCTCTCGAACCACTGCCACTCTCGCGTGAACTGGCCGGTTTCTTTCAAACCCCAGACATCGGCGTTTTCGATCCGCTGACCCATCCGGTAGGACTGGACCATGTTCCACAGCCAGACGAGCACGCCGAGACCGAGGAGATACGCACCACCAGTTGCGATCTGCTGGAGAAACGTGAACTCGGGTGGGTACGTCGCATACCGTCGTGGAAGACCGAGATAGCCCACCACGAGCATGGTAAAGAACGTAATCCAGACGCCAACGAACGTAAGTGTGACGTGAATCAGCGCCAACCGCCTGTCGTACATCTTTCGCGTGAGGATCGGATACCAGTAGTAGCTTCCAGCGAACATCGCAAACACGATCAAGCCCATGATGATGAGGTGGAAGTGCCCGACGACGTACCAGGTATCATGCATGAGTAAATCAACGGGAATTGACGCGAGAAACACACCGGTGATCCCCCCGACGATGAACGTACTAATGCCACCAATACAGAAGAGCATCGGTGCGGTGAATCGAACCCGTCCGTTCCAGAGGGTGGCGATCCAGTTGAACGTCTTTATCGAACTCGGCACCGCGATGGCGACCGAGACGACCATGAACGACATGCGTAATCGGGGGTCGATACCTGTGGTGAACATGTGATGTGCCCAGACGCCGAACGAGAGGACACCGATCGCCAGCGTCGTGTACACCATAGACCGAAAGCCGAACACTTCACGCGCAGCGAACTTCGGCAGTATCAAACTGACGAGCGTGAGACCGGGAAGGACGATTATGTACACTTCCGGATGACCGAAAAACCAGAACAGGTGTTGCCAGAGCAGTGGCCCGCCGCTCTCGACTATGAAGAACGTCGTCCCGAAATTCCGATCGAGAAGAAGCATGACGAACGCGCTCCCAAGCAACGGAAACGCGAACAAAATGATCCCGCTCATGGTGAGAATGCCCCACGAGAATATGTCGATGTCTGCCCACGAGACGGAATCGCTGCGTTCGAGGATGATGGTGACGATGAAGTTGATAGCAGCGATCGTCGTTGCGATTCCTGAGAGATGAAGCCCGACGAGTAGAATGTCCGTTTCCGGATTCATGCTTACCGTAGAGAGCGGTGGATACAGCGTCCACCCGAGTTCAGGAGGCCGAATCGCAAAGAGGAATCCCAGATCCATGTTCAACGGAAGGAACAGCCGTCCAATCAGTTCAGTGATGAGTCCTGCGCGGACGAGGACGAGCGCCGGGGGGAGCAACCAGAATGCGATGGCGTTCAACCGTGGAAACGCCATGTCGTCCGCACCGAGCATGATCGGGATAAAGTAGTTGCCGATCCCCGTGAACACCGGTGTCACGAACAGCAACAACATCGTGAGGCCGTGGGTCGTAAAGAGGGCGTCGTACGTTCCGGTGGTCCAAACGACAGATTCCGGGTTCAACAGTTCCGTTCTGATCATCATCGCATCGGTTGCCCCCCACAATCCGGTAAACGTCCCAAAGATGAGGTACAGGACGCCAATACGTCGGTGGTCGATCGTCAACACCCACTCAAGGAGTTCCGTCAGTCCGGGTACCCCAACATCGTCGCTGACGGTTATCGTACCACCGTCGGTCCACGGTGACGGTGGATGCTGGCCGATCGACTGTAGCAGCCACACTGTTCCTACTGCGGTTCCGACGACGAGCACCGTGAACGGCACGATATCCATTATGTCACCTCGGCATCTCGTCCACGAGGGCCGATCGAAAACACGCATGTGAAATGGGTTTCTTTGAGTATAAAATTTGTTTTTAAAATACTGGAATATGTGACGTCATGTCCGTGACCGATGACGCGTTTCGCGCTGTTCGAGGTTATGAGTTATCCGTCGTATGCGGTGTCGGCTCGGTCCAGCCGTACACCAACCCGAGTGTGAAGCCGTACGCAAGGTGTGTGAGTAGCGTTACGATCAGATAGAAAAGAACGATGGACGTGTCGATTTGGGTGGTTCCGATGAGAACGAAGCCGATCCACAGTACCGTAGCGAGTACCATTCCTTTCACAGCGGGATCGTGCTGTGGTGGGAGGTAGGGATACAACAGAGCGAACAACAGCGGCCAGACAACGACACCGAAAAAAAGGAAGAGGAGTAGTCCCCGTCCCACTCGTCCAGGCATCCCGAAGAATCGAGCGAGGGCGTCGAACAGGGACAACTTCGAGCGCGTTTCGACATCCACTATCAGAAGAGCGACGCTCATGACGATGGTACTGGCAACGCCGGCAGTGATAGCGCGTTGTACTTTGTGCATGGTCGTGTTCTAGCCGTCGTGGCGTTCGTGTGGTGCTACCCCGTTCGTTTCGACGCATGTCCCCAATAGATATCAGTCCTTCGACGCCACGCAATGAAGTAATCTCGAACTATTACCTGAATCAGAAACAGGATGCCTGTGATTTTTTGCGTGTTGGAGGGGTATTTTCGATAATGGATCGGCGAACGATGCTCAAGTTTCTTGCCAGCGGCTCGGTTGCTTCTTTCGCCTCGGTCTCTGGCTGTATCAACGTTCGCTTTACCGTTCCTCCAGATCCCGCGTCGGGAGCGTACTCCCACGAGTCTTACACGCTCGGGGCCAAGACGACGGGATGGCGGGGTATCGCTCCGGACGAGATCCGTAGCGAGTTGAATCCGGAACTCAAATTCCGCCCCGGCAAAACCATCCGTCTTCGGTGGACTGTTCTTGATGGTACACGGCACAAGATTATCATCGAAAACAGCGTGGGAAAGACGCTCTATGAATCAAAAGAAAATTCTGATCGCGGAGAGACGCGGACGATCACCTTCGAATCGTCCCAAGAGATGACGACCTACTACTGTCCGTACCATCCGATACAGATGCGTGGGGACGTGCTCTGTACTGACTACTAGCGGTTCGACGGTGACTGTTCGTGTTCGTTCGTCGTTTCGGGGTGGGAAGTCGGCTCCGCAAGCATGAACCACGATCGTATCCGGTCTGCCGTCTCAGAGCGGCCGTCGCTAGACTCGGTGACGAATTTGACGGCAAGATACGTGACCGGGGCCAGCGTGAGCAAAGGAACCAGGTGGAGACCGAAAATCTCCAGTATCAGGAACCAATTCGTCCAGCCCCACGGGTTGTACGCGACGAACAGCCCGGTGAGTACGATGATGATCGCCAATGGTGCTCCATTTGGAACGCTGTCGATCAGTTGTGTGTCGTCGAGTCCGAACATGGAATGTTCACCCATCGACCGTTCGTCGAACAGCAGTAATAGTCTGATGGCAGCGAGCACCACGTGGTTTCGAACCGACTACGGTGCACCGATGGAGGCACCGATGTACAGCGCAGTGACGAGGAGGAGCCAGACTCCATCGACGAAGTGCCAATACATCGAAACAGTACTGATCGACGTCATTCGGGTCGCTGAGTACTGATCAAGCAACCATCCGCGGACGAAGACGATACTCAAAAGCACCACGCCGAGCGTGACATGAAGTCCATGAAGTCCGGTCAACCCGTAAAACCCGCTCGCGAAAAGCCCGCTCGAAAGTGCGTACCCCTCTCTGACGACGAACTCGTAGTACTCGTACAGTTGCCCGGCCAGGAACACCGCGCCGAGGACCACTGTGACACCGAGTAGCCGGATAAAACGCGTGCGATCGTTCTCGTGAAGAGCGCGGTGGGCAAAATGCATCGTCACACTGCTCGTGACGAGCACGACCGTATTCACGAGCACCACTGGACCGAGAAGCTCGGGAATATGTCCCCGTGGCCAAGGGTGTGCCCGGATGTAGAAGTAGTACGTGAACCCCGCGCCGAACGTGGCAACCTCGGTTACGAGGAACAGAACCATCGTCGATCGAAGCGTCAGTCGGGCGTGGAAATCGGCTCCGTATTCCCAGTACCGATAGACGAAAGCATGGTATAACCATCCGAACAGGCCGATCAGAAGGAGGCTCACGCCGACGCCGAAGAGTACGAACCCGGGCCACTGTGGGATGAACGAACTGATGCTGTATCCGATCACGATAATAGCCACGCCTACGTACAGTAGTCCAACGCCGACAGCGCTCATTACCGGCCATAGACTCGTTTCTTCGATCGTCGTCGGCCAATCGTACACGCCCGGCGGCTCCTCCGATCGTGGCCGTCCATCTCTTCCTCGCGTCGTTCTTTCATCGCTCATGCGTGCCATCTCCGTTAGTGTCCTCATCCGTGACGAATGAGGCACGACACCGTTTGTTTACTCGACCTTCCGCGGTATAACGTCTTGCCCGACGTCCCGTATCGTAGGAGACTTACAATCACACGTTTGTAGTGATATTTCGGTAAAAGAATGTGTTTGTCTCGATACCGGTCGAATGCAAGCACTACCAGTTCTCGTGTTGCGGTCTCGATGGTAATCGGTCGCCAATATTTTTGCGCTGCGAATTTGATCCATATCTAATGGACCCGTCCCAACGACTTGCCCAGAACTTGATTTCGGAGTCGAAAGCTTACGGCTACACGCTCGTTATCTGGGGAGCAGGTGGCTTACTCATTCATCGGTTCGGGTCACCGAACATCATACAGGTAGGGCTGTACATCGGCGGAGCTCTCACCGCCATGATCGGGCTTACGATGGCCGCGTTCGGTCAGGTGTTCATAGAACAACAGCCCACCGATGATCAACTGATCGTGGCGTCGATGGTCCATCTCGCTGCGACGGGAGGGAATCTTCTGGTCAGTTATGTTCTTGTCGTCGGTGCGAAGCGTTTTGGTCTCTCACCGGACGGCGCATTCTTCCTCGTCGGCTTTCAAACGACCCTCTTGTACAACGTTTTTCTCCTGATCGAACACTCCGCCGCCCGTGTTCTCGAATGACGGACAGATACAAACTGCTTAGTTTCCCTACGAACACGTTCCGGCATGGACGATGAAGACGGATCCGACCCTGAGAGGGCAGTTCGAGACGCGATCGAACGGTCCAGAAGCGGTGCTCCAGCGGTCGGAGCGGTTGTCCGTGACCGGTTCTCTGCGGATGAAGTCTTCCAGAGAATCATCGCCGCTGCCGATGAAGAGATCACGTCAGGTACCCGTGAGTTGTTTTTTAGCGCGCTCGCCGGCGGCTTTGCTATCACCATCACGTTTTTGCTCCATTCCTCGATGACGGCCACCACAAGTGATGATTCGGTGGTAAGTGCTCTCCTGTATCCCCTTGGCTTCATCTACATCATCATCGGTGGTTACCAACTGTACACCGAAAACACGCTTCCTCCAGTGGCGCTGACTTTGGAACGGTTAGCGAGTCTTCCGGCATTGTTGCGCCATTGGTCTATCGTCCTTGCTGGCAACTTCATCGGGGGAGCCATCGGAGCGGCAGCACTCACGTGGGGCGACGTGTTCTCGCCTGACGCAACGGCTGCGGCCCTCAGTCATGCCCAACACGGCGTCGAAACACCGGTTACGGCGTTGTTTTTCAAGGCCGTGTTCGCTGGATTGATCGTTGCCGGTGTCGTCTGGATCGTGTACGCCGCGCGCGATACACTCTCTCGCCTCGTCGTCGTCTATCTCGCCTTCCTTGCGATTCCGCTGGGAAACCTCTTTCACGTGGTCGTCTCGTTCACCGAAATGATGTATCTGGTATTTGCTGGTAATCTCGGTTTCACTGTCGGATTGACTCGGTTTATCGTCCCGGTCCTCGCCGGTAACACGCTCGGCGGTATCGTGCTAGTGACGATCGTTAATTACTTTCAGACGACCGAACACCGGCTCGAATCCGCTCGGTTCGAGGGTGTAGATCGTCAGCTTTCGATTCGAGAGTGGACTGTCGGTAGCCTTGCCGGTCGTTCATACGTCTCCATGATCGACACTGCCGAGGAAGCCGTGGCCGATGATGCAGCCTACCGCGTGCTAGTACCGATCGGCAATCCCCGCATCGAATCCGGCGTCGTTGATCTCGCCTGCTTGATCGCCAGCGAACGAGTGCCTGCAACTGTTCACGCGGTTCACATCGTCCAAACGCCGCGCGCGTCAATGAGCTACAGGCGCGACCAACACGAGCGAATTATCGCCGAATCCGAGGAACTTATGACCGATATTCGTGAGACGACACGATCGTATGGTGTTTCCTGTGAAACATCGACGATCGTGTCTCATCGCTCGTTCGAGGAGATCTTCGACACGGCGGCACGTGAGCAGTCAAATCTCGTGGTGATGGGGTGGGGTTCCGATCGACCGTGGGGGGCCGGTCACACTGATCGTCCGCTCGCCGAATTGACCGGACAGCTTTCGAGTGACATTCTCGTCCTCAAGGATCGGGGTTTCGACGCTTCACGTGTTCTCCTCCCGACGGCAGGAGGTCCGCCCTCTGATCTGAGCGCCGAAGTCGCACGGGCACTCCGTTCGACTGTCGACTCGGAGATCACGCTTCTCCACGTTGTCGACGGTCCCCAAGAGCGCGAGATGGGCGAGCAGTTCCTCACCGACTGGGCGGTAGACCACGACTTAGACGACGCCGTTCAGATCGTCGATGACTCTAGCGACGTCGAAGGTGCGATCGGTCGTGTGGCAACCGATCATACCCTCATCCTCATCGGTGCCAGCGAGCAAGGCCTGCTCTCTAGGCTCGTTACTGACTCGTTGTACTTCGACATCATCCACGACGTCGATTGCTCGGTCCTTCTCACTGAACGACCTGGTGGACGCACGATTCTCGAACGGCTGTTCGGTCGGACGTAACCGTTACACCTTACCGTCACTCTTCCGTGTCGGCGTGTTCTTCCATAACGTGATCTCGCAGTTCTTCTTCGTTGTTGAACGATGCGTCACACATGTCACATTCGTGCTGTCTCATGGACTGACCTCCCCCAGTCGCCGTTCAGGGTGATGTCTCCGTTCGTCGATCACCCGGAAGCGGTCTGGAGCACAGTCAACTATGTATCGCGTTCGGTTTAAGTACCTGGTCGTCGTGTGCGAGGTATCGAACGGCATGCTTCAGCTATCCGTCTCCGTCGGGTGAGTCTCGGTACCGGGACGAGGGGATGATTCTACGTCCGAGATGTCGAAATCGGCTGGGGTCGCTGCTTGGCCGACGCTCGACGTGCTGGCTGGCGTTCGTTTTCCGTCTGTTTCAGACTCGATCCGCACGGGCGTTGCCTTGTACTCGGGACAATGAGCGCTCGGATCGAGGGCCTCCTCGTTAGTCAACAGATTAACCTGTGCATCCTCAAGATAATGCATCGGGACGAAGATCGACTCTGGATTCACCCGTTTTGTGACCTGTGCCAACACCCTCGCCGATCCGTTGGGTGACGTTACCCGGACGTACTCGCTGTCTTGGATGCCGTGGTCGGCTGCCGTTTCGGGATGGATCTCGGCGAAGGCTTCACCCGCGATCGACATGAGCCCCTCCTCACGATGTGTCATCGTGCCCGTGTGGTACTGATAGAGCACCCGGCCAGTGGTCAGCGTCAGTGGATACTGGTCGCTGGGTTTTTCTGCCGGGCCCTCTGTGTCGGTCGGGATCAAAAACGCCCTCCCGTCGGGCTGATTGAACTCCTCGAGATACACCGTTTCAGTGCCGGGATGGTCCTCGTCCCAACACGGCCAGCAGATGCCACCTTCATTTTCGAGACGCTGGTGACTGATACCGCCATAGATCGGTGTGAGGCTCGCGATTTCGTCCATGATCTCTGCTGAGGATTCATAGCCCCACTCGTGGCCGAAGCGCTCGGAGAGTGCTTGGACGATTTTCCAGTCCTGTTTGGCGTTTCCTTTCGGCTCTATCGCCTGCTTGACGAGCTGTACCCGACGCGTCGAACTCGTGAACGTTCCGTTCGATTCGACGAACGACGTGGCTGGTAGCACGACGTCGGCGTATTGGGCAGTGTCAGTCAGAAAGATGTCCTGAACGCAAAGGAAATCGAGATCCTCCAAGATCTCCCTCGCATGAGCGACGTTCGGCTCCGAAACCGCAGGGTTCTCGCCCATGATGAACATCCCTTTGATATCGCCATCGTCGGCAGCGAGGAACTGTTCAGTGATCGTTAATCCGTCCTCGTCGGTGAGTTCGACATCGTATGCGTCAGCGAATTTCTGACGGATATCATCGTCAGTCACTTTCTGGTATCCCGGGAAATTCCCCGGTACGGGTCCCATATCACCGCCACCGCCCTGGACGTTGTTCTGCCCGCGGAACGGCGAGACGCCGGAGTTCGGTGTTCCTACGTGACCAGTGACGAGCGCGAGATTCGCCATCGAGATCACGTTTTTCGTTCCGTTGACCTGTTCTGTGAGTCCGAGCGCCCAGCAGAACACGCAGCTGTCGGCGGTGGCGATCCCTTCGGCGGCCTGCTTGAGTTCGTCCGGTGGAACGCCGGCTTTCTCCTCGACGTATTCGGGGGTGAACTTCTGGACGGAGTCCGCTAACTCCTCGAATCCGACGGTTCGCTCGTCGATGAACTCGGTTTCATGCAGGTCGTTTTCGAGGATGTGACGAATCATCCCGTTGATCCACACCGCGTCGTATCCGGGTCGGACACGGGTGTACTGTGAGCGGGTGAACTCGGCGATCTTCACCACCCGAGGATCGAACACGTAGATGTCCGCGCCCCGGATGACGTTCTGTTTGATGAGCGTCGCGAGCACCGGATGCTGTTCGGTAGTGTTCGATCCCGTGATCAAGAAACAGTCGGTGTTCTTGAGATCGTCACGGCTGACCGAACTCGCGCCGTAGCCGAGCGTTTGTGAGAGCGCTTCGACCGTGGGGGAGTGACACAATCGGTTACAGTTGTCGACGTTGTTCGTTCCGATCGACTGGCGGACGAACTTCTGCATCACGTAATTGGCCTCGTTGGTCGCTCTCGAAGACGAGACGAATCCCAGCGCGTTTGCCCCGTGTTGCTCTTTGATTCCCCCGAGACGATTCGCAACGAAGTCAAGAGCCTCCGCCCAGGACGTTTCGTGAAACTCCCCATCCTTCCGTATCAGAGGCTGTGTGAGCCGATCGTCACTGTTTTGGAATCCATAGCTGAACTTGCCTTTGACGCAGGTCGAAATACCGTTGATCGGGGCGTTTTCCGGATCGGTAGGCCGTGAGGCGAGCACCTCGCCGTTTTTCGTATAGAGATCGAATCGGCATCCGACAGCGCAGTATCCACACGTCGTATCGGTGACGTCGACCTCCTCAAGACGGTAATCATAAAGGACCTTCGACAGTTGGAACAGTTTTCCCTCACTGATCGTGTCTGCTGCGAGCGAGGCAGCGTTTTGTTCGAGAAACTGTGCCAGTTTGCTTCGACTGAGGCGTTGCTGCTTTAACCTCGATCCTGCCCGTCCCTTCGCACGTTGCATGAATCCAGCGACGCCGTCCAACTCCGTGTCGCTGCCGTCGTTTGTCGTATCGTCACTCATTGTCACTGTATTGCCAGATAGAATCGGTTTGTTCGTCGATCTTCGGTTCCGCTTCGGTGTGTTCTTCGGTGTACATCGGCGTCATCCGTCGTGGACGGGACGTATACTCTTCACCCATCGTTTTCCCGACCGAGTTCGAATGGGTGAACCCTGGGACCGGCAGCGTTGCTGCCTCGACGAGGTTCTGCTCGACGAGTGCCCCAGTCGGACACACCGTCACACAGTGTCCACAAGAGATACACGTCGATCCCATCATCGTCTCCGCTCCGTTCTGGAAGCCGATACGCATGTCTCCGGCTTGGCCTTCCATTCGCAGGACTCCGGCGACTTGGACGTCGTTACAGGCCTCGACACAGCGATTACAGAGGATGCATTTGTTCCGATCGATCTGGATGAACGGTGATGACTCATCGATCGGTTCTAGCTCCTCGTTGTCGTGGACTACGCCGTAGCGCGGGTGCTCGACTTCGTTCTCGATCGAGACCTCCTGCAGCTCACAGCGACCGTTCTTGCCACAGGTTGTACACAGGAGGTTGTGTCCACCCAACACGAGGTCGAGATTCACGTCCCGGGTCTCCGAGGCGGTCGGCGTATCGGTCTGGATATCCATGCCCTCGCGCGCAGGGAAGCTACACGATGGGATGAGTCCATACTCGTCGCTCTCGACCATACACGTCCGACATGCGCTTCGTGGACCGATGCGATCGTCCTTTTGGTAGGAACAGAGCGCAGGCACACTTTCGTTCGTGTCTGCCTCGGCGACACCGTCGAGTACCGTCGATGACGGCTCTAACGTGATCGACTGGCCGTCAACAGTGATCGTCGTCGTCTCGTCGGATGTCACGTCCGGGTCTGTCGCCGTTCCTGTCGCAAGCACCGCGTTGATCTCTACCTGCCCTTCCCTGACGCGTCGGCTTTTTTTCCATATCGGTTCCGTTCCTGTCGTGTCATGGGCATCGTCCCAGATCGGATCTGAATCCATACTCAGTGTCTCCGTTTATTGGATGTCGTTCGGTTTCCTATACAGCGATCGTCAGCCGTCGTATCACCGATGTGGTAGTGGATCGTCGTACCCACTTCAGGTTTGGATGCAAACATCGTTTGGACAGTATCCCTCGGCGTGAGCGCGAAATTCCGATTCGAATTCGTTCATAGCGGTTGCGACCGGTCGTTGTGCGTCCTGACCGAACTGACAGATGCTCGATCGGCGCATTGTCCCCAACAGCTCACGGATCTTTTCGGCATCGAACGCACCGTCGTAGATGTCCCGCAGCATGCTTGCAAGCTGTTGGGTGCCGCCACGGCAGGGGAAACATCGACCGCAGTTCTCCTTTTCGGCGAACGACGCTCTGTTGCCGACGACCGACAGCATACACCTGTTCTGACCGAACAGTTCGACGACGCCGTTCGTTCCGAGATTCGCGGCTGTGAGCGCGTTCATATGGATCGGCACGTCGAGAGAGCGCGTCACCCCCCCGAAGACACCGCCGACGCAGGCAGCTTTTGGTCGTCCGTCGAGATCGACGGCCTGCTTGACGACGGAGAGCGTCTCGTCCGTCGGAAGTTCGAGTGTAAGTGGCGTCTCGATGTCGCCGACGACAGTGACGAGACGGGTACCTGGATCGGAACCGGTACCGATGGTATCGCCTCCGTTAGCGAACAACGAGCGGATCTGCGCCAACGTTCGAGGTGTGTGAATCAGTGTTGGCCGTCCGTACAGTCCCTCTTCGGTCGGAAACGGAGGTCTGAGTCGTGCTTCAAGACGATGATTACCTTCGAGTGCTTCGATCGCCATCGTCATCTCACCGGCCTTGTACTCGTTCGGTCCAGCGATGGCTTCGATCGGTATGTCGGCACCGACCTTGTTCGTTAGTTCGGCAGCTGCTTCGTTGACGCGATCCCTCGCGAGGTCTTCGTTTTCGTTGAGGTAGACGAGGAGGTTCGTCGCGCCGATGATCCGAGCTACCGCCAGTGCTGCATCGAGTACGGCTAACGGGTTCGATTCGAGCAGCAGTCGGTCCATCTCTGCGTTCGGGTCGGCTTCGTTCGCGTTCACCACGACGACGGGCTCAGACTCACGTTCGTCCCTGACCGTTTGGACCGTGCTCCACGCGTCGACGACCGGTGTGTCACACGCCCCGTCACCACGACCACGACCGCGGAGACTGACATCCTGAAGCGTAGAGAGCCACTCGTCCGCCCGATCAGCAGCGGTTGCCGCGAGAAAATCCTCCGATGCCACGTAATCGTGGGTGTTTGCTGGAACCACCCAGCCACTCCTGTCGAGTACTCGCCGATGACCGAGAGCAAACGTCCCTTCGTCCGGCGTCGGCAGCGTCGCTGTATCCGGATCGTGTTCGGTGACTGCCATCGCTCCCTTCGTCGGCAGTGACCCATCGTCAAGTGCAACCACGAGATCGCGGACCCGCATGAGTGAACACTGGGGATAAAAAGCCGTCTCTCCTTGGTACGTCGCTAGTATGAGTGGTTCCAGTTCCCTAATGCCGGTCGGTCCCACCTCCACGATCGGAATGGACGCCGTCGGCTCGCGAGCCGCATGGAGTACCTCCCGACCTCGTATTCGGTTTTTCCCACTGGTCGAAACGCGAATGATCGGACCCTCTCCGATCGAACCATCTTCGGCCATATATAATGATATCATGGACACCACAGTAATAAATATCGGCTACGTTCATCAATATCACAAGCTTTGAACGAATGTACATCACAAAACGTCATACAACAGAATAGTTCGTTTAGCTTAACTCGATGTCCTTCTCCCGCGGATTTGCGGGTACGTATTCTTCGCCCGGTGTCGGTGACGGTCGTGTGTGTTCGTCTCGTAACACCCGGGCGACAGCAGCGATCACCGTCAATCCGTAGACCGCGATGATTCCGTTTACAGTTTGAATCGTCGGTTTGTCGATGGCCATCACGGATCTATTTTTTCCTGTATACATATACTTAATCGTTCCATCCAATCTCCGAGAAGTATCGATCGAACGAAATTGCCTCGTTCCCGCAGCCGAGTTCGCCCCCCGTTCGATGTCGGCAGCGAGGCGTTCTCACGCGCGAACGATCCACGATGAATGGAAATACCCATTACAAACGTATGCTTGTAATAGCAAGGACACGTTCGGAGGATCGAATGAGGTGAATCACAGAACAGCAAGTAAGGAGGCGTTAGGGCGATTACTTGCAATAACGTGGAATGCAAGTACAGATCCATTCTCGACGAGCGGCGAACTGACTAGCGATGGATACGGTCTGAACACCCCCGCTGGCTAGATGGATGATCGTGCCGGTTCCCCCATCGTCTTGAATATCCAGGCGGATAAAGAAATGGGTGAAATATATCGTGAACGATCGACAGACGATCTGTCCGCTCTGTGGTGTCGGCTGTCGTTTGCAGCCGGGGACTGACGGTTTGCGCGCTCAGGGGGCCGTTGGACCGGCGAACCCGAACGGACGGCTCTGTCGAAAGGGTATCGATGCGTTTGCTGTCGTGGACGAGGATCGGCTCACACGGCCAGTGGTCCGTCGAGACAGTGACTGGCGTGCTGTTTCGTGGTCAGCTGCCTACGACCACGTCGTCGATCAGTTCGAGCGATTGCTTGATGTCCACGGGCCAGACACACTCGGGTTTCTCGGAGCACCTCACTGTACGAACGAGGAAAACTATCTTTTGCAGAAACTCGCACGACTGCTTGGAACGAACAACGTCGACAATCGCGCCCGGCACTGTCACGTTTCGACGACGCGGGTGCTATCGGATCGGGTCGGTTGGCCAGCGACGACGAATCGTCTGGCGGATCTCAGTGATGCGGATGTGATCATCGTCGCAGGGGCCAATCCTGCCGAGCGCCAACCGATCGCGTTCAACAGCTTCGTCAGACCTGCAGTCAACGAGGGAACGACTCTCATACACGTGGAACCGGTGGGGAACCGGACGACACGGTTGGCCGACGTTCATATCGCCCCTCGTCCCGGTATGGACGCTCTTATGTTCGATCTCCTGAGTGCACGGGTGTTAGAAATGGACGGCGTCGACAGGGATTTCGTAACCCGACGAACGTCGGGGTTCGAAGCGTTCACGGCCACGATAACCGAGGTAGATCACGAGACCAGAATTTCCGTTGCGGACGTGGATACCGATGTCGTCGACGATGTTGCAAGACTCATTGCCGGTGCGGATCGCGTTGCAGGAATGGTTGGCACCGGTGTCGAGGGGTCTGCCGGTCGGACGAACGCATCGGAGGCGTTCTTTCATCTACTCCTGTTAACCGGTAATTTCGGCCGCCGGGGCACTGGGTTGTACGTGCTTCGCGGTCTCACGAACGAACAGGGAGCGATCGATGCTGGCTGTGTCCCCGACCGGCTCCCCGGCCATCAGTCAGTGATGGATACCGAAGCCCGTGAGCGGATCGCTTCGGAATGGGGTGATCCACCACCATCCACTCCGGGTAAAACGGCGAAAGAACTGCTTGCGTCGTTTGGGAACGATATTCGCGGGGCACTCGTTGTCGGGGAAAATCCTGCGATTTCCAAACGTGATCCGGAGTGGGTCCGACAGCGACTGAACGCGCTCGATCTCCTCGTCGTTCTCGACCTCGTATCGAGTGAAACGACCCGCCACGCGGATGTCGTTCTCCCGACCGCCACGAGTGTGGAAAAGGACGGAACGCTCACCAACCTCGAACGGCGCGTCCAGCGGACTCGACAAACGGTCCCACCACCGGGACAAGCCCGGCCGGACTTCGTCATCCTTCGAGACCTCGGCCAACGATTGATAGACGCTCGTGCCTTCGATTATTCGACCGTTTCCACGGTGTTCGACGAGTTGAGCCGGGTCGCACCGACTCATACGGAGATCTCATACGCAGATATCGACCGTCACGGGCGTCAATGGCCGTTCGACAGTGATGGCGTGCTGTATGAAGAGACGTTTGCTACCCCCAATGGGGTTGCTGTCTTCGGGAGCGCACAGCCGATGGTTGAACTCGACGCCGAGAGCGGACTCCAGCTGGTCGTCGGTGGCCGAACGAGCGAACGTCACGACGATCACCGTACGAACGAGCGGACGCTACGGATGCATCCCGCGGATGCGAGTGAGCGATCGATCGAGTCGGCCGATTCGGTCGCTGTCTCTCACCGATCGGTCACTGTCGAAGCCCCAGTGCAACTCGCTAGTGATCTCCGTCGCGGGACAGTGTATCTCCCAGCAGAGGTTGCAGATCCGCTTCTCAGGTGTGAGACGTCAACTGTCACCGTCAGACCGATCTCCAGTACAACACATACCCATCGATAAACAGGACGGCAAAGAGATCTCTCCATCGTTTTGACCTGTAGATGGCGTACGAACGGAACGTTGCTCGATGAAAGATAGGTCGTTTATCTTATACTACACTAGCGGTTTATAGGGTTGGACCCATGAATACCGGTTGGATGGTCCTTTTGGAGAACGTCCTCTTCGTATTCGTGGCCGGATTCACTACGGCCCTCGCAACCGGTCTCGGTGCGATCCCATTTTTCTTCTTCGATACGATCAGCGACCGCAGAAATGTCCTTCTTTGGGGTGTTTCGTCGGGGATCATGATTTCGGCGTCGGTGTTCGGACTCGTTGATGAGGGGTTGGCAAGTGGCACACCGTTGGATCTCGCCATCGGGACGGGCGTTGGTGTCCTGCTCGTTATCGTTGCCCACAATTTTCTCATCGACGCTGACATCGACCCACACGAGTACGAAAAAGCAGACTTCAACAAACTCGTGCTCATACTCGGGGTTCTTACCGTTCACAGTTTTCCCGAAGGCATCGCTGTCGGTGTCTCGTTTGCCGATCTCGGTTTGACAGACGGGGTTCATATTTTCGGTGTCTCCGTCCCGCTACTAGCTGTCTTTATGACGATCGCGATTTCGATTCACAACGTCCCGGAAGGCACTGCGATCTCGATCCCGTTGACATCGATGGGAGTTCCCAAGTGGAAGACGGTCTGGTGGGCGGTTTTTTCGAGCATTCCCCAACCGATCGGAGCCGTTATCGCGTTCGTTTTCGTCCGAACCGCACGAACGTTCCTCGCGTTCGGATTCGGCTTTGCTGCTGGGGCGATGATCACCCTCGTACTCACGGAGTTCGTCCCCGAGGCCCTGAACGTCGGGACGGACCTGCCAAATGGAGGGAAGCGTGAACTTATCGGTGGGATCGTCCTTGGGATCCTGCTGATGTTACCGCTCGCACTCGTTTGATTCCGGCGAAGAGCTTCATCGGCGCTGGAACTGCGAGCAGTTCCTTCCCCACTCCTGGTGGTGTATCACACGTTTCATATACCTGGCCACGAATCTTCTAGTATGAAGCGACGGCAAGTCTTGTCAGGGCTCGCCGCTGGCTTTGCTCTCGGCCCTGGCTGTCTGAAACCGTTCGACAGCGATGGAGAGAACGCTTCACAACCCGATTCGGACGGGCGGACACCGACGGCCAACGAATCTGATCGGCCGACGAACACCCAGACAGGAACGCAAAACAACAGTTCATCGCCGACCGGTTCATCATCCCATGGGGTGCTCATCGATACTACGAATCTTAAAACGTATACGAACGATGCGACCTCCTACAGCATCAAGTATCCCGCTGACTGGCAGCTTGCTTCCACCGAACCGAAGACCGTTCGAATCACTGATCCCGACAGCATGGCTCGCATGCTCATCCGGGTGAAAGACGGTGTTCCAAGCGTCGTGCCTCGTGAGACGATCATCACGACCGCTATCCAGCAGGCCAAACGAAGGTACTCTATCGATGAAGTTACTCGGCTGGATCAACGAGAGGTGACTCTCCCGAACGGTACGCCTGCTACGCTCGTCAAGACGCGGTTGCGACGGTCAGCAACCGATACAGTGATGCGGGGAACGTTCATCGTCGCTCACGTCGCCGAGACGGTCTATGCAGCGGGAGTTTTCGTCCCCGAAAAGGCCGTTACACCTTCCGTCGATGGGGCAATGACGGAACTCGTCACGTCGCTAACGATCCATTGATTCCGGAGCATACGTCTCCACGTTTTGTGTCTTTTCTTATGATCGTTCGAGCGGGTTCAGTCGGTCGATGCACTCCTGAAAAGCCAATATCCCCGGGGCGTCCACCTATTCGTGATCCAACGGCCCTTGGTCGACACGATTTTCCATCATGACTCTGCGGAGGAAGACGATGGAGAAACCGGTGCCAACCATCTCACAGCCCTAACTTCGGAGTGTAAACACGAATAGCTCCTCAGCAATTTTTGTTCTCTTGTTCATCGTAGAGATAAACCAGCCCAGATACGCATCAGGAATGGAGTTGGTATACGAGCTATCCCCGGTGCCAGTCGTCCATAGTGGAGATAGTTGGAGAGCGCTGTCGCTCCCCACTTTCCCGACGGGGAGAGTGGTTGCCTAGCCAGGCCCAAGTTGCAGATGGATCGTCACCCAATCAGCGAGCTCGCCAGCCGTGAGGACTGGCGGAGCGGTCTTGATGACCGGACTAGATGATGAGCCTTGCTGCCGGCCGATACCGTCAGGAAGCGGCGTACGGCTTTGAGCGTCGGCTTTGAGGCGTTCGCTGCCTGCCCGCTAGCATGGGACAACGGCTGGGTATTTGATTTCTTATGCATGACTGGACTCGAAATATGTATCTATATCGACAGTCTAAATTTCGCCGGTAGATATGCACGACGACCCTACCGAGCCGACTTCTGGCTTTCGAGAGTGATCGTGCATTGGAAATCTACTCCATCTTTGGCAGCTCTACAATCGAGTAGCATACGGAGAGGAAACCTGTATAGGTCTCAAACAATAAATCCTATACATATTTTAGATAGTAATATATTAAATAAATATAAAAAATATAGTTAAGGTTGAAATCAACATGAGTCGTTATCTGTTGTCGCTTCTCAGCAACGATCGTCGTGTTTGATCCGGATCAATCACGTATATCAATCGCTGTCTTGGATCAGTAACACGCTGGTGTTCCCCCTGCAATCACTGTAATAGCATCGATATGATGTGTTCTGGCTGTATTGGATCGGTTATTCGAGCAAACATCTCACCAAAGACTTAAGTCGGCTGCTTAAGTGGTCTGGGCTATGTCAGAATCCACTGACAGAACACGGCTGTCCCGTCCGACGGAGCTTCGTGTTGAATACGAAGAACGTCCGACGAACGTGGCTCCGGGAACGCGACCGCGGTTCTCGTGGCGAGTGGCGAGCGATCGGCGTGGCGGTCACCAAACAGCGTATCGGCTAATCGTCGGCCACGACCGTACGGCTGTCGAAAACGGAACCGGGACTGTGTGGGATTCCGGTCGAGTCGAATCCACGAAGGCGACGAACGTCGTCTACAGTGGTCCTCGACTCGCACCGGACACGGATTACTACTGGTCGGTGATCGTGTGGACGAACACCGGTACGACGGAATGGGCCGCTCCAGCGCGGTTCTCAACAGCTCTCGACAACGAGCAGTGGACGGGTGACTGGATCGCACATCAACCCGACGGTGGCGACACGAACGGATGGCGCAGCCAGTGGAACCCGACCGATTCAACCAGTAACGAGTGGGTCCAAATCGATCTTTGTGAACGTAGGGAGATCTCGTCCGTCGGTCTGCATCCGGCACAGCCGGTCGTCATCATCAGAACGCCGGACGATACGGTTGTGACGATGTCGTGGTTCGAGAACCCTCTCGATGGGTTCGGATTTCCCCGCGGCTACCGGATCGAGGTCGCCGATGATCCGGGCTTCGACGACGCTACGCTCGTCGTGGATACCACCGATTCGCTGGATGACGCTTCGGTCCGACGACACGAAGATCTCGACGCTCGTGGACGGTACGTCCGAGTGACAGCGACGGATCTATTCGATGTCCAGCCGTCGACGACCGTTGGTCACCGCGATACGGAGGTCGAACGACACACCGAACACGTTCATGCATGGCAGTGTTTCGCGCTTGCTGCGCTTACTGTCCACGATCGAACCGGTGAGAACCTCGCCCACGGTCGCCCCGTTACGGCCTCGTCGTCGGTTGAGACCGATACGTGGGGATGCGATCATCTCGTGAACGAACACGTAACGTCGCGGACCGCGTCTTCGTCACCGCTGTTGCGGACGGAGTTTACCCTCGATCGACCGATCGAGACGGCGCGAGCCTACGTTGCGGCCGTCGGCTACGGCGAACTCCACGTCAACGGCGATCGGGTGGGTGAGCGTCGCCTCGATCCCGCGTGGACGGACTACGAGCGGCGCGTCCTCTACGCCACCCACGACATCACGGACCAACTCACGGACGGAACGAACGCTTTGGGATTGTGGCTCGGACGCGGCTGGTTTTCGAAAACCCACGCATACTGGGTTGGTGATGGATCTCCACGAGGCCGGGTCGTTCTCACCGTGGAGTTCGAAGACGGTACGACTCACACGCTCACCACGAACGGTGAGTGGCGAGCGACCGAGAGTCCGATCCGTGAGAACGACGTTTACGACGGTGAATATTACGACGCGCGACACGAACAGGATGGATGGAGTTCGGCTGGCTTCGACGATTCGGCGTGGCGTCCTGCACGCGTGGTCGACGGTCCTGGTGGCACCCTCCGTCCCCAGCGGATCGAACCGATGGATGTCGTCGAGACGTTCGATGTTGAGGCAGTTCACGACCACCCAGCGGGACCCATTCTCGACTTCGGACAGAACCTTACAGGGTGGCTCGAAATCGAGATCGAGGGTGCTGAATCCGGTGCGGAGATAACACTCCATCACGCTGAGGCGCTCACCGACGACGGCGATCTCTCGACGATGGATCTCCGGACGGCGGACGCGCGGGACACGTACGTTGCGCGCGGGATAGGAATCGAGACGTACGAACCTCGGTTTACGTACCACGGATTCCGGTATGTTCAAGTGTCCGGCTATCCCGGCGAATTGGATCCGAACCGAGTGACTGCGAAGGTCGTTCACACGGCGATGGACCGGCGCGGGAAGTTCACCTGCTCGAACGAAGACTTGAATCAACTGCAACACAACGCCATCTGGGGACTACGCGGCAACACCCATTCGATTCCGGAAGACTGCCCCCAGCGGGACGAACGCTTCGGTTGGACTGGCGATGCACACATCTCGACCAGGGCGCTGTTGTTCAATTTCGATGCCGTACGATTCGATGAGAAATGGATCCGAGACCACGAAGACGCCGCGTCCCCGATGGGCTACGTCCCGGACGTGATCCCAAACAAGCACCAAGAAAATCCGGCAGATCCTACGTGGTCGATCACACGGGTGATGATACCGTGGTATCTCTATCTGCACGACGGTAACGACCGCATCCTCCGCGAGCAGTACGAGGGGATGCGGCAGTACGTCGACTACTGGTATTCAGTCGCGGATGATGGGATCGTTCCCAACGACTACGGCAAGTTCGGTGACTGGCTCGCCTTCGAGAATGCCGACGGCCGACGCGGACTGCCCCATGCCCTGTTCAACACCGCGTTCCTCTATCAGGTCATAGACACCTTTGTAAAGATCGCTGATGCTCTCGGCAACGAGCGGGACCGTGAGATCTATCGCGGCCGGGCTGACCACATCGCCACTGCGTTTACCGACCGTTTTTTCGATGCCGAGAAGGGTGTCTATGGTCCCGGTACGCAGTCGTCGTACGCTGTTCCATTGTTCGTCGGTTTAGTCCCCGATACGGAGACGGAATGCGTCGTCGAGAACCTCGTTGAGAAGGTGCGAACCGACGGTGAGCAGCTCACGACCGGTTTCCTCGGAACACGCCCCCTCATCCACACGCTCGCAACACACGGGCATGCGGATCTCGCTTACGAGATTGTGAGCCAACCGGACCAACCTGGCTGGGTGTACATGGTTCGAAACGGCGCGACGACCATGTGGGAACGCTGGAACTCCGATGAAAGCGTCGGTTCCGGGATGAACTCACTCAATCACTCGCCGTTCACCCATGTCTCCGAATTCTTCTATGCGATACTAGCTGGCATCCGGATGGGTGATGTTCCAGTGACAGAACATGTCACGATCGCTCCCACGCTGGTCGATGACCTCGACTGGGTAAACGCGAGCGTCGAGACGCCAAACGGAAAGCTCAAAGTCGCGTGGGACCGCGATGGGGACCGAAAATACCGGCTCACTGTGGGTATTCCGTGGAACACGTCTGCAACGATTCATCTACCGGACATCGGCGGTGCGATCGTGTCAGAGTCGGGAACGGTGCTCGAAGATAACACCGTCTCAGGTGTTCGTTCGATCGATCGAACGGACGGTACTCGGATGATCGAGGTGGGATCGGGCACCTACGAGTTCGTGGTCGAGCCGACGAGTTGATGCCGATTCGGCCGCCGACGCCCCGATTGATACTCCGACGACGTTTCAATACCAGTCTGAAGGTTTAGCGCACGGGTCAGGAAACGGTAATCGTGATCTCGTGGGTGGTGGTGTTACCCTCGTTGTCCGTGGCTGTCAGTGCGACGGTGTAGTTGCCGGGAGCGTCATACGTGTGGGCGTTCCACCAGCCGGTCGCAGTCGTACCGTCACCGAACGTCCAGTCTAACGCCGTGATCCACTGCCCGCTTCCCGACGTGTCCGTCACCTGGAACGTGATCTGCTCGCCGACTGATGCGGTGGTCGTACTGGGGTCTACCTCTGCGAGGACGGTACCCGATCCATCGTCATCCGTGGTCGTCGCCGCGACCGTCGTCGTCGCCGATTCGTTGCCCGCGCCATCGACTGCACGGACACCGATCTCGTAGCTCGTTCCTGCGGACAAGCTAGATACTGTCGTTTGGGTCATTCCCGCTGCAACGGTCTGGTTTTGACTTCCATCGACCGTCACTACGTAGTGATCTAGCCCGGAGCCACCGGTGTCCGAAGCAGTGTTCCAGGTGACGGTCACCGAAGAATTCGTCGTCGAACTCACCGATAGGTTTGTAGGTGTACTCGGCGCCGTCGTATCGTCATCCCCGCCCCCACTGCCATCGAGAGTGAGGGTGACAGTGGTGGTGCCTGCGGAATCGGTCACTGTCGTGGTCGTCGTGGTCGTATCGCCATCGGTTTCGGCAGTGATTTCGTGGGTTCCGAGGAACGCGGACGTAGAGTGGGTGCCCTGACTGTCGGTGGTAGCGGTCTCGTCGGTCCACCATTCATCGAACACCAGACCGGTCCAAACGTCGTACGCCGGTTTCTGCGACCAGTCCTGAGAGAACAATGGGGCTTCGTTTTCCCAGTGGCGGCCGTCCCAAAAGCCCCACATGATGAACGCGTCGACACCTGGATGGCTGAACGCCCCTCGAAGATAGTTCTCCAACATGTCGGCGCGCTCTTGGTCACTGGTCCAATCGTCGCCGTTGTACGTGTCGAATTCGGTGATTTTCACCCGAGCGCCGTGATCGGCCCATTTGTTGATCTCACTGGTGACTTGGCTGGCGCTGATCCGTCCGTCGGGATTGTCGTTGGAGTTGAACTCGCCGGTGCGCGCGGCGACGTGAGCCTGTAATCCGACCGTGTCGAGTTGGGTAGCGGCGGAGTTGATGTGGTCGATTTCGGTCTCATAGCGGCCGTCGGTGTACGCATACGGGAACTGATTGAAATCGTTGACACCGATGCCGACGTCCAATCCATTGGCGGCAATGACTGACGCAGCTTGACTATACCAATCGGCCAGCAACTGGGAGGTCCATGGGACGACCTCGCCGGTCCACGGTTCGTCAGTGTCGATCTGATCGCCGTAGACGCCCAGTTGGAGCTGATAGGTGTGCATGGCCTCGTTGACGATCTCCCACTCGGTGATGTCGTCGCCGTAGTGGGTGATGATGTCCTCGATATGCTGCATCGACCGGTCACGGATGGTTTGTGCGTCTTGGTTGTCGATGGCAGTTTGGATATCGTCTGGAATAGCACTTACACCATCGCGCCCCCAGATACAAACGTGGCCGCGCACGTTTAGTCCCTGATCGAGGAGCCATTGGGTTGCTTGGTCGGCTAACTGCTGTTCGTTCTCCCAAAACCTCCATTTGTGGCGGTTTTCTAACACAGTGGTGTTGAACAGCTCCGGGATGTACGTCCGATAGTTGTCGCCGGGACTGGAGTTGTTTATCAGGGTATTGGCGTTGACGGCAGTGCCGAAGTTGAAGGCGTGGGTTTGCTGTGATATAGCCACGTCGGCGTCAGGGACCGGAGACCCATCGGGATTTTCGACGACGATCTCCACGGTTCCAGTGCGGTGTTCCTGAATGCGTTCGTCGACCGTCTTCGAGGGATCGGCCGTTTCTGCCGTGGCCGGCTGGGACCCCAGTCCACCCAGAGCGCTGAGAACGCTCATACCGCCGAGTGCCCGCAGATACGCGCGGCGGTTGAGGTGGCTTTTTCGTGTCTCTGTCGCGTCGTCCGTCGATACCGATTGCTCATGATCGCTTGTCATGCTAACACATCACCCGTATGCAATTGATACATATACAATAATATAAAACTTATGTTCACAACAAATTTCATTTCTATATTTACACTATGCCTTCAATTCTGGATACGGAGTATGTAGACCAGTTGTTAGACGAAGCGAACGAAAACGGAACTCTGACAGTCCGATAGTGGGACAGTTTCTGGAAACCCCTTTTCGTCATGATGACTGCCTTCTATTCGCGTTTTTCGTCCGTCACTGCGTTCTCACCACACGTCTCTCTCGTCGATCGGTACTTGGTTATGGAATTTTCTATAGTGACAACCTCCGAACTCCCGTTCTCTTTATATCGAGGTGGATTTCAACCGTCTTTATTTGTTGTATGGGATTTTTATTCGGTGAATTCATCTAGTTAGGTAGGAGAAGTTCCGAATCAACGATTCGCACACGTTCTTCTATATAGGAACTCAACTGCTATGCAATAAAATACTCGAGGCTCGTATCGTACAGTATGTTTATGTCGGTCGTCGAGTGGTAGGCAAACGATATTCACTGGTCTTCTCGGCGAAGTCTCGCCCTTAGCTGTCTCATTCCCACGTAGGTAGCCGGTAAAGCGGATATTGATATTACACTGGTACGTCTGTAATGCTATTCCGTGCTGTCGATCATATCGGCTCCGGTATGTACGCAACAGAAAACCGAATCGGGTGTTTGCGAGTAGGCCGTTTCTAACGGACTGAAACGATGCGTCGGGATGGGGCTTCGATTACGGAACAGGCAAATCCACCCTCGGGAGAACACCATGGTTGATTTATCATGGCGAACCCTAACTTGTGGTGGTCTTCAGGATCGAAAAGACGTCTTGAGCGGTTGGTGAAAAAGGGGTTGCTCTTCGATTCACCGTTCCTGAACGACGAAATCAGCCCCCAACGAAGGAACTCCAGAGGAGGCTACCTGAAATCATCCGTGGCCGTCTTACGGTTGCTCACCTGATTGCTGATGACTGTGTAACCGGAGCTATCTACCGTCGGTCATGAGCGCTAACCGGTTGACCAACGATCACTTACCCACAGAGCGTTCTTTATTCAATCTCTGACGCAGTATTGGAATTAATTTCTAAATTACAATGTCGTGTCCCAGCGTGTGTAGTACACGTCGCGTTACTGGAGAGGGGTCGTATCGGGGTTCGCGTCCTCGGCGAGCGATCGCGGGAAAGACCGGATAATCCGGGGGAACCAGTCATGAATGAAGTTCTCGTCCTCGACAGTAATGGGCAGGCGGCCCTCAGCATCGTTCGGTCGCTTGGTAGGCACGGCGTCCGTGTCACAGCTGGAACGGAGCGGCGGTTCGCCCTCGGATCGGTCTCGAAGTACGCAACGGACACGTACCTCCACCCCGACCCGGCCGACGACTGTTATGCCTTTCTCGACCATCTCCGGACGCACTTAGCAGACAACGACTACTTCGCGGTCGTTCCGGTTACAGGGAAGACGACGTCACTTCTGTCCCGTCACAAAGCCGAACTCGAACGAACGGGAACGGTCGTCGCTGCTGAGGACTGGGAGACGCTATCACTCGTGTATGATAAGGCGAACACGTTCGATCTCGCCGCAACGCTCGATATTCCTGCTCCTGCGACGTTTACACCGGAGTCAGCCGACGATCTCGATCGGATCCGGGATGAACTGTCGTATCCAGCGGTGATCAAATCGCGGAGTAAAAGCATGTGGACTGCCAACGGAGAACATAAACTGAGCCGCGTCAACGACTCCTATTACGTCCGCTCACCGGACGAACTCTTATCGACCTACGAAACGATCCGTGAATCGAACGACGTGTTCGAGGAGTATCCGCCGCTGGTTCAGGAGTACGTTCCCGGTGAAACTCAGACTACCGTCGTTTTGGCTGACGAAGGCGAAATCCTCGCACATTTCCAAGAACGACGGCTTCGGACTGATCCACCGAGCGGGGGGAACTCGACGCTTCTTGACGGTGTCCGGAACCAGCGAATGTTCGAGCATGCCCGGTTGTTGATCGAACGATTGGAGTGGACTGGACCAGCACAGGTTGAGTTCATGAAACGTCCGAACGGGGAGTTTCAGCTCATCGAAATAAATGGTCGATACTGGGGATCGCTTCCTCTCGCGATAAACAGCGGGGTTGACTTCCCGTGGCTTCACTATCGACTGTTGCGCGGCGAGCGTCCACAGGTGGTGGGAAGCTATCGGACGGATGTCGTCCAACGCCGTCTGCTGTACGGTGATCTCAACTGGCTCCAACACCATCTCGCGGATGGTGATCTCCGTGCGTTCGGTCCGTTCTGTCGAGCATTCGTCGGTCCAAAGCACACATTCGTATCGATCGATGATCCACGTCCCACCGCCATCGCGCTCATCCAAGCAGTTGAACTTGGCACTGGACAGCTTTTGAAGACGCTTCACCTGACGTGATATGCGAGCCGTTGACAGACTTACGACTCGTGGCCGACGCACGCCCTCCTGCCGTAATAACACCTCTATATTTTCTTTTTCATTCTAATTGCTGGTATATCTGGGCTTTCAGCTTCGTTTGTGTTGATCTCCTCTTTTATCTCGAACCCACACGATTCATAGAATCCGACAGCGTTCAATGCTGCATATGTTTCGAGTGATTGTATGTTCTCTCTACGAGATCGCTTTTCGACATTTTCGATGAGGTTCTTTCCAATCCCGTTTCCAGTGTAGTTTTGATCGATGAAGATGCCAGAAAGATATCTTTCATCCAAACGAACGATAGAGAATCCAACTATCTCATCATCATCCTCCGCTATGATAGTATAATAATCATCATCGTCAAAGACTGCATGATCGATGTTCTCCGATCCATGATCGGATGACGCTAGCTGTTCTATCTGTTCTTCAGAATAATAGTCACCGGCTTGACTTCGGGTTGCAGCGACTTGTATTCGAGCCATCTCTGATGCATCGTCGACCCGTGCACGACGAAGTTCTATCATACCTATTGAACTGGTATCTATAATACTTATATGTTAGGTCTATTTCAATAAATATATGAAGTCTTATATATCATACTAGTAGAACGTTCTGAGTGGGATGTTCTGCACGCTAGATCCGTGGTCGATCTTGACATCAAAAAGGGAAGAACGTAGTGAAGAATCGGTACAACCATATGTACGAAGCAGTAGCATCTATCAACAGGAACGTTACAATGGCTCGGAAACTAGGAACGGAACGAACGCGGCGGGCTCTGCTCCGGAGTGGAGCGCTTGCGCTTGCTGGAGGGATTGCGGGCTGTACTGAAAGCTCAACGAACGCCGGTAACCCACAATCCACATCGACGGAAACGACGCCTCAAAGCACATCTACGGATAGCTCTGGTCGTTCATTTCCTTACCTCCACAGTGCATCAGGAACGACCGCATACGGTATTGCACTCGATGATAAGCCAGTGTTCGGACAGGACGATGCCCTCGTCGATATGTACTACTGGAGTGAACTGAACTGCAAGTACTGCAGCGAATTTGTGAAGAGGATCTTTCCGCAGATCCTCGAAAACGAAGTGGCAAATGGGACTCTCCGTGTCGTTGCGCTCGAACTTCCGTATAAAACGGAGAACTCGTGGCCAGCTGCTATTCTAACCACGTGTGTTTGGAAACAAGTCGCTGATACTGATCCGAACAAGTATTGGGAGTGGTATCAAACCATGTACGAGAAGCAAAAGGAACCAGGAAGTGGATGGGCGGACCAAGAAAACCTGCTCAATATCACGGAAAACGTAGGGATCGATCCATCTCCAGTCAAATCGTGTATCGATTCACAGGGAGACCAAATCAAACAAAAGATCGAAGAAGAGATCCCATCCCAGTCGAAGATACCGGGGACACCGGGCTTTATTCTTTTCAACAGAGATTCGGAGAAATCATCTAAGGTCGTCGGCACCCAACCGTACGAGACGTATGCAGCCAAAATCAAGGAAGTACAAGGAAACTGAATTTCAGTCATATGATGGGATATTAATGATATGAATCGATAGATATCTCGAACGTGAATCGTTCGATGATTCGAATTTGTCCGCTCAACTCGGGTACACAGCATATCACACCACTCTCGGTGTAGGAATTTGGATGGTTCTCTGAATCCGAGTAAGAGATGACGATATCGAAAATTCGATCAAGACGGAAATACCCTTGTGGTGCTATCACGACTATCAACACTTGCTTATGAGCGAAGACGATCCGTTCGAAGACCTCGACGTTCCAGAGGACCCGACGGCAGACCTCGATCGTTCGCTCCAGGAACTCACGGTGCGGACTGAACAGCGCAGATACGGGAAGGAAATGGTAATCATCGACGGATTCGAAACCGACACCGATCTCGATGATCTCGCGAGCGATCTCAAGTCGGCGCTCGGCACCGGTGGAACGGTCAAAGACGATCGTATTGAAATCCAAGGAGCCCATGAGAAACGGATTCGAGAACTACTTCGCGAACATGGGTATCAGGTCGAAGGATAGTTCTCGAAAATAAATTGGAATACAAGCTGTCAATCACGGATGGACGACGAGTTTACCGAAGATGTCGCGGTTCTGCATGTCTGCGAACGCCTGATCCGTGTCGGAAAGATCGTATTCGTCGTCGATCACAGGTTCGAGCGTACCATCAGCAAGGAGTTGAACGAGTGTCTGGAGATCCGTCTGTGTCCCCATCGTACTTCCGATGACGTGTTTGTGGTCCAAGAACAGTTGTGGGACGTCGATCTCCGATCGGCGACCGGCCGTGCGGCCACAGATCACCATCCGTCCCCCACGTCTGAGCACGTCGAGTCCCATCTCGGTGTATTCGCCACCGAGGTGATTGAGTACTGCATCTGGAGCACCGATGTCGGTGACTGCATCTCTAAGGGTTTCCGGGTCGTCCGTCTCGATGGTGAAATCGGTCCCGATCTCAGATAGCCGATCGAGTTTGGCCGCAGAGGTCGAGGTACCGATCGATCGTGCACCGACGGCGTCGACAAGTTGGGTTGCGGCGACACCGACCCCACCGGTCGCACCAGGAATAAACACGAGATCGCCCGGTCCCACCTTGGCACGCCGGAACATGTGGAGTGCAGTCATGTAGGCGGTCGGAATGGCGGCAGCGGCGGTCGTCTCGACGTTATCAGGGAGCGTCAGGAGTCGATCAGCGTCCACGACAGCGTGCCCGGCAAGTCCCCCGTGAAACAGACTGAACCGTTCACAGAGGTTTTCGGGACCTTCTCGACAGAACCGGCATGCACCACACGTCTGATTCGGGCATAATACGACGTGATCACCGGCCGATACTGACTCGACACCGTCGCCGACGTCCGCAACGGCACCGGCGATATCAAGGCCGGAGACGAACGGCAGGGCCTCTGAACTAACCATGGCCGAATCACCTTCGAGGATCCAGAGATCGTGACGGTTGATCGCGCACGTATGCACATCGATCACCGCCTCTCCCTCAGCTGGTTCTGGAACATTCATCTCTCGGACGGTCACGTCTTCCGGTCCACCGAATCCAGTAAACGCTGCAACCTTCATACGAACAGTACGGACGTATTCGGATTAGTTCTTCCGAGGCTGCATCGTGTTGAACATCTTGGGGAACAGCGTCCAAACTCCCGAGGGCGAATTGACGGTATTCCGAACGGTTGCGGATGACTCATCTATCGGGATGGATCGGATATCGTGGTTCGACGTGCTGACGCTGCTCTGGCCACACCACGTGTTTCTCATTCCCTTGCCATTGGACGACGACCGGTGTGTGACCGATCTGTTTACCCGTCTCGGCATCGATCCGAAAACGGCCGTAAAACGTCGTAAAGTCCGACTTTTCTGCGGTCGTTCGGAGCCGTCGTTGATCGATCGTTCCCGTGGTTGCATCGAAGGCTGCTCCTGTTGTAAGGCATCGTTCGACGATGAGTCCCGTAGCGAACGCTTGCATGGCTGGATACTCCACGGTCTCCACGGAAGCGTCTTCGAAAAGTTCGACTACATCTGCTGGCGACGGGCCGTAATCCGGACTCTCCCCCAAAACGAGTTCCCACTGACTCGGGCCGAACACGCCATTGGCCGTCTCGTCGAGCTGTTCGCCGAACGCCGAGATACCGGCGGCCACTACCCCGATCGCCTTCACGCGACAACCGCCGGTTTCCACTGCTCGCACGAATCGAACATCGTCTTTGAACGAGCCTGCTGCCAACACGAGATCTGGTGTCTCATTCTGAATGGAATCGACGATCGACGTGACATCATCCAGCGGTGGGTCCCATCTGTGTGTCGTACCGACCGTGAACCCCACTGTTCGAGCGTGGGCTATCGCACCAGCCGCAACCGTTCTCCCGAACGATCCACTGTTCGACCAGCAGACTGTGACCTGCGACGCTGATTGATCTTCGCGTTTGATCAGATCAAGAATCCCATGGAAATAGCGGCTTGCTGGTGTGAGAACGCTGACGAGCCACTGTGATCTCTCGTCGTAGAGGGCGTTAGTTGCGCCACTGTGATTCCATAGCACGATCTCGTGGGTTTCAGCCACGGGCGCTACGGCCCGCGTTAGACGGCTGGAGTACGGGCCGAGTAGAATATCGACGTCGTCGTCTCGAATCAGCCGTCGGGTCAGGCACTTGGTCGCAACCGGATCACTTTCGTCGTCGTGGTGGACCAACTTGAGCGGCAGTTGCAGGTCATCATCGAGTCGGATTCCCCCGCGATGGTTCGCCCAGCGGATCCAGCGTTTGACACCGGCAAGCGTTTGTTTCCCTTGATGGCTAAACTGTCCGCTCTGAGAGACGGGCAATCCGACGGTAACGCAGTCGGGTATCATGATTATTTTTCCTTCTCATTCAATGTATTATACTACGATCGCAATGAACCCACCGATCGATGGGTAACGACAGCTCTCGCGTTCATCGTGGTGTTGCGATTCGATCGACCAACGAACGAGGCCTTCGCACAGATAGTATGAAGTGGATGGCGAGCGATTCGTGTGGTATGGCCTCGATTCCATCCGAGTTTCATGATTTGTTTGAACAGAAAACGTTTGCACACCTTGCAACACTTACGCCTGATGGCTTGCCACACGTCACGCCGGTGTGGATCGACTACGACGTGGATGACGACCGTCTACTCGTGAATACGGAACGAGGACGACGAAAAGAACAGAACGTTCAGAACAACAGATCTGTCGGACTGAGTATGACCGATCCCGCGGATAGATACCGGGCGCTTTCGGTGCTCGGCACCGTTGATGAGATCACTGAGGACAACGCCCGCGAACACATCGACACGCTTGCTCAACGATACACTGATTCCGAGGAGTATCAACCACCAATCAGGACCACTCGGGTCCTCCTCAAAATACGGCCGGATGAAGTAGTCCCTCACGGCGGCGGGTGAGTCGGATACGAGCTTCGATCTTCCGTCTCACCGATCGCATTATCTTGTAGCGCGTACCTTTCATCTCCGGACGACCGAATCACGACTGTTTGCTAGGGAGATGCCATTCGATAAGACAGAAATGATTGAATGTATAATGGACTAGTTAAGTATGGTCCGTCAGGAGGCAAAGGGCGACGACCTTCCAAATGCTATCGTTACGAAATTACGCCTGTAAACACAAGTCGTTGTATCGTCTTCTGTTGACGGCACCTGTCAAGTATCAGCCGATTCGATCCCATTTGCTATCGAAGGCTACTGCGTTCTGGATGGTCAGGGATGGAGTTATCTGTCGAACACAATGGGCCGAGCACGTACGTGATCACGTACGGCTGATACTGTGGTTCGGCTCTCACTTCCACTGTTCGGTCACATTCATCGAGGTTCAAGAACTGTTCTATCACGTACTCAGACGAGCATCGTGTTTACCGTGATGTCCGTTCCCTCTAGCGCCTTCGAGACCGGACAGTTCTCTTTGGCCTCTTGGGCGTACTCGGTGAACGTCGATTGGTCGATCTCTGGAACTGCACCCTCAGTATCGAGTTCGATGCTGGTGATCGCGAAGTCACCGTCGACTTGTTCGAGTCGGACCGCTGCTTCGGTATGGATCCGCTCGGGCGCGTGGTCGTTCTCTTCGAGGAGCATCGAAAGCGCCATCGAAAAACAGCCCGCCTCGGCGGCACCTATGAGTTCTTCTGGATTCGTGCCCGTTCCTTCTTCGAACCGTGATTGAAACGAGTACGGTCCCTCGTATGCGCCACTTTCAAGCTCGACCGAGCCGTTGCCGTCCTGCAAACCGCCTTCCCACGTCGCTTCTGCGTTTCGTACTGGCATACTACATGCATCTATACGGGATTTTCGGACAATAAGGTACCGCACAGTATTTATACATATACATATAATAAAATTGTTATAACTAAGACACGCTTCCTCGGCTAACAACCCCTGCGGGAAGTTCTTTTCGGAGCACATCGTGTACGTGACAGAGAGTGTTCGCGTGCTCTACGATCGCTGTAAGCGTCTCCTTCGTGCTATTTCTGACAGTCGCTCATCGTTCGGACGACTTGTAAAAGCGCGGTCGGAATTTAGCATCACAACCCACGCACTATTCGATGGGACAGAGCAATGGTCGAATCAATCACACTCGAAACAGCCACAGAACTGATCAAGGCGGCAGAGCAGAAAGCTGAAGAGATCGACGTCCCGTCGGTCATCGCAGTCGCTAATTCGGAGGGAAACCTCATTGCCCAGCATCGGATGGATGGAGCGTGGCTTGCAAGCGTGAATATTTCCCGCTGTAAGGCGTATACTGCCGCTGCACTACAGATTCCGACCCATGAACTGGCAGACGTGACAACGCCTCGTGAATCCCTGTACGGACTTCAGACCACTGATCGGGGACGGATCGTGATCTTCGGTGGCGGCTTCCCGCTTGAACGAGACGGACAGATCGTTGCAACGATCGGTTCGAGTGGTGGTCAAGTAGTGGAAGACATGGAGGTTGCTCGGGCCGGTGTTGATCGGTTTGAGGAGATGAATGCGTAATGCACCTCCCTAGCGGTTGGTTACCTTCTGTAGTCACCCTCGTCGAGCCCCGTAGAACCGGTTTGGAGCCGATAGCGTTAGGAATCGTCGCCACATCTGTCGGCATACTAACTCGGAGTCAGGGACTACATGTCTGTATCTTATTATTATTATCATTTCTGTTCGTCTGAGAGCGCTGCGATGCAATGTCGTTGGGAACCGTCATTGCTAAACGCTGCTGCCAACCGCTCGCGCATGTGTGACCGTCTGAGTTCTCGTCGCCGTTCGGTGATAGATAGTTCTCAACTACGACCGCTGCACTGGCACTTCCCTGTTCGGCAGCAATTTCGCCGACCTCCTCGATCACTCGCTCGTGTGTCGCCGGTAGGCGTCATACCAGAAGCGCCGACCCATTTGGGGGACCGGCTTCTGTCCGCTGATCGACTCGGGGAGTGCAGCCCGGTCGACAAGTGCATCGAATCGGTTGAGCACCGTCCGTCGGGCGATGTGGCCGGACTCGGATCGTTGGGAGGGGAAGAGATAGCCGTTTCAGGTAGCCTGCTCGTCGAGTTCTTGTATCCGGGTCGTGGCCACTTCCTCTCCGAAGAGGATCGACACCTCTCCGGGTCTATTTTTACACCCATCGAACTGCACGTATAAACCGCCATCTCCGTCGAGAACGAGCTGGGAGCGATGGAGTGCGGCGACTTCCCATGAGCGTAAGCCCGCACGTAAGTTGCTAGCCGATAGCGCAGCGTATCCACTGAAGAGGCGCTCAAATTCCCACGTTCGCGGCGACTGTCGAGATACGCTTCGAGAAGAGTAATCGTCCGTTCGTGTTTGATCCCCCACTCGTATCCCTCGTCAGCGGCAAGTCTGAGATCATCGGCCCAGAACTCGCCGAACGTCCGATCGTGGTATTCACGTAAAGCATAAACGAGTCCGCGAAAGCTGTTGGCCGACAGCCACGCGTGGGTCGGTCGCTCAGTTTTGGAATCGTGACCTGCCTGTTCGAATGCTGGCGCGATCACCTCCCAGTAGATGTCGACGAGTTCAGCGAGATCGAGTAGTGTCCAGTGGATGTCGTCACTGACCGTGGGTGTCCCTTTAGTCAGTGTCTCCTCGGCCGTCATCGCAACCACCAGGACCTCCGTCGTTTACCGCGATCTCGACAAGTGAGTAGCCGTGGTGCGGGATGATCTGAGCCGGTCATTTTGTGCCGGTAAGCCGTTTCTCCTATATAGAAGATATGTTTTGTGGGTTCTCAGACCACTGTAGTCTGGTAACTCTACGGCTCATATCGTAAGAATATGTGTGACAGGAATAAACCTCATGTCGATATAGCAAATCCTGTATGCGAGCGTTCCCCAACTTCGGAGGATGGTTTTCTGTAAACGGTATTTTTCACTAGAATTTATCTGGAATTTGCCGTGTAGCGTCGATAGAGGGCTTCGTTCGGAATGCTACTCGATCCAGAACACTCGGATCAGTTTCTCCCAGAATGCTCGCTAGATCTGGAGAGTGATCCAGACGTAGCTGATGATGGCTAGGTAAGATTCCTAATGCACGGTTTTCTGTGAAATTTGGAGTTTCAAGCTAAATTTCGCGAGTGGCTATGCATGACGAATCCTACCTAGCCGACTTCAGATAGGTGCACGAGCCATCGGGCCATGCAGAATCGATTCGACGTTTTTCGACCGCGAGAACGCGAGTACACACTACTGTCACTGGATGAATTATCGCGTGCAGACACTGAAAACGACAGCACTCGTCGACACAGGAAGCCAGGCGATTCTCGGCATTCATTGTACGACGACGAAGTGCCACGATACCACCTCGGCTGGCAAGTCACCAACGGAACGCGGGCGACCTGCACAACCTCGCCGCCGGCGAAGGCTATGATTGGATGGCCTTCCGCGAGAATCTGCGTGAGAAGGGCGTGAGACCGCTGATCAAGTATCACCTCTTCCAACCCGTCGATCCGCACGTTATGCGCATGATTGACGGGCCTCGGTATCGCCAGCGAGTGATCTGTGAGACCGTCTTCTCCTCAGTCAAGCGCACGCTCGGCGGTAATGAGTGGGAAAAGGTTTGAAAGTCAGTCCACAAAAATGAGATAACTCGACGAGGGGCCGTACACCTGATACACGTCGTTCTAAGCGAGTCTACCGTTTACTGTAGATTCACTGTGATTTATCTCGATTGAGTCAGTGGCGCTCGAATTCACCCAATACACACTCGAATACGATGGTTTTGAGGCGGATTATATAAAGCTCCGCTTGCCGACTTACTCTGTCTGTGAACCGGCAGTAGATCGCTTCTACCACCGTTTTCTATGATAGCTCGCAGATCGCGTCTGGATCATTAGGGCCGAGCGTGCGCGGACCTGGTATCGTGACTTCCGTGAAATTTTGCTGATGTGTGTTATTTACAATATCAAGCGAAGAGTAACACCGTGAATCCACCGCTGTATGGTGATTCACCAGGACCCAGAAATCCATCCTCCGAAGTAGGGCTCGACAGTACGGCCCCGCCTGGATCATCTACATGCAATCGAACGTAGTGTCATTTGTAACTCTGCTGTAGTAGGATGATCACCGAGACACTGGCGAACAGATCGGGGAGGAACGTGAATGGTCCCGGTGTCACTGGCTGGTGAAAGCCAAACAACAAAGCGATCAACGGATTCGCCGTCAGTGCGTATAACATTAGCGAGACGATGAATCCGAGGAGGCCCAACGTGAATCGATTCGGCAATCCACGATAGATTCGAGCGTACGTCAATAGCAACATAATGAGCAGGACAGTGGTGAATGTCGAGAAGAATGTCTTCACGATCAATAGATCAGCGAGTGGCGGCCGTGGCGGCCGTGGCGGAACCGGTGCAGGGAAGAGGTATCGAGGGAGGACCACCGAAACGAAGAGAGCGATAACGAGTGCTCCAGTAACGTACGTTAGCGGCCGGACGATCGATCGTTCGTCACTCATCGTCGGTGAGAGAGGCCTCTTTGGCTATTTCTTCGAGCAAATCGAGATTGGATTCCATCCAGTCGGTAAGGAAATACATCTTTCCGTACTCATCTCCTGCTGTGGTAAGTATGTTATTTTCCTCTAACATTTCAAGATGGTGTTGAACGGTTTTGTAGTTCAGATCCAGCTTGTTCGAGAGCTGATTTCGGTTCATCGGTCGCCGGTTCAACGTTCGAATGATTCGCAATCGGTTCTTTCCACCCTGTGTTCCACCAATTAGCCACCACAGTAGCTGCCTCATCGACTCGCTTGGATTTCAACACTCGTGGTATGCGTGCGTTGCATCGGTAGTAGATACTAGAACCCTATCCGACCTACCGCAATCATCTACTTCCCTCTTACCTTTCGATGTGGGACCGTCCAATCAACCACCCCACTCTCGGGCGTTCGTGATAGCCTTCCAACGAGAGGGAGAGAGATCATCCAGCGATCGGCGTAGAACCCTGCTGCATCGACGCATTGTGGGTCGAATTTGTGCCTAATTTCTGCAGAATATACCTGTCTTTTTGGCAATAGGTTATGGTCGTTCGAGGGCCAGCACGATTCGTAACTACGTATGAGTTGTACATCAGTTCATAGCGGAACGTCGATTCACTGTCGTAATGGTTGCTATCGTCTCACTGTCTGCTGTCGGTCGGTTGGTAGGGGGGACAGTACGCACAGATGAGCGATAGTTCGCCGATCCACTCGCCGTTCGATAGCGTGTCGTCTCTCTTCGAGGAGTCGTTTTTAGAACGACTCGTACTCGGAGGGATCCTCTGTCTGTCGGCGATCTTGACGTTGTTCAGACTTCCCAGTGAGGGATACGGTAACCTCTATTATGCGGCGGCGGTCAAAAACATGCTCCGGAGCTCGGAGAATTTCTTCTTTGTGGCGTTCGATGCGGGCTACGTCACGGTCGACAAACCACCGCTCGGGCTGTGGATACAGACAGCTAGTGCGGGGCTGTTCGGGTTCAACGGCTGGAGTATGATTCTCCCCCAAGCTATCGCGTGCGTGCTGTCGGTGGCACTGGTGTATGTGCTGGTGGGGCGGACATTCGGATCGTGGGCAGGGGTTGTAGCGGCGCTGACGATGGCTCTGACGCCAATCGTGATTCCCACAAGTCGGAACAACACGACCGACATGCTGGTGGTACTGGCCGTGCTCGCCGGGGCATACTTCCTGCTTCGGGCGGCCGAAACTGGTCGTCGCCGGTGGCTGTTCGCCTCCATGACTGCGGTAGGGCTGGGATTCAACATCAAGATGATGCAGGCCTATCTCGTCTTGCCGGCGTTCTATCTCGTCTACCTGCTCGCATCACGGATGTCGGTACGACGTCGCTTTATGGATCTCGTCCTCGCAACCGGCGTGCTGTCGGTCATCTCGTTTGCATGGGCGACGATCGTCGCGTTGATACCAGCCGCCCAGCGTCCGTTCATCGGATCGACAGACACGAACTCCATCTTCAGCTTGATCGTCGGCTACAACGGCATCCAGCGCCTCCTTGGCATCAATCGAGGGATGACCAGTGGAGGCAGTGGTGGCGGCGGAATGGCTGGCGGTGGGTTCTCACACGGTGCAGCGGGTCCGTTGCGGCTGTTCAATCAACAGCTCGCCGGACAGATCAGCTGGCTCATCCCACTCGCATTGATCGGTCTCCTCATTGCAGGATATCGGTATCGGGATCGGTGGCCACTCGACGCGCAGAGTCGATCCGTCGTGCTGTGGGGAACGTGGTTTCTCACCGCGGCAACGTTCTTTAGCGTCGCCGGATTCTTCCATCGCTACTATCTGGTCATGCTGGCCCCAGCCGTCGCAGCCCTTGTGGGGATCGGGCTGACGGAGCTGTGGGACATGTACCGAACGTCTGGACCACAGGGATGGTTACTCCCCGGTGCGTTGCTCGTGACGGCTAGCGTGCAGGCGTACATTCTGCTCGATTATCCCACCTTTGCTGGCGTGCTGCAACCGGTCGTGCTGGGTGGAACGATCCTCGCAACAGCCGTTCTCGTCGTCGCACGCGTTCGGGAGGAATCGCACCGGGGAGTAGCAAAAGGGGCGGTGGTCGTGGCGCTCATCATCCTATTGGTTGCGCCAACGATCTGGGGAGCGTTCTCGATCGTCTCCGGATCAAACGTCACGATCCCGTCTGCGGGTCCGATGACGATGGATACCGGTGGATCGGCCCCGTCGGGTGGACCATCCTCCGGACAGTTCGGTGGGGGCGCTCCACAGCTCAATGGGAGCGGTGGGGCTTCGTCGTCGGTTCCGGCGATGGCCGGTGGGATGTCCGGCGCTGGACCGGCGACGTCGGACACCCAGACGAGTGACGCACTCACGTCGTATCTGGAAGCTAATCAGGGGAACGCGACGTATCTCGCGGCTGTCGATGGCAGCGCGATGACGGCCGCACCGATAATGCTCGCCACCGACGAACCCGTCATTTCGCTCGGCGGCTTCAGCGGGAGCGATCCGGTGATGAATTCGAGCGAACTGGCCACACTCGTAGCGCAGGGGGACGTCCGGTACGTCGTCACCAGTGAGAGACCGATGGGCGGCCTTTCTGGTGGGACGAACGACTTCATGGCGAACCGAACAGGAGGATCGCCGCCATCGGGCGGAATGGGCTCAATGTTCGACGGTGGCCAGCAGAGCGAAACCACAGAGTGGGTCGAGAACAGCTGTCGATCCGTACCGAACGATCAGTGGCAATCGGGCACCTCGAATGACTCGACGATCACAAGCTACACGCTCTACGACTGCAGCTCTGCGGTGAGTAGCTGATGGTCGATCGACCGTCGATTCGGAACCACATTTGCAGCCCAAGAAACGTTATCTCATTTCTCCTCGGCCTGGGGTTGTTGGTACTCACCGTGCGGAGTGTGACCACTGTCGACGTAGACGCCGTGCTGACGTCGCTCCAAGAGGCCGATCCACTCTGGTTCGTGGCTGCACTTTGTCTGTTCCAGGGTCTCGGAATCGTCCGCTCGCTACGCTGGCAGCTCCTACTAGAGAATGTCGGATACACAGTGCATGGCGATAGTCGAATCGGTTCCATCACCGAACTCACTCGGATCATCTATCTCGGATGGTTCGCAAACTGTGTGACAGTTGCCCGCCTCGGCGACGTCTATCGCTGTTCGGTGCTCCACCGCTCGACAGACGCCGATATCAGTGTCACCGCTGGTACCGTCCTCACTGAACGGATCGTCGACATAGCCATCCTGGTGGTAGCACTCGTCGCTACGGTCATCGTCGTCTTCTGGGGCGACGTTCCACCAGCTGTTCTTCAGGCGACGATGATCGGTACTGGGCTACTCATCGTTGTCATCAGTGGACTCCTCGTGATCGATCGGGCCGGAAGGTCGTTCGATCGATGGCTTCCAAGTCGTGTACAGAGGATCTATCGTCGGGTGCGGCGTGGAACGGTCGATTCGCTCGATCGGTATCCCCAGCTCGTCGGCTACACCGCGATCGGCTGGCTGTTCGAAGGGATGACTATGTATCTCGTCGGGGTCGCACTCGGTGTCGACCTGTCGTTTGGGGGTGCGTTCGTCGCGGCACTCGTCGGCGTGTTGCTCTCGACGATTCCGATCACCCCAGGTGGACTCGGCGTTACCGAGGCCGGGATCGCGCTCGTCCTCGGATGGGTTGGACTGGATCCGACAGCGGTCGCCGCTGTCACTATCTGCTACCGGCTGATCAGCTACTGGAGCGTAGTCGGCATCGGTGTAACGGTCTACGCGATCGGCTTATGGTATCCCATCTCCCTGTCGGTGAATCGTCGGACGAGAAGTACAGATCAATTGTAATTTAGATCATTATGAACGAAGCAGTCGACGTCAGCATCGTATTGCCCGCCTACAACGAGGAATCGACCATCGAAGCAGCGACGACAACGACCGTCGAAACGCTGGATTCGTTCCTGCCAAGCGATTCGTTCGAGGTAATCGTCGCCGAAGACGGCTGTACGGACGAGACACCAGAGATCGCCAACCGACTAGCAGACGAACATGATCGAATTCGTCACTTCCACAGCGATGGGCGCGCTGGTCGCGGCGGGGCGCTTTCACGGGTATTCGAAGCCGTCGACAGCGACGTCGTCGGCTACATCGACACCGATCTCGCCACCGATATGTCCCACCTCGAACCTCTCGTCGAGAGCGTTCGGAGGGGGCCATACGACGCAGCTACTGGCTCACGGCTGCTCCCCGAAAGCAACGCGAATCGATCTGTGAAACGTTATGTCGCCAGTCACATTTACAACGGCCTAGTTAGAACGTGTCTGTCCTCGACGATTCACGACCATCAGTGTGGCTTCAAGGTATTCGATCGGGAGCTCCTCGAAGCGGTTCTACCGACGGTAGAGGATCACCATTGGTTCTGGGACACCGAGATTTTAGTCCGGGCCCAGCGAATGGGTTTCCGGATCCACGAGTTCCCTGTCGTGTGGAACCCCGGTGAGGATACGAGCGTCGAGATCGTTCGGGATGGGGGATATATGGGCTATCACGTGTTTCGACTGGCAGTCCAATTCGTCCAGTAGTACGAATCCCCACAATTCGGCTGGCCAATCGAAATCGAGCGGGTTTCTCCGATGACTCTCGGTAATGAGCCATCCATCAGTAGAAAGCATCGTCATCGGGAGTGGCCCGACCGGTGATCAAGCTAAGCTACGGTCGACCCTGTCTGTTCGAGAGTTGCGTGTGGGCGCCGATCAATCCATCGTGGATGGATAGATCGACGATACGTGCATCCGTATCCACGATCGATCGGCGAACGGTTGCCGATTCGATCGTCGTTCCGGGAAAGACCACTGTCCGTTCGATGGTCGAATCGACGAGTGTCGCGTCGTCCATCACGTACACGTCGTCGCCGATGGTTACGTTCTCGAGCGTCGCACTCTCAGCGACGTATGACTCACCGTCGAGCTGCCAGGCGAGGGCTTCGAGGTAGCTCTCCTGCGTTCCGATGTCGAACCATGCTCCATCGAATGTGTAGGCGTGGGTTGACTTTCGTTCCTGAAGCCACTGGACGAACCACCCCGGTTCGTCTGGATTATTGCCTTCGGCGAGATAGCAATCGAGCAGCGATAACGTCTCTCGTGGGAATCCATAGCAGGCAACCGAAACGAGTGAGCTGGTTGGATCATCGGGTTTCTCCGAAAAGCCGACGACACACCTATCGTCGAGTTCCAGCACGCCGTAAGGCGTTGCGTTCTCGGGTGTGCCCACGTCGTAGGCTGCGATCGTGGGTGCTGCCCACATCTCGAATGCATCGATAAAATCGGCGATATCGAAGCTAAACAGGTTATCACCCCCGATCACAACCATATCGTCCTCGATGTCTTCTCGTTCAACGAGCCGGGTGAGTGCACCGACGACGCCGAATTTCTCCCGTTCGGCACTCGATCGTTCGATCGACAGCTGGGGTTTCTCGAACTCACTGTCACGGAGATACGTGCTGAATTCGGCACCGAATCGCTCGTTGGTGCTGACATATACCATCTCGATTCGATCCTCAATCTCCAGTTCCCGCAGGATGTGATCGATGACCGTCGCTTCGCCGACCGGAAGGAACATCTTCGGTCGATGTTTCGTAATCGGCCAGAGCCGCGTGGCGTAGCCCCCCGCGAGGACGACAGCTTTCATGTAGTTCCCTCACAACGTGTGGCGCCAAAGCAGTCGTTCGCGTTGCTCACAATGACAACGCCGGTGGTTGATCCATCGGCCGCTTCTCGTCTAGTAGTCACTTCTCCAAATTCCGGTTTCGTACGTGCGTGTCGTTTCATAGTAGCAGTGTCGTTCGTGTACGCTTCGAAGGGCAGTGAGCAGGTCCCGACAAACACAGATTCTGCCATTCGTCGCACACGTCGGGCGTAGAGCCACCCCAAAATGACGGTCGCTTCGAAGTGCCCATCGAAAGCTAACTATCGTTTCGGGTGTGTCTCCACGTGTATTGCCACCCTGCATTGGGTTATCTCTTGTCCGAAATTCCACATAATTAACCGGGGACTGAGGCACAAATGTGGCCAAAATCGCCAGCGCTTCTCGAGATCGCTCCCGGAAACAGCCCTCGGGATGCTATCGGTCATGGGAGGCAATGTGAAAATTATTTGGAAATAATTCATGTCCGAATTAGTAAACGATTACCACCGATCGTTTCATAGCGCTTGGTGTATGGTCACCACACAATTCTCCAGCCCACGGCAATTGACCTCATGCCTTTGGAAATCCCTAGAGTCCTTACGAACAGATCGTTCACTGGTTATAAACTGGCTTATTTATATCTTCACTAATAATAGGGATATTTAGCCAAAAACACGGCACTGTCTAGTTTAGCACTTCGTCGGCTGGCGTTCGTCCATCGAGCGATTGATGCGGTCTCTGATGATTGTAGTAGTGCACAAATTGTTCAATCCATCTGCGGGCACTCCGCCGACTGCCCACCCACGAGTTATGGAAACGGTCAACTCGCATTTTGAAGGTGTGATACCACTTCTCGATGAGGTTTCGGTCGGTATAGTCGACCTGTCCGTTCAACCCCAATCGAGCAAGGGCAGTCCGGTAGCCGAACTGATCGACGAGAAACACCGCCTCGGAGAGATCGTGTTTCTCGCGGAGTCCATGCAGGAACGCAGCTGCCGGATCGGTGCCGTGGCGTCCGAACAACTGGGCGTCGAGAATCAACTTCGTGTCGAGGTCTATTGCAGCGTACAACCAAGACCATTCACCGTTAATCTTGACAGCAGTCTCATCAATCGCGACCCGCGACGGCGGCGGGTCAGAAACGCTGTCAGCCAGCCGGTGTACCCAGTTCCAAACCGCTCCGTGAGAGCGTTCGACGCCGAGTTCTGAAAGAATAGTTGTTATCTCCCGAAGTGAACAACCGGTTGCATGGAGACGGACGGCGAACGCCCTGACGGGCGTCGTCGTCCGCTCATTCTCCCAAGATTCTTCTAAATCTGTATCGTAGCTCTCGCTGAGCAGGTCTGCGAGCATTTGATCCAACAAACTCAACGGCCTGCTCACCTCTCAAACTGGCTCAACTAGACAGTGCCTTCAGGTCCAATTCGTTCGACAGCTGATTGGTGTTCATTGGACGCTCTTCTAGCGTGCGGACGATCCGTAACCGGTTTCGCCCGCCACGGGAGCCCCCAATGAGCCACCATAGCAACTGTCGCATTTAATAGCATTAGAGACTACTCTGCGTATATAGATTTGTCTTTCTACTCAGCCGCTTTCGGGAATTAGAGATGCTCTGGCCATTTTGGGCTAATTTGTGCCCGACTCTTGTGGGATCAGTGCGTAAATTCGGAAATTGCTGATAAGCGTACGTACGCTTCTTCCCTGATATGGACGCGCGATCCGAGACCCAACCGAAGGGCAACGTGAAACGCAAGGCGCTAGAAGCCTATCTTCGTCGAAAAATCGCAGACGGACATCACTACTTCAAAAGAAGGAAAATAGCCGCAGAGACAGACCTGTCCTCGAAAGAAATTGGTGCTTTGCTCTTCCAACTCCAAGGTTCAGCGTCCGAATTTTCCGTTACTAAATGGGGTTACAGCGGTGGGACGACGTGGTACATCGAACGGAATTCCGAGTGACCCGAAATAGCCCGCAGTTCCCTAGTCTCAACAAACCGACTCACCCCATATTTCCAGAGATCCTTCCCACGCATGACTCAGTGGTCCGATCAACTCAACTCCGACACCGCGACTGCATGGCTCAAAGACCAATACCAGATCCCAGCTCTCCTACTCTTGGCAAGCTACATGTTATGGACTCGCATTCAAGGCTGGTCCACATTCGTAAGCAGCGGCCAAGTGTTATTCAGCGGCAATGACGCATGGTATCACTATCGGCAGGTTACGTATACCGTAGCAAACTTCCCGCAAACAATGCCGTTTGATCCGTGGACGTCATTCCCAACAGGAACCGTCTCTGGTCAATTTGGAACACTCTACGACCAGCTCGTTGCAACCGTGGCACTCGTACTCGGTGCTGGAAGTCCCACGGAACAAACCATCGGTCTCACACTCCTGTTCACCCCGGCAGTTCTGGGGACGCTCGTGATTATCCCCACGTATCTACTTGGACGACACTTTGGTGGCCGACTTGCCGGTATCGGCGCTGTCGTCGTCTTAGCATTGACCCCCGGTGCATTCCTTCAACGGACCATGGTCGGCTTCTCCGATCATCACGCCGCTGAAACATTGTTCCAGGCGTTTGGAATGCTGGCTGTAATGCTTGCCGTCCAAACGGCTGAACGTGAAAAACCCGTCTTTGAGGTGATTCAAGCGCGAGAGTTCCAAGCAGTCAAAAAACCATTCGTTCGCTCGATCCTTGCTGGAATTGCTGTAGCACTGTACGTGTCCGTTTGGCCACCTGGTGTCGTTATTGCGTTCATCCTTGCCGTATTCTATGGCTTACACCTGACCGCAGAGTTCATTCGTAACCGAAGCCCGGAACACGTCGCGCTTCAGGGGATCATCTCGTCACTGGTCACTGCACTCATCTTGCTTGTTCCGATGTCCACACTGGGACTCAGCTCGACGGATTTCTCACTCCTCCAGCCATTACTATTCGTTCTCGTTGCAGTTGGGCTCACGATTTTGGCTACCTTAGCTCGCTTCATCGAATCGCGCTCACTCCCGACAAAATACTATCCTGGCATTCTCGGTGGAGGGACGATTGCCCTTGCATTACTTGTTCGAGTGATCGCCCCAACACAGTTCGAGTACTTCGTCAGTCAATTCTATCGTATTTTCGGGTATGATGCGAGTGCCAGTGCTCGAACAATCGGGGAAGCACAGCCAATTCCACTCGACTCCGTCGAGACATTCATGCTGGAGTCGTACGGGCTTGCTTTCCTCGCTGCAGTTGCAGGAGCTGTGCTTCTCATTACGAAGTATCTTCGCGCCCAAGATTCACGGGGATCGGATGTCGCCCTCCTAGTCTGGTTCGCGTTAATGACGATGGCGACTCTAACCCAGGTCCGCTTCGACTACTACCTCATCATCCCAGTCGCCGTGTTGACGGGTGTTTGTATCGCCTGGGTCAGTCGAAAAACAGGGCTACAGAAGCTCGATAACGTCCGGAACATCAGTGCATATCAAGTAATTATAGGAGTGCTGATCGTCTCTCTTCTAGTTGGTCCATTCGTCTCGTCAATTGGAGCGAGTGGAGTGACTCTTGACTCAACGACTGTCGCAGAGAGCAACCAGCCAGGTGAAGTCACGGCTTGGGAGGACAGTCTTGCCTGGCTTCAGTCGAACACCCCTTCGGAAGGAACTTATGGAAACCCGAACGCAACAGCAATGTCGTACCAAGCGACGGTTTCACAAACTGCGGATTACGAATACCCATCAGGAGCGTACGGGGTGGTATCGTGGTGGGATTACGGCCACTTCATCACAACCCTCGGTGAACGGATCCCGGTTGCAAATCCGTTCCAACAAGGCTCGACGACCGCTGCGGATTTCCTCCTGTCCAGTAATGAAACCGCAGCAAACGACTTCGTCACTTGGGACGACGAGCAAGCGCAGTACGTGATGCTTGACTGGAAACTGACTACCCCCGGATCGGAAAAATATACCGCACCGACGGCCTTTACGACCGATGAAAACCTGACCTCAACAGATCTTGTCGAACCAGTGTACCAGTCAACGAATACTAGCATACAGTTTGCCGGGTACATCAAACAACAGCAACACTATGACAGTCTTCGTGTCCGTTTGTACCAATACTACGGAAGTGCGGTTGATACGCAACCAATCGTCGTTGACTGGGAAACTCAACAGGTACAGACATCGAGTGGCGACATCACTACTATCGCTACAACCCCGTCTGACGGCCAGTTCATCAAGCAGTTCGAAAATATGACTGCTGCCGAAGCATACGTTCAGAGTGACGGAACCTCACAGATTGGCGGTGTTTCCGGGCTGCCCTCCGACCGAATTCCAGCACTGGAACACTACCGGTTAGTTCACGCCAGCGACTCACAGTACAGCGTGTCTACTCTCACAGGAATATCTCAAGGGTCGTGGGTGAAGACATTCGAACGCGTGCCGGGCGCAGAGATCGACGGGCGAGCACCGGCTAATTCAACGGTTACTGCCTCGGTTCAGCTATCAATCCCGAACCAGAACTCAACATTCACGTATACCCAGCAAGCGGAAACTGGAGCGGATGGCGAGTTCACAATGACACTCCCCTACTCTACCACAGGATATGAGAATTGGGGCGTTGACGCAGGATACACCAACGTCAGTGTTCAGGCGACAGGCCCGTATAGCTTCAGTCTCACGAACACAACGAACGAATCCACGACGGCGGCCACTACGATTGACGTTCCGGAAGCGAAGGTAATTGGAGAAGACACAACCGCGATCAACGTTACCCTCTCTACTGACTGAGTGACATCGCTTCTCTCTATTGATGAGTAAAGCGAGCACCTCAGAGCTTGAACTTGAGGCGGTTCACTCGTAAGCAAGTCTAGATTCCAATAGTTCCTAACTTCGGAGAATAGATTTCTGTAAACGGCTTTTACTTACGCATGCTGAAGTGGAATTTGCAATATTATGCCACAAAAAGGCTTCTATCGGTATGCTATTCGATCTGTGATACTGTGGCAAGACTCCCTGAAAGCCCCTGACTAGCGCGCGATCACCTCTGTTTGTCAGAAGTTGGCTCAGTAGATTCGTAATGCATAGCTATCTGCGAAGTATAGATCCCGAGCCCAGCTGTGCATGAGCAATCTACCGCGATCTCGTTGACCACGAGCTGCGCCGCCGAAGCCGTCGGCGGGTCTGAAGTCTTCTCACCGACACGGTGAACCCACTGAAACGCCGCTTGATGCGAGCGGAAGACGCTGAAGATTTCGAGCGTCGCAGCCATCTCCCGAAGTGAAACACCCATTGAACGGAGCCGCACTACGATCGTTCTCAGGATGCTCGCGGTGCTCTCGTTGTCTCAATACTCAATAAAGGGCGTCTCGATGGTCTCTGTGAGCTGTTTTTGGAGGTTCACCCAGCCAGTCCAAGAACTGCTCATATATTGCCTAGACAGTACCGAAGACACCGTTTTTCATTCGTGGAACGATGTCACTTGAGTTGAACTGGAGAAGCTGTTCAACTTCGTGTTCAAATCCGAGTTCAGTGAGCCACCGTGCCGTACCGCTAGTGCGGATATCCGTTTTTATCGTTTCTTCTGCAGTTTCCGTGAGGTTACCCGAAAAATGACGCTTGACGAGTTCGACCCCGGCACTGTCCTCCGGTGTTGGATTCCCGCGACGGCCAGCGGCGACCAACCACACGTCACGACCGCGGCCTTCGAGAGCTGACGCGATTGCCGCAGCGTTGACCGTACTCGCAACAAATATCTCACGATCATAGCCGATCCGCTCGACCGCCCGCGTTCCATTCGAGGTCAGGATACCGACTGGCCGTTCCTCAATGTTGTGGGTGTCAAGTACCGATGGCAGCGGTCCTGAATCGAACCCGTCGATTGCCCGCCCCTCTTGCTCGCCAACAAGGAACGCGTCGTTAGTGGTCTCCGCAAAGGCGAGCGCGGTGTCGACATTGGCAAAGGGCTTGACATAGGCTGCATCCGCCTCGAACAGCTGCACAATGCTCGTCGAGGAGATGATAACGTCGATAACCACGAAGTCCCCGGCGGGCGTCGGTTCGGGAACGTCTTCGAGCCGGTCAAGTGTGTGTACTACGGGCTCGTCGGTGTTTACCTCCGTTCGCTCGTGGCTCATAGGGGCTGGTCTCCCTCGATGATGCTGACCGCCTGCTCGGCCATCGCCGGCACACCGTCGTCCATCATCTCGTAAAACCGGTTGTCACTATTGCCCATTAGATATCGTGCGTAGAACATCTCCCCGAGAGCGGCCATTTTGTAGACAGCAAGAGCTCGGTAGAATCGGTGGTTGTCGACCGTAAATCCGGTTTTTTCCTCGTACCGTTCGGTGAGAGCGGCACGCGTGGGATACTCGCCGGTGGTCAGGAACGGCGGAGAGATGGTCTGCATGATGGGTGGAAGCGGGTCCTTCTCTTCTGGCCAGAAAAACAACAGCCAGCCGAGGTCACAGAGGGGATCGCCCAGCGTACTCATTTCCCAGTCGAGCACGCCAGCGATTTCGGGAGGTGTTTCCGGTCCGAAAATCACGTTGTCGAGTTTGTAGTCACCGTGAACCAGCGCGGCTGGCGGATTGGTGGGAACGTTTTCGGTGAGCCAGTCCCCAACTCGTCCGATTTCTGGGACTTCCCGTTTGGCAGTCGTCTCCTCGAACGCCCACTCGATCTGTTCGGTCCAGCGCTTGACCTGCCGTTCGGTGAACCCCTCTGGGTCACCGAAGTCATCCAGACCGACTGACTCGTAGTCGACGGTGTGAATAGCAGCGAGCGTGTCGACCATTTCCTCACCGATACGACGCTGGTGGTCCGGGTCGTTGAATCGACCGGGTGCCGAAAATCGTAGCACATCGCCGTCGACGCGCTCCATCACGTAGAAGACGCTCCCAATGACCGACGTATCCTCGCAGGCCGCGACCGTCCGCGGCACCGGAACGTCGGTACCTTGGAGTGCGTCGATGGGAGTGTACTCTCGAAGGATGTCGTGGGCGGTGTCGGCGGTTTCGCCCGGCGGCGGACGACGGACGACCAGTTCTCGGTCGCCCCACGTCACGAACAGGGTCTCGTTCGAGAAGCCCTCCTCGTGGCGTTTCACGTCGAACGTCTCGGTCTCGCCTAGTTCGCTTGCGAGGAACTCCCGCAAACCGTCACGGTCAACGAGGTCGGTTACTTCTGTCATTGCAACTCAGACGTCCCCCGTGCGTACTCGGAGTTCTGATAGGTGATGTTCACACAGACTTTATTGAAAGAATCGAAGGTTAGTGTTGGGCCTTCTATACGAGGTCGTTGTCTGGATGAGCGGTCCTGAACGAGTGAACGTAGCTCTCGAGAGAAGGCAACTGCGGCGCGTCAGTTCCCGAGCTAACTATCAATATCCAGCAACTCGCGCGGCTCACCATCGCTATCACCAAAGCAACAATGATCAAACACGATGTATGCGTACCCAGCATCGTGGAATCGCTTGACGAATGCGGTCTCATCCTCGAATCGAAAATCGGTTCGGGACGCCCATCCTCCCTGAGGAGGGGAAAGCAACCATTATCACAGCTTTTCCTCAGATGTGGGGCAAGTTTTCCGTCAGGTTCTATGCGACGTGCAGCGTTTGCGTCACACCTTTCATCGTTACAGTGAGCGCTGAAATCCAAGTCCGTATTCACGACCCTTACGGGCTCCCTCGTATCGAAGGCTCAACATTAACTACCAGTTCTCTCGATGAAGCCAGTGTGGATATCAGATATCAGGACTCCGAGCGTGCACGAGAGGTCAGCGACCGAACTCGACGGTTCATCGATGAAGTAGTGCTCCCACAGGAGCGGGAACTGCTCGGCCAGCGCGACGAGCGCAGCGACGCCGACCGTCACGCGGAGGGCGAGCGATTGGTTGAGGAACTGCGCGAAGAGGCGCGCAAGCACGACGTGTTCGGTCCACAGATTCCCGAGAAGTACGGTGGCCTCGGTCTCGACTTCGGCGACCTGTTGCCGGTGTTCGAGCAGGCTGGCCGGAGTATCTTCGCCATGTCAGCGATGCATGTCGCCGCGCCCGACGAGGGAAATATGCATATCTTGGAGGAGGCGGGCACAGAAAAACAGAAGGAAGAATTCCTCCGGCCGTTGGCGAACTGCGAAGTCACGTCCGGGTTCTCCATGACTGAACCGATGAACGGGGCGGGGTCGGATGCGAAGAAGATCAAGACTACGGCGAAAAAGGACGGCGACGAGTGGGTCATCGACGGCCACAAGTGGTGGACGACACAGGGCAGCGATGCTGACTTCCTGATCGTTGCCGCCCGCACCGACCTCGACGCCCACCCCTACGTCGGTACCTCGCTGTTCGTCGTGCCGGGCGACGCCAACGGCGTGGACGTGGCTCGGGACATCCCTCACATGGGTGAGGCTGGGATTGCCCACTCCGAAATCATCTACGACGGTGTCCGAGTCCCCGAGGAGAACCTGCTCGGAGCCGAAAATGGCGGGCTTGCCATCGCCCAGCAGCGCCTCGTTCCCGCCCGACTCACTCATTGTATGCGTTTCATGGGGATGGCAGACCGCTCGCTCGACGTCGCGAAGGCCTATATGGACGAGCGCACCGCCTACGGCGAGCGCCTCAGCGAGAAACAGAACGCCCGATTTGAGATCGCCGACGCAGAGATGCGCCTGCATTCCGCCCGGACAATGGTGCGTCACGCCGCCCGAACCTACGCCGAAACGGGTGATGCGAGCACTGAGTGTGCGATGTCGAAGGTGTTCGCCGCCGAAACCGTACAGGAGGTTATCGACACTTGTGTACAGGCCTGCGGCGGCAACGGCATCGGGAAGGACCTCCCGCTCGCTGATTTCTACGAGAATGTGCGGTGTTTCCGCATCATCGATGGGGCCGACGAAGCACACTTGCGCTCGGTCGCAAAGCGCGCGTTCGACGACGAGGAAATCAAACCCGAAGAGGTCGAACACGTCACGCGATTCCGTGCTGATACCGATTTGACCAGTGTAGGAGAGGATGCATCATGAGCACGCTCGATAGATTCAGACTGGACGACGACGTGGTACTGATTACAGGCGCTGCCTCGGGTATCGGAAAGACCTACTCTGAGGCGTGTGCCGACACAGGTGCAACGCTCGCACTCGCAGACATCGATGCCGAGGGGGTCGAGGCGGTTGCCGACGAGCTCGATGCCGAGACGATCGCCATGGAGGTCGACGTCACTGACCACGAAGCGGTCGCCGAGATGGTCGAACGGGTCACGGAAACATTCGGCGGTCTCGACGTCGCTTTCGCCAACGCCGGTATCGGCCGACTGAGTTCACCAGTCAATGGGTACTCCATCGAGGAGTGGGATGACGTAATGGATGTCAATCTCGATGGAGTCTTCTACACCATCCGGGAAGCTTCTAGGGTAATGGAGGAAGGTGGAAGGATAATCACGACGGCGTCGGTGCTCAGTTCGGTCGCCTCTGAGTACCCCGGCGTCGCTGCCTACGTCGCCTCGAAGGGTGGCGTCGCTCAACTCACCAAACAGGCTGCCGCTGATCTCGGTAGACGAGGGATTCGAGTCAACGCGATCGCACCCGGGTGGACACATACCGGTATCGGTGGTGGCGCATTCCGCAAGGATTCGGGAATGGATGCGATGCACGAGCAGATGGCCGAGGAGACGCTGCTCGGTCGACTCGGCGAACCGGACGATCTGAAGGGTATCGCGCTCTTTCTCGCGAGCGATGCTTCGGCATACTGCACGGGGAGCGTATTCACGGTTGACGGAGGCTGGACGACCACATGAGACGAGAACTCCAACGAGCGGAGCCAACCGAACGTCGTTTCATCACCATCCAGTGTGCACCACACCCATGACAGTACCACTTGACCTCGTAGTGAGCGTTTCAGACCACGACTCGCTCGATGGAGTGGCCGCACAGGCCCGTCGTGCCGAGGAGCACGGCTTCGAGCGTGTCTCGGCTGGCGAGACGACTGGCTGGGATATGGTGACGACATTCGCCGTCATCGGCGAGCGAACAGACCATATTGGACTTTCGAACGACGTGCTCTCTCCGTATGGCCGCTCGCCGACCGTCCTCGCCCAGACCGCCTTGACGATGCACGAGGCGACCGGCAGGCGATTCAGGCTCGGACTGGGGACGAGTTCGCCCGCCATCGCCGAACGCTGGCACGGAGTAGCCTTCGACCGACCGCTTCGACGTCTCCGGGAGACCATCGATATCGTCCGGGCGGTGTACGAAGGCGGCTCCGTGAGCTACGATGGTGAGGTCTACCAGCTGGGCGGCCTTTCCTACGACCGGTCCGTGCCCGAGAATCCGCCACCGATAGACGTCGCCGCTCTTGGCCCGAAGGCTGTCGAACTCGCTGGGCGGTTCGCTGACGGGTGGGTACCACAGTTGTTTACTGTTGCGGGCCTCAATGAGCGAATGGATGACCTCCGACGCGGAGCGGAGTTGGGCAGCCGTGACCCAGCGGACCTACGGGTTGCCCCGCTCGTGCGGTGTTTCGCCAGTGATGACCCAGAGCGTGCCCGTGAGGAAACTCGGATGATGGTGGCCTTTCTCATCGGTGCGTACGGTCCCTTTTATGGCCAATCTATCGCCGAACAGGGTTACGAGGATGTCGTTGGAGAGATACGAGCCGCGTGGGAGGACCGGGATTTAGCTACCATGGCATCCGCGCTTCCCGACGACCTCTTGGATGGTGTTGCCGCTGCGGGGACACCAGAAGAGGTGTGCGAGCGAGTCAAGCAGTTCGCCAATATCGATAACGTGAGCGCGGTACGCATCGGCTTCGTCCGCGGAATGGGACCAAAGGACAAGCAAACGACGATGGAAGCACTCGAGGAGATACTGTAGCCAATCTCACCAGATATCTTCCTTCATCTGTCACAATGCCACAAACCGTTTCGATAGGTACCTACGAGTCCGGACGGCAGACCCGAGATGCGGGGATGTGTCCATCATCATTCCGGTACATTCATTGACGGTAGAGGAGAATGCTCCCGATCGTGGTGTTGACTACATGGGTGTTTCAGTCGTCGGTTGCGCGCGTCGCTACCGAAGCCGGCTTCGGCGGCGGCCACACAGACGGAGCTACTAAGCGGAGATGATTGACAGACACCCCATCAGTTCCATCTGCACCCCGCATGACGATCGATTCGTCGGAGATCATTGTTATATCCCAAGAACAACCGATATTGTGTACGCGAATCGAGAGAGTGACGTGACCGATGTGAGGCTCATCACTCACAGGTGTAAGGAGAAGTCGGGAACACTACTGAGCGGACAGACCACAGTATCTTCATCACCCAGGAAATGGCATGAAATGTATCGTAGAAAAATAGAGCATTACAGTGTAAGTAGCTATTCATTCCTCCCCAGTCTTTTGCCATGAGTGCCGCAAATGAGTCTGAACGGGTGCTTGATGATGGACTTACATGGCTCGAAACGGCGCCAACGCTCGTTGACTTCATTCGGGAGCTGAACGTGCATCTGTTCTTTCAGGACGAGGACGACGAGCGCTTCGAAATACTCGCGTACGATGCTGTCCCAACCGTTCGTGCACTGTTCTGCCGTGAATTCGCTGGGCTCTCGTGGCACGGCCTCTACGAGTGGCTCTCCACAGAGGACCGAGCCGTTCGGCTTGGCTTCGATCCGGCGAAGTTCGGCCCCTACAATACGGCTCCAACCCGTCAAACGCTCACGACCGCGTGGAATGTCCACCTCTCAGATGAGACCAAGCGTTCGATCCTCTCAGTGAGTGAGCGCCTCGTCGCTGCTGCGTACGAGAACGAGACCACCCTTGATCTCCGGCTACCCCGACACGTCGACGAGACCGATTCAGATCTCCGTGAACGACATGTCGGTGAGTTCACCACCGAGCAAATTCGCAAACACGTCCGGCATGCTCGCGAGACTGTCTTCGGTGCGTTCGACTCTGGTCGAGCCGGGAATGCGGTGTACCCCGACAGTCGCTTCGATGAACTTCAGGCACTGATGGCGCTTGGCGGCTCTGGAACGCCTCAGGGCCAATCGCGTATGGAGAATTTCTTCGGCGAGGACTACACGCCTCACGGAGATACCCACCTCCGGACGGTCAAGCAATACACGCCTGCAATGATTCAAGCAGGCTTCGATCGGTCGATCGACAATCTCCTTGACGCAGTCAATCATCTCCAGATCCTTCAACCACCCGTCACTGTCACCATCGACATTACGACCTGGCCCTACCACGCCGAGGACGACATTCCTGCCGAGGTCAGCGGCACGAAGCGAGCCGACGAGACAGCCTACAAGTTTGCCACGCTCTCGCTGGTCGGCAAGAGCATGCCGATCGTCTTGGCATATGCACCGGTGATCGAGAGTTCCGAGTGGGACGATAATCCACCACACCGTTACCATCGAACCGTGCGAAGACTAGTTCAGCGAGCGCAGGAATTTGTGACGATCGACCTCGTTCTCGCAGACCGTGGCTTCGACTCGATGAAGGTCTACCAGACGTTGGACAATCTCGGCGTTCGGTACCTCCTGCCGAAGATCGAACGCTCCCCCGAACTCGAGTGTATCGATCGGATGGACCAGGATGGTGAAGACGTTGCGGTTGAGCAGGTGAACGTCGCAGTCGAGACGGGCTCGCACGAGTGTCGCATCCTCTACGTGCCCAGGAGGGATGATGAGACACAGGCATTCATCACGAACGAGTCGATCGATCCCGAGGACGCCGAAGCATGGGTCGACCACTACGCCTATCGGTGGTGTATCGAAAACGAGTATCGCTCGATCAAGCAGGAATTTCTTGCAAGGACATCCTCGAAAGACCACGCACTGCGCATCTACTACTTCGTGTTTGGGATTCTGATGTACAACGTCTGGCGGCTCACGGATGTCCTGCTGAAAGCGACGGTGTCACGTGAGATCACCGACTATACGCCGGTTATCACAGCTGGTGAGTTGGCTGACTGGATCGCGATCCATCTCCAACTCGACGCTGGCTAAGCGTGCTGCACTGCCGTGTGGAGAACGTCACACGGAGCGACAGCTCTCGCCATAACCTCCGCTAGTCGGCGATAGTAGTGCTATCCACGTCGATTCCCAGTTCCATTCTCGAGGCACACTGTGCGACGAGATGATTTCTGAGACAATGTTCTGAATTGAAGGTGACGGCATCAATGTCCCGTTTACACTCCGAAGTCAGGGCGTTCCCAACTTCGGAGGATGGATTTCTGTAAATGGCCTTTTCTCACACTGATCGAAACGGAATTTGCGATACCGTGGCACGAGAAGGCGTCTATCCGTATGCTAGCCAGTCTCAGATACTGGGTCGAACACTCCAGTGAGTGGCTGGTAATCGTGCGATCTACTCAAGGCTCCTGAAGTCAGGCAGGTGGATTTCTCATGCACGGCTGGGATCGAAAACAACACCGGAGTCTAAATTACGCCGGGAGCTGTGCATGACGAATCAACCTAGCTGACCTCTGCTGTATCTAGTATTCAAAACAGTGTATTCTCGAAACAACTCCTGTGAGAATCCCGATGTGAGAACCTTCACCGATGTAAATTAAGCATCCCGGCTCCAATTATCCGCTATGGCAATCGTCGCAGAAATTCTCCTTGCGGACCGAACGCTCCCGTTAGTTGGTCTAGCGAGTTCAATGCCAAGTAACAACGTGCCGATCTCCAATATAATCCCGCTCGAAGATGGACGACTTCTCGTTGAAGTGACTGTAGCCGACAACTGGCGAAAGGCGTTCGAGCAGAGTGTCGATACCCAACCTGAAATCGTTGACGCGATAGAAATCGGACGGACAGCAGAAGGATGGTTCTATCGATTGACCATCGACGACGAATCTGGACTCGTTGTCTCTCACGACCACGAGAATTTTAGAGGCGTATTGATGAACGCGACGGTTACCGACGAAGGGCTGCGCCATCAGAAGGTGTTCTCCGACTACGATGCGCTTGACACGCACCGAGACCTCTGCGCGGCCCATGACATCTCGTTCGACTTGCTGAATATCGCAGCGGACCCCGAAAACCCTGGAGAACCAGATCAGTTTGGACTCACAAAGAAACAGTATCGGGCAATTTCGATCGCGTTCGCCCAGGGGTATTACGATTCGCCACGTGCTCTGTCAACGCAGGAACTCGCTAACGAACTTGGGATCTCTGGTCCATCTGCGTCTGATCTCCTCCGCCGAGCCGAGAAGCAACTCATCAGTCAGACCCTCGGTCCGATGTTGGCAGTAAATCCGCGTGCCCAGTAGCTATGCGGGCTGTGGTTCTTCAAGCTCAAACGTGACTCCGGTCAACTCTTCAGAGATATCCCAAAGACGGCGTGCAGTAGGATGGTCATAGGATGTCGCGTTTGAAACGACGCGAGTCGGGTTTCCTCGCATTTCTAAGAACCCGTCCGGACCGAAGTAGTGGCCCCCGTCGACGTTCTCAGCTGTCGCGGCATAAAGTGCTGGAAGCACGCCGGTAGAGGCGGATTGTGTGAGGAAGGTGTTTACAAATTTCGAAAATATTTTACGAATAGTAGAGGTCTCCATCTCGGAATCGCCGTCGGGGAGTTCTGTCGCCGACGAGCCAGGATGAGCGGCGACAGCAATCGTATCGGTCCCAATTGCGCGAAGTCGACGGTCCAGTTCGTACGTGAACAGCAAATTTGCGAGTTTGCTCTGCGCGTACGCCTCGAATCGGCCGTATGACTGTCTTCCGTTGAGATCGTCGAAATCGATTTCGCCAGTCCCATTTCTGTGGGCTACACTGCTCTGCATGACGATACGCGTCTCGCTGTCCGTCTCTAAAAGATGGTCAATGAGGAGTCCAGTGAGTGCGAAGTGTCCGAGGTGGTTAACGCCGAACTGTAGTTCGAATCCGTCTTCCGTCGTCGAGTACGGCGTCATCATCACACCAGCGTTGTTGAGAAGTACATCGAGTCGGTCGAACTCGGAATCAAACTCGGTGACGAACTGTCGAATCGATGCTTGGCTTCCAAGGTCGAGTTCCAGCACCGTCAGTGATGCACCGGTGGTCATTGACTCAATTTCTCGCCGTGCACGGTTTCCCCGCTCAAGACTCCGGCATGCCATGACGACGTGCGCACCCTTCTGCGTGAATGCCTTGGTCGCTTCGAATCCTAGCCCACTGTTCGCGCCAGTCACGATGACTGTGCGGCCAGATTGGTCGGGCATATCCTTTGCAGTCCAGTCATCCGATTGTGTCGACGTTTCCATCCTCTGATCAAAGTGAGTCTACGGTCCTGAGTGCTGTGCTAATATAGAAGTACATTTAAATACACTCTTGTGGAGGCACAACAGGATATGAATGAATATGAGTCGGCACCGGCTGTACCGATCTAGAGGATTAAGTCTGCGTAGCGTCTCCTACTTCCTATGACAGTGACTGCGGAACTCCTCATCAGTTCACCCTCGCTTCCGTTCGTTAGTTTCGCAGAATCGTTACCGTCCAATCAACTCGAGTGTGAACACGGCCTGTGTCTCGGAGGGGACTCTCAGGTGTTCGTCGTCCATCTCGACCCGGCTGATGGTGTTACCGAAGATGATCTCATTGCTCTCGATGAAGTAGTAGGGACAACCCCCATTGGACGCGAGAGCGGCAGGGACGTCTATCAGCTCAGCGTCAAACTGGAGGATATTGTTTCGGAAGCGTTCGTTCCCGGACGGTTCGCTAAGGCTCAGATAGAACTAACGATCATCACTTCAGAGGGCTGGTACGAAAAGAAGATATTTCGGGATTATGAGTCGTTCAATAATATGCGGAATCATTGCGATGAGCATGGCATTCGGGTTGATCTTATCTCGATCACACAAGATTCTCCGTCCCCAGATGAACACACACAGTATGGGCTAACTGACCGGCAATACGAGGCATTGGCGCTCGCTATCTCTCGCGGATACTACGATAATCCCCGACAGGCCACGGCCGGCGACTTAGCTGAGGAGATGGGTATTTCTCAACCCTCAATGTCGAATCTTCTTCGCCGAGGAGAGCGCCAGTTACTCACGTCGACGATCGGGACACAGCCATCGCTGACTAACCTTTCGACGTGACATTATCTTTTCATTTCTTCAATCATAAATTTATGGTATCAATTCCATTGATTATCGCTGTTTTCCCGCAAGCGTTGTCATATCGATATGTAATCCCATGCTTGAACCACTTCCTGAGTCTCTATCAGATGCTGCTATCCGGTACGCTCTATGGAGGGGTGTTCGGGCTAGGCGAAGGGACTTAAAGGGGGTTTTAGAATAGCATCGAATCCAAATTGCGTGCAGTCTACATTCAAATGTAGAAATGGAAACCGTCAAGCTAAACAACGATGTGGAAATGCCGATCCTCGGATTCGGTACGTATCAGATCGAGGATCTCGAAGTATGTGAACGAAGCGTCTCCGAAGCTCTCCGTACCGGGTATCGTCTCATCGATACTGCGTCCGGGTACGAGAACGAAGAGGTTGTTGGCAGAGCGATCGAGACGAGCGATGTGGCGAGAGAGGACGTGTTCGTCACCACGAAGCTCTGGATACAGGATGCTGGCTACGAAAGCACGAAGCGGGCGTTTGAACGGTCACTCGATCGACTAGGACTGGACTATCTGGATCTGTATCTGATCCATCAGCCCTTCGGTGACGTTCATGGCTCATGGCAAGCAATGGAGGACCTTTACAACGATGACAAGATTCGAGCTATCGGTGTTAGCAACTTCCACCCGGATCGCTTGATCGACCTGATCGTCCAGAACGAGGTCGTTCCCGCAGTCAATCAGATCGAGACACACCCCTTCTACCAGCGGATCGAAGACGCTGAGTTCCTGAGAAGGCATGAGATTCAGCACGAGTCCTGGGGGCCGTTCGCTGAAGGACGGAACAACCTCTTCGAGAACGAGGTGCTGGTTTCGATCGGCGAGCAGTATAGCAAATCGGCTGCACAGGTCGTTCTTCGATGGCTGATACAGCGAGGAATTGTTGCAATCCCCAAGTCAGTCCATGAGGAGCGGATGGTCGAGAACTTCGATATCTTCGATTTCGAGCTGAGTAATGAAGATATGACCACGATCTCAGAGCTAAATGAGTCTGAATCACTGTTCCCTGACCACCGGGACCCAGAATTTGTCAAACAACTGAGCGAAGTGGAAGCCGATACCTGAGCGCTCACGAGCGCTAACTCCTCTTCAGTTCCACCAGTCCTCAGCCGCTTTCCGATCGGATCGACACTGACGCAGTGGTTGAATCAGATGCTGACAGCCGTCCCGAACACCAGTTCATCGCCGAGAAGACCGACGAGGGCTGGCAGCAGGCCCAACCGTTTGTGACCGACGTCTTCGCGCTCGATCGGGGACAGAACTGGGAGATCCACGAGAACGCCTTCTGGGAGCAACATGCCTATATGGGGATGCGCGAGGACATGTACGCCCGCAGCGGTCCGGCCTCGTTCTCCCTCGATACGACGCGCGAGCGTATCCCAACTGGATCGACCCACCGCTACCAGATCGGGAAACCCTCCGTCACGGAGATCCGAGAGATGCTCCGGAACACCACTCGGATGCTCATTGCACGGGCTCGCCAGAACGGCGAACTCGACGGGTCAGTCTTTGCGGCCATCCACGTGACCAAGGGCTTCCCGTTCACTGGCGATACAGAAGATCACAAGGACGACATTCTCGGATATAAGGACGGCAACGAGTACTACCAATGGGCGGTGTGCAAGATCGTCGGGATGGATGTTCCGCTGGTCCTTGACGCCATGCCACGCGAGCGCGGCCAGTCGAAGCACGAGATCGTCGAGAAGCTTCTGTCGCAGGCAACCGAGATGGTCGACATCGACCTCGTGATGATGGATCGGGAGTTCGATAGCGAGTCGGTGAAGGACACCTGCGAGGAGTACGACGTTCACTACCTGAATCCGACGCGCATCTTCGCCACCAGCGACGAAGCAGACACCATCGCATGGATGTACCGCAACGGCAAGCGCTTCCACGTCACGGAGGGGAAAGCCGACGATGGAACGCCCACGCGCAAGCAGGTCTATCTCCCGAAGCAATCGAACTCGGATGATGAGGATGAGGACGACGATCTCTCAGCAGTCTGGACGGGGATGTGCGGTGAGTGGGAGTTTGAGGACATAGAGGGCGAACCGAGCGAGGGGATGTCGTTCTCGCGGCTACTGGCGGACATCCGGCGCGAAGAGGATGTCGAAGAGCGGAAGAAGAAAGCACAGGAGGGAGAGGTGGACACCAGCGAAACCGTCGTGTTCGAGACGAATCACCCCTACGTAACCGCCAGTAACGCCGACGATCAGCAGATGGACGGGAGGGCGTTCATCCACATGATCGAGCGCCTCATCCGATGGTATCGCCGCCGTTGGGGTATCGAGAACGGCTTCAAGAAGCAGAAGCACTTCATGGTGCGAACCACCTCAACTGAGTGCGACTATCGGTTCTTCAATTTCGCGTTCGCGTGCGTGCTGTATAACGTTTGGCGGCTGGTCGATCTGCTGGTGAAACTCGCCATCGACGGCGAGAACACGTCGTACGCACCGCGCGTCGATGCGAACCAGTTTCTGACCGTCGCCAAGCAATTCTACGGTCTCGACCCGCCTGATTGACGCCCGGCCACCTCAGTGACTGCCGGTTCGTGAGCGGCGGCACTGTTCAGCAGACGTTCATTTCACAGCCTGATCGGATGATTCCGAGATGTCGACCCGAAACTGACCAGTGGCTGTTTATCACGCTGAGAAAATGACCGAAACGAACACTCGATCCGTGCATTGATCGGCTACCTAGCCGACATCAGCGTATAACAACGCATATCGGTCACTGCCCATGATTGAGCCACCTCCCGATGGTCGGTATCACGGGATTGAATCAGTATAGCCGGATTGGCTTGCGCGTTCGAGCGCTATCTACAATGGCACATCTGAGGATCTCATTGCTTCCCCCTGAAACGCTTCGAAGAGTACCTCACGTCGCCAACGAATCCCACGTCTGTCAATTCCAACCCAGTAGTGTTATATTCGATAGTGTATTGATGACAACACCTTACGATATTGTAACGCGACAGACAACAATATCACATAGCTAATGACAGCAATTCCTACACCGATGAATAAGATATTTGGACCACATTCGTCACCGACGCAGACGCCATGTTCAAACCCATACCAGATTATGTAACACCCAGCTAAAACAACCGTAATGTCAAATACTGTTATTACATTTTTCTATCCCATTAATATGGTTTTGAAATATGGAATATGTAATACTCACTATTTGAACCAGAAGCGGAGGACAATGGCTATAGCCATGGATGTTTCCTCACTCTGTACAACAACGTATATAGACGAAAGTATAAGATTTCTATTAGAAAAGACTCGGGCGCAAACGGCTCTCGTCTCCGTTGCGTTACGGATTGATGGTAACACACTGACTGTCGAGACTTATGAAGCCCATCGTGATGACGCCATCCTCATGGTGGTGTCATTGCTCGTATGTTCGGCTAGAATGCGATTGAAGCGGCGATCGGACTGGAAACCGATGCTCGGGGGCTTAAACCGAGTAAAACGCTTGCTCGGCTCCGAGGAGTGTACAGTACGCGAATACGGGGTTGAATAGCACTGATCAATCGAGACTGAACGGCAAAGAGCTGGGCGAAGGCAAGTGCGATCGCGAAGATCCCCAGTTCGTTCCGATCGATTCGGTGGATATACGCCACAGTCTGTGGTTCTATGAGACGATCTCTCACTGAACGAACACGCGATCCACGATAGGACGACAGTTCGGAGCAACCCTCACCCTCTGATAGCTCGCTATCGCCGACACTGGCACGGACCCGAACAGTCTCAGTGATTGGGACCGTTCATGTCTGTATGCGGAACCAGCGGACACCACTGAGTCATACTGAACAAGCCGCGCTTGAGCGACTGTATGAAGACTACAAGCCGGTTGCAGGCAGTTTTTCACGAGCGGTGGCCGTCACCGCGCTTACAGAGCTCGATTGTGAGCCGTCCGTTGCCCACAGCGTTCTCGATCGGTTGCTCTCAAAGGGATATCTGTATGCCGTCGATGGGGACCTCCATATTACCGACAGTCCATAGCGAACGTGCTTCAACCTGACTGGGGTTCGTCTATAAGGTGCTGTGACTCGTCCTGAACCGCCTCGCATCGGGACGTAGAGCGTCGTTTCAATCCCGTGTTGGGTTTGTAGGGTGCTGTGACCATTGCAAACGAGGACTTAATATCGTTCAGGATGCCGGTGTCCCAGATTTGAAAGCGCTTGGTCTACTCAACCTCGGAACAATTGTGCTCGAGCACGACGACATAGACGGGGCAGAGGAGCACATCCGACGAAGCTTGGTCATCTGGGGCGAAACAGAGAACATTCAGTACAGGGCAATGGGACGTCTGTTTCTCGGTGTCACCATGCGCAAGCGCGGTGCTTTTGCTGCTGCTACAACCCACCTCACAGAGGCGTTGTCACTCTGTCGTGATGGTCACCCTTACGGGGAGGCGAAGACGCTGATCGAATTGGGTGAGACTGCCCGTGCGCAAGGGAACCTAGCACAGGCCAGTGAGCGTTTCGAGACAGCCATAGCGTTATACCGCGAGATGGGTGCTGTGCGCGATGTGATTGAGAGCGTAGAACGACTCGCAGCGATCCTCAAGAACCAGAACGAGGCCGAAACCATACGTGAACACTACGAAATGGCAGTTACCCTGGCTCAGGATGCCGAATTCGATGTGTCCGTATCGATCGACGAATATTGGGTGGTCGACGACGCAAGTGATAATGACGACTGAGATCGAATACTCCGTTTTCTAAGGTGTTTCGATAGACTGAACGTCGTTTGAGGTGCTCGCAGAGGTCATCGATATCGAGGGGAACTGACCGGTACCGACTCTGAGACACTTCCGTGATGCGATATCTGATGTCGGCTAGCTGGCCCAGCAATGCATAATTCAGGACGCTTTTAGGGAGACCGTTGGTTGGCTCTCGACAGTAGCTGAGGTCACAGCAGGCAAGAATGACGCGAACGCGTGACTCGACGAACTATGATTTCACTCACGACGTTCGTCTCGGAGCGTCAGCGAATCTATTGTAATAGATTTGCTGGCGAGACGACGATGAATATCATCAGTGCATTCGGGGACACGAGACGACTCACGGACGTTCGTTGAATGCGGCCTGTGCATATCTCGGTGTACGGCCCGATAAATTCAAGGACGCCGTCGCTTCAGTTGATGCACGTCTATGAGGTCGACCGACTTGATGATCTACTGGAGATAGAGACACGCATCGTTAACGTTGCCCTCGACTATATGACGGTCGACCTCCGTAGGGAGCAAAGTTGAGGAAATCGACGCAATCCTCGAGATGCTTCGACGTTCGGGTTGCTCCATGTCGCTGGCGAGCGCCTCGGTAGTGACTGCTTCGTCGTGGGCCATCCCCGTCTCGGAACTGGATACTTTCCGCGAATCTCTTGCACACGTTAGACACGGGGGAGTACCGAACGGCAGTTCCACCTCATTCTTGTTGCGAATTTAGGGAACACCTCAACCCCAATATAAACGAACAAAAAAGTATATGTATATGTTTTCAAGTAATCATTCACAATGTATCGATGACATAATTATTCATCCGGTCGTGGTCTCAGTTGTCGATCTATGATGCAGGACGACTCCGCTGACGTGACCGGCAGTACAGCATCACCTGACGAACCGACGAACAGCGATTCTACCAAGAGATCATCCCCCTTGACGAGCCAACCACTGAGTCGGCGAACACTATTGAAGGGAACAGCATCGGCAGCTATCAGTGTGACTGGGTTGGCTGCAGTCAGTGGGACCGCAGCCGCGGGAAGCTTTGGGTATGAATGTCATCATGAACCAGCACAAGCACCAAGTTGGTTTGGATATCTCGATCCATGGTCCCAATCTGAACATAATTTGCCGAATGCCTCCAATGGCCTCACTATCTATATTCATGGATTCCAAACTGGCAGACAGGGGGCAATTGATGACGGACACGAAGTATGGAGACACCTGCGTGACTTAGGCTATGAAGGATCCAGCTTTTCCTTTATTTGGCCATCCGGTTCTTCGGTAACCGATTGGGGGACAGCCCTCGAAAATTGCGACATGGTTGGCACATGGCTCGCAGACTATCTGCATGGACGTGGCTGGACGGGAAACAATGATAAACGTGTTAATCTTGTCTGCCATTCACTTGGCGCAAAGGTGGCTCTAGAATGTCTCGATTATCTTGCGGGGGTCCATAACGATTGGATAGATATCGTACATTTCCTTGGTGGTGCTGTGTATGATCGGAATGTTGGTGGAGGTTACAAGCCCGGTATACAACAGGGATGTTGGCATCTGCACAACTGGCATAGCAAAGATGATCCCGTTCTTAGGGATGTCTACCGGGAGATTATGGATGGTAAGTGGCCAGTAGGATATAAAGGTATTGCCACTGGTCCAAAACCAGATAATTATACTGATCATGCAACAGGAATGAAACAGCACTGTCAGTACATTGATTATAAGTATGGTGTGGTAGACGATTTAGCACCCACTATGTTAGGATTGCATCAATCTAAATAAAAATATAGAATTTCTTTACTATTTCTAGATATAATATTAATAAGGGTGTGTGCTATATAACCATAGGTGTTCATCAAGTGGTGATTCGATGAATTCAGTTTGTTGTACGAGGTCATATTCCGATTCTAACGACTCTGGCCCTTCCACACGTGCGTTCCTGATGGTGGCTGGGACGCCGATCTGTCGGTCGGTTCTGTAGTCGAGTAGACTAACGACCAGTATTATGGAATGATACACAGTGCCACGCCCAGACCAGTTAGTAGACATCACGGTCGACGCGGATATCGGTGCAGCGCCGCGCGACCAGTTCAGCACAGTTGCCCTCGTCGGGAGTCCCCCGACGAGTGAAGAACCAACAGATGGGTTCAACAACGCAACCCGTCATACCGACGCTGCAAGCGTCGCGACGGCGTTCGGTGATGGATTGGATGTCCACAACGCTGCGACCGAGGCATTCGCCGAGGACGTCGGCGCGGTGTGGGCGATCGTTCTCGAGGCGACTGAGACGACCGAGGTCGTCGGTGAGAGAGTGAATCGACGAACTCCGAGACCGTCTCGACCGTCCCTATCTCGAGGACGTCGCCGGTCGCGATTCAGGTCGACGGCAGCGGAACTGACGTGAGCGCCGTCACCGAGTCGCCACCGTCCCAGCCGTCGGCCGGAGAGGCCGTGTACAACGCCGACACGGGAGCGGTCGCAACCGGCGACTCGACGAGCGGGACCGAGATCGAGGTCACGTACACAACGCTCTCGTGGACGGCCGCCCTCGACGAGCTCGGTGCTCGAAGTAGTTCGAACGTGGTAAAGAAGGGAACCGAGTCCATCGCAAGGAAATGGCTAAAATCCGTTGTGTTTGTACTCATTAGATAGCAAAATGAATATTAGTGCCATGTTTGTCTGGAAAACCGTGCCAAACTCAGAATTTAGTGAATTCCAGTTTGCGTACAGCATTACTCATGAACTTGAATCAAAGGTATTTCTCTCGGATTCAGTTCCTCATTTTCCAACTCAGAATCAGGATGCTGATAGAGGATATGACCTGAATTGGCAAGAAGAACCTTCATCGCTTGCTGATCAGGCCTCAAGTAGATTGCACAATTACCAGCTACTTGCTGGAATATTCAGGCCAGTATCTGAGACCGACTAGCATACCGATAGAAGCCGTCTTGTGGCACGAATGTACAAATTCCATCACGACTTGCGTGAGCAAAAGCTATTTACAGAAATCTATCCTCCGAAGTAGGGGATTGCCACAACCTCGGAAGATGGTTTTGATGGGTGCCTTTTATTCGACTCCAGAGCTGATGAATCTGTAGATGTCTATTGGCTTTAGTGGTTCGTGAGTCAGAACGGTAGTCGATCGAGAGCGATCGGTAGCCTCGGACTCATTGTCATCTGTTTTTGATAGATTACTTATATTAATCATCCTCAAACCTGCCTTTAGATTTCTCATGACGATCCTCCTCTATCTAACCGGAGCATTACTGATAGCAGCGACTTTCAGTGCTCGTGGTTGGATACCAAAGCGTTTACTCCCTCGTAAACGGCTCCTCGTAGTTCTTCGCCATCTGCCTATTCGTGGTGTTAGTGGTGAGATGGACTATACCCCGATACTGACTGCGGATGAGTGTCTTGAACTCATTTCGTTAATGCTGATGCTACCGAATCAGATGCTGGACGTACAATTCGGTTCGTCCCTGGCGAGTGACAACGCTTTTGTGATTGTCCAACTAATGAATTTGAACCATCATCGAACCCATCCAATGAGTGGTATACCTACCTTACCTATCTGCGGAATCCTTCGATCCAACCAATACACGTCGCTGTCCGAGGATGAGTACGACTATCTAGTTCTAGCACTAAGCCCCGTAACCGTCAGTCACGTCGGGTGCGTTCAATTGAGAGATAATTATCACTCCTTCAGTCGAGGGTATTCCCAATCGATCGACTCTGCAACGGGTGAAAACAGATACGGATTTGAACTGCCGTTACCTGCCTTATAGGCTAGTGCTCTGTCCACGTTGAGTTATATCATAGTGAGGATTCATCGCAAACACCGAGCTCGTGTATTGGATTGACGATAGTATGTCACTTCCACACACACCACCATAGCGGATTTGAATTGGGGAACAATTGGTCATAATAACGAATGTCGGACCCCTTTGCGCAGACACTCCATGATACCTATTCCGATAACCAGCATGAATCACTGCGGTATCGAAACGGCGAGGACATGCGAGGGGTCGGTATCGAACGCTACTCCCAAGAATACGCTTCAGGCGAGGACGATTGGTTCCCATCATGGTTCGATAGCTCGCTCTTCGATTTGAGAGTGAGAAATGAGAAATATGTACGCACTTCGAGATATCTTCGAGCGCAATCAATTCGCATCAGCGCCTGCGATCGGTACCTAGATGAGTCTGTCCCGGTCGATGTAAGGTCTCGAGCAGCTTCTCGTACCGATGCCGATGAAGAGTGGGTCCTCACAGGCCTTGAACCATCGTTGCTGAATCTGTTATCAACTCGTGATAGAGCTACTTCAGCGACACCGGCGGTAGCCCCAGGATGTAGGTGAGACCATGAGTGAGTCATCTGATTTTCAGGTTCCAAATAACATTGGAAACCCTCTCCAGCATCTGATCGACCAGTATACTCGGTCCTACACGCTCCGCTATGGTATCGCTGCTATCGGGATGTTCTTCGCGCAGGTGCCACAGCGAGTACCGGCACTGGTTGTTGGGGTTGCACTTGACGCGATACTGTTCGCCGAGACTCCGTACACGCTTCCCTTCGTTCCGAATAGTCTGATTCCGATCGCTACTGAACCGCAGATTCAGTTCACTGTTGGGCTGCTCGTCGCCGCGTATCTCCTCGATACTGGGCTGAATTGGGCTGCCGGGCGGGTCAGTGGAACTGCTCGCTACTGGACGCTACACGATATCCGCGTCGATACGTTCGATGCACTCGTCACTCATCATCTACGGTTTTTCGATAACCGGCAAACAGGTGACGTGATGAGCGTCCTCAACAACGACGTCAGTAATCTTGCCCAGTTTAGCGAGAACGTCTTTCGAGGGATCAGCTTTCTCTCCCAACTCCTCGTTGCTTTTGGGTTGATGCTGACGCTCCAATCCCAACTTGCGGTACTGCTCCTACTCATGCCAATCATGCTAGCACTTTTGAGTCGGTGGTATACGACCCGCGTCGAACCGATCTACGAGGAGGTCCGCAAAAGTGTCGGGTTGGTGAACGCCCGACTCGAGGATAGCATCAATGGTATTGCGACAGTCAAGAGCTTTGCTCGCGAGGACGACGAACGCGCGGCCGTCGAAGCAGCGTCAAAGGAATACCGGGATCGAAAGTGGTCGGCTATTCGGCTTCGACTCACGTTCGATCTCAGCAGTTGGACGATTTCGTCGTTCGCTTTCATCGGGTTATTCGCCATCGGCTCATACATGGCTCTCAACGGCGCTCCGGCACTGCTAGGTGATTCGCTGACAGCCGGGGCGCTTTTGACCTTCCTGTTGTACACCAAATCGTTCTACCAGCCAGTCCGACAGCTCATGCTCGAAGTGCTCGACAGCTATGAGAACGCGCTGGCATCGAGCAAACGCATCGTCGCCATCCTTGAAAGTGATCGTCTCGATCCCGCTGCCGGGCATGATTTGCAGGTCAATGCGGGGCACGTCGAGTACGATACCGTTTCGTTCAGTTACGCCGGTGCCGACGAACAAACGTTGTCTGGAGTAGATTTCACGGTCGAACCGGGGTCACTCGTCGGAATCGTCGGCCCAACCGGGGCCGGCAAGTCGACGATTATGAAGCTCCTCTTCCGGTTCTACGATCCTGACGACGGGACCATCAGGATCGACGGGACTGACATTTGTGACGTGTCGCAACGTAGTCTTCGGGAACACCTCGGTTACGTCTCGCAGGATCCATTCCTGTTCTACGGGACGATCCGTGAGAACATCGCGTACGGCGTCGACGATACCGATCAAACCGCCATAGAGGAAGTTGCAACTCTCGCCGGTGCACACGAATTCGTCACGCAGCTCGGCGCGGGCTACAGCACGCAGGTCGGCGAACGTGGTGGAGATCTGTCTGGTGGGCAACGTCAGCGGATCGCTATCGCTCGTGCCCTGCTTCGGGACCCTCCTATCCTCATCTTGGATGAGGCGACGAGCCACATCGACAACGAGACCGAACGACAGATCCAACGGAGCATCGATGCGCTCGCCGGTGATCGGACGATATTTGTAATCGCTCACCGGCTTTCGACCGTCCGTAACGCTGATCAAATCATCGTCGTTGAGGATGGTCGGATCATCGAATGTGGCACGCACGAGAGTCTTCTTGATGACAGTGGGACGTACGCGGACCTCTGGCGGGTACAGGTCGGCAAGACGGATTCGGTTTCAGACACATTCCTTGACACAACTGTCGGTAATCGGAGTGGCTTCGATGGAGAGACAGAGGAGGTGTTTCGATGAGTGTCCGTGATCGAATCGTGGCCGGGACCGACGAGCAACAGCCACTCCTTACACTTGTCTGGAAGAGCAAGGGAAACGACCTCGGATATGCCGGCGTCGGTATCGTTACGTCGTTTGTTGCTCAGTCGTTGAGCAGCCTCGATATGTTCATCATCGGGTTAGCGTTCGATGCGGTATTCAACGATCAGGCATATACGATCCCGTTATTTCCAAACGGATGGATTCCAGGCAATCCGACTCAGCAGCTCGTCTTCACCGTCGCGCTTTTAACCGGAATCAAGCTCGTCGATTTGGGCTTTGGAATTTGCTCGGAGTGGGCATTCTCCTTGTTCGCACAGCGGCTACTCCACCGGATTCGCGTCGACGCGTTTGACACCGTCCAACGACTCAATATGAATTTTTTCGATCGTCACCAGACGGGCGATGTGATGAGCGTCCTCAACAGTGACGTGAACGCACTCGAACGGTTCTTGGAGTTCGGGCCCAGTCTCGCTACAACGGGACTCACGATACTAGTCAGTTCGCTCGTCTACATGGCACTGTTGAACTGGCAACTCATGCTCATTTCACTAACAATCGCTCCAGTTCTTTTCGCGATCAACAGCTGGTTTGGGAATCGACACGAGATCCGAAACGACGATGTCCGCGAAGAAACTGGCCGGTTGAATGCCCTCTTAGAGACGAATATCAGCGGTATTCAGGTAGTCAAAGCCTTCAGCGGCGAGCGCCACGAGACTCAGCGAGTCAGCAACCTATCTGACAGGCACCGAGTGGTGAACTGGCACGCCCACCTCGTCAATGTCCGTCACCAACCGTCAATGCGCCTCCTCGCTGGTGCTGCATTTATTGTCACACTGTTTATCGGGACCGAATGGGTTATCGATGGGGAATTTTGGGTCTTTTCGGGAACGCTCACTGCCGGTGAACTCATCCCATTCATGTACTACACCCAAGCTCTCGTCCGGCCGGTTCGTTTCGCCGCCTGGTTCACAGGATTGTACAAGGGAGCGACATCGGCAGCCAAACGAATACTCAGTGTCCAGCGTATGAACCCATCACGAGACGAAGAGAAGACAGATTTTATTAATCCAGACGGACATATCACATATAATAATGTCTCATTCAGCTACCCTGGCACCGACGAACCGGTGATTCATGACATAAATATCGAGATCGAACCAGGCGAGACAGTCGGATTTGTCGGCGAAACAGGAGCTGGGAAATCGACACTTCTCAAATTCTTATTCGCATTCTACGATCCGGACGACGGGACGGTTCGTGTGGATAGCACCGATGTACGCGATCTCTCACGAACATCGCTCCGACGCTCGATCGGCTACGTTGCGCAGGACCCTTTCCTCTTTACTGGAACGATCCGTGAAAACATCACATACGGGGTCGATGAGACTGCCGACGACACTATCGTTGCAGCTGCGAAAGCGGCGGGTGCACACGAGTTTGTCAGCCAGTTGGATGATGGGTATGATGCACAGGTGGGCGAACGTGGTGTGACGTTGTCGGGGGGACAGCGCCAACGGCTTGCCATCGCTCGGGTTCTCCTCGCGGATCCACCGATGTTTGTGTTCGATGAGGCGACGAGCCACGTGGATAACCGTACCGAGGTCCTTATCCAGCGGTCGCTTGATGAGGTGACCGCCGATCGGACCACGCTTGTCGTGGCCCATCGACTCTCAACTGTCCGCAATACCGACCGGATCGTCGTTCTCGATAGCGGCGAGATTATCGAGCAGGGGACACACGAGGAGCTTTTGGACCGTGATGGGACGTACGCGGACCTCTGGAACGTTCAGGTCGGGGCAGTCAGTGAGTAGTATCCAGCGGTTCAGATATTGTTTACTACATAACACACGCCTCTCCAACGCTTAAATGAAATAATATATTTACATCAAATATATAACATATGAGAAGTATTGAATACTCTGAAAGAAAGTACACATCAGGATCATCCAAGGTATGGACACCTTCGAATGAGGTATATTTTTATTCAATAATTCTATAATAACACATATTGATTCTGGGTTCTGTCGCTTCGTCGCCACACAGTGTTTCTATCAATGAACTACAGTCGGGGATTTTATATCATTCTGAAGGTACGATCATAGCGGTCGCGATCCATTTTGGGACGCTTCACCTTTGAAATGCTTGGTGGTACCTACTCGTAATCTGGCTATTGCTAGAAGAGAACGGCTGTCATCAACGGCCCAGCAATAGCTCATGATGGTCGTTGTGGGTGGATAATGAGTATACGGATAGTACGTATATTGATATAATACTTGTAGGAATGGCTTTTTCCGTTTCTGTGTGGACGCTGATCGAGACGTGGACGAAGAACATCCCCGCACTATCAACATCAGTGTGATCCAGGGAGATCCGACGGAAGGGATGGATTCTCAAACTGGACGATTGACCGATGCGTATTGTGTTGGTATCAAGCTTCAGGAACATCTCCGCGAGGGAGCTTCTCTTGGTGAGGGGTTGAAGGCGATTGATGGGCCGTTTGATCAGCTCAATGACGGCTATCCGGCGTGGCATCCTGCATCCTACTCATTCCACGGTATGCTCAAACTCTTTCTGTATCGTGAGATAACAGGGGAGAGCTATCGATCGCTTGCCCGCTCTCAGGACCGAGCTAGTGTGTTCGGCCTGAATCGAATGCCCGATGAATCGGTTCTGTCGCGGACCTGGCGCAAGCGCTTCGACGCGGCCGTCCGGGCATTCATCACGACAGCCGCGCACTTCCTCGTCAAAGAGATTCATGATACTACAATTACTGTTCCTGCCGTGCGGCCAAAGGAGGAGGTACTCGATGCGGACACTGGTGGCTGTTCGTCGCCTGGTGAACCAGACGCTTCAGGAGATATGTTCACAGGCGAGGAGATTCACCGCACGACCCGTCTTGCCCGAACCTATAGCTTTGAGGCGTTCGAGTCCGGGAGAGCCGGGAACGCCACCTACGAGGATACTCAATTTTTCGAGCTACAGACGTTCATGGGGATGGTTGGGTGTGGCACTGCACAAGGTGCCGCTCGCTTCCAATTTCGGCGCGGGAAGGAGTATGGCCCGCATGGGGATACCCACCTCCGTGCAGTCAAGCAGTTTGAGCCTGCGACGCTGATCGATGGCTTCGACAATGCCACGGAGCGACTGCTCTCGGTCATCCAATCCGAAGCGTCGTTTCGTCGCCCAGTGACAGTAGCGATCGACATCACGACAGTGCCGTACTACGGCGATGTCGAGGCGATGCCGATGGTGAGCGGAACCCCCGACAGAGACCGAAGAGCGCTCAAATTTGCGACGTTGTCGATTGTCGGTTGGAATATTCCGCTTGTCCTCGCTGTCGAGCCGGTCCGAGAGAGTTCACCGTGGGACGAGAATCCGCCGAATCAGATCCACCGCGTCGTCCGGCGATTAGTCCGGCGGGTGAAGGAGTACGTGCCGATTGAGAGGGTGCTCTGTGACCGTGAGTTCGACTCGATGCAAGTCTTCCAGACGCTCTCGAGTCTGAATGTGAACTATCTCATCCCGAAGCGAATGACCAGCTCCGAACGGGAGATGATCGAGACGATGGAAGCAGATGGGCAGGAGGTCGCCGTCGAATCGACGTCGGTCCACGTTAAGACAGGCTCGCATCCGATGCGATTCCTGTACGTCCCATCGGTCAATGGTACGGGAACGACCGTGTTCGCAACGAATCTCCGGGTCGGATCTGACGAGGCCGAATCACTCTACTGACGCTACAACCGCCGGTGGGAGATCGAGAATGAATATAAATCGATCAAAGGTGATTTTCTGGCGAAGACATCCTCAAAGGACTACCGTGTCCGCCTGTTCTATTTCGTCTTTGCGGTACTCCTGTACAACATCTGGCGACTCACTGATTTTCTGCTGAAGGCAGGTGTCGACGGAGAGATGGACTATGCTCCGGTACTGACTGCTGGCGAGTGCGTCGAGCTCATTTCGTCAGCGTTAATTCCACCCGACTAAGCGACTGACCTATCGCCGAGGTAGCGGCTCGTGAGTGGTGACGCTCTCCAGAGTCGCATAAATTAGTACCAGTTCCCATAAACGACCCGAGCACGTCGGGAAAATCACTAGACACGGATCTAAATCAGAGAAATGAGCCCGAAACAGTTGATAATTGCTGTCGAAGTTGAATATATTCCGAAACTGAGGCTCCCTACTTTGGAGGATGGAGTTCTGTAAACGGCTTTGTCTCATGTGGATCAGAACGGCATTCGTAAAATCGTTCCACAAAAGGCTCTCTATCAGTATGCTACTGGCTCCACGAAACAGAGACAAAACGTTCTGGATTCACCTGAGACGCGCACGATCGACTGGAACAGAACCCTCATAGGAATGAATAGCCGATGTAATTACAATGAGTACTGCACCGGAGACAGAACGGCGCATTAGAGAAGCCGCATTTCGGGCACTCGTCAAACACGGATACGCAAGTCTCTCGCTTACAGACATTGGCGAAGAGCTGGGCCAAAACCCATCAATTATATATCATTATTTCGACGATAAGGACGATCTATTACTATCAATGATTGATGTATTTGTTGATATTTTCGTCGACGAACGAACAGAGCAGCCGATTACGGACGCTGAAGATGAGCTCAGGATGATAATCGATCAAATACTACATCCACAACCCGATCATGTACACAAGGTTATGTCATCTCCTCCTGAAAACATAGAAACAGCAGTTTCACGGGTGTTCGTCGAATTGTGGGCACACGCGATCTGGGATGATGACTTCCGTTGCGAAACGACAGAAGTAGAAAATAGCCTCCGAGAAATACTTACTCGGACAATCCGTACTGGAATGGAACGCGGAGAATTCCGATCGGTCAATCCAGAATTAACAGCGGAGCACATATTCTTCCTGCTCAAACAAGGGCTACACACACATGCGACGACGAACCGTGCTGCTATCGATCGCGTTCACACACTTGTGAACCAAATTGTAGATGAGTTGTCTACAGACAAGCAAAGCGAGTGCCTCGGGGCTTGATTCCGAGGCGGTTCACAGAGTTCAAGGCAGGATTAGTCCGATAGCCGTCCGATCTCATTCCTGGTTGCTACACAGTTTCCTCCACTGGCTCCGAAAGAATCGAACACGACGCTCTATAGTCCAAAAGGCCTATAATTAATTAATCGTTCAATTAATGCATGCAGTCTTCCGATTCAGTTGTTGGGGTGGGCCAGCCGCCAGCAGCCATCCAAAGCCACAGCGGACAGCTTTCACCGTTCGAGTGGTACGCCGAGATGCGTGAGAAGACCCCCGTTTGTTTCGACGATCAGCGAGAGACGTGGGATGTCTTCCGGTTTGAGGATGTCAATCGTGTGCTCAGGGATCACGACGCGTTCACTGCGAACCGCGCCTTTAAAGATGACACATCCAGCAACGACGAAGACACCGGATCGATACTGCAGACAATGATCACGACCGATCCACCCGAGCACACACGACTTCGAGGGTTCGTCGACGAACGGTTCCAACCGGGAACGATACGGGAATACCAGCCTCGCGTGGAGAACGTGACGAAGAGACTTTTAGACGATCTCGAAGGGAACGAAGCGTTCGACTTCGTCGATGAGTTTGCGATTCCACTTCCCGTCATCGTCATCGCCGAATTGTTAGGAATCCCCGCTGAACGGCGTGATCAGTTCAAGGCGTGGTCGGATGCGCTTGTAGCACGTCCTGAGGAAACCACCCAGGCGGAGTTACAACGAATACAACAGGAACGGCAACGGGCCCAACAAGAGATGGGACGATATTTCGCAACGCTACTGGCAGAGCGACAGGGCAGCGATGGCGACGACTTGATCACGCTCATTGCGAACGCGGAGGACTTATCTAGGGGAGAAAAAGTCGGGTTCTGTATCCTCCTCCTCCTAGCGGGTAACATCACCACGACGAATCTCCTCACCAATGCGATCTGGACCCTCGAAGAACAGGAGATGACGAACGCTGTTCGGACAGGAGACGTTGACCGGGAACAGACCGTCGAAGAAGTGCTTCGATATCGGTCTCCGATTCAATCATTGAAACGTATCGCCATCAAAGATGTCGAGTTAAACGGCCGGTCTATCCAGACCGGAGATGTCGTCACACTCTGGCTGGGTGCTGCGAACCGCGATCCAGCGATCTTCGATTCTCCTGAGACATTCCGGTCCGAGCGGAAGCCAAACCGACACATTGCATTCGGTACTGGGGTACACTTCTGTCTGGGCGCACATCTGGCACGCATGGAAGCGGATGTAGCCCTGAAACAACTCCTCGCTCGCTTCGACCGACTGGATGCGGATCTCTCGGATTTAGAGCCGTTGAACAGCCTTTACGGTCTCGAATCCCTTCCCTGTGAAGTGCACAGGAATACCCTGTCTGGGGAATAGGGTACTGGTCGCGGATTGAAGAATGATATATTTCTGTGAATCTCATGGACGCGAGGGACACAATTTTCTCGCGAGAGGACGTTTACCGGTCTGCTAGTTGGTCTGGGATATCAGGTCGAGGTCATAGCAAGTGGTACTGCGAGTGGAGCTACGAGGCGCCGAGAACTGCTCGGAGCTACCGTGCTTTTCACGTGCTGTCTTGCGGTCTGCCTCGTCGGTTTCACTGGTCCAGTCTCACGTGTAGAAGTGCATCGGTACTTCGTCGAATCCGTAGATCCGCGGATTGAACCCCGGCTGCAGTTCATCGAACTCAACCGCGCATTCGATCGACTTGACGCGGTCTGTAATAGCTTCAATGACGATGTCACCTTCGAGTAACGCTAGTGGTGCACCGAGACAGTAGTGGAGTCCCTTGCCGAACGAAATGTGGGGATTCGGTTTGCGTTTGGGGTCGAACTCATCGGGATCATCGAACTTCCGTTCGTCCCGGTTCGCCGACCCGACCCATAGACAGATCTGGTCTCCTTCTGGGATTATCGTCCCGTTTATTTCGACATCTTCGACGGGAGAGCGGCCCGCCATCGACTGGAGTGCCGTCCGATACCGGAGCGATTCCTCGAATGCCAGTTTCTGGTTGATCTTGCCGTCTCGGAGTTGGGAGTACACATCCTCTTCCGCGAACGTCCAGAGGGCGATGTCGATACTTTTTGCTGACGTCTCGACGCCGGCAGAGTACAGAAAGATCGTCATCCAATACTGTTCTTCTTCCGATAGGTCGTCCGCCTGTGCGATCCTCGAAATGACGCCATCTTTTGGGTCTCGGGCGCGCTTATCGAGTAGATACTTGAAATACGCCTCCATTACATCGTGCCCTCCGGGACCGAACGTTTTGCCGTCCACCGTGATGGTCATCGGCTCGGCTTCCGTGGTATCCAGGACTTCGGTCACGAGTTCCGTGAGTTGATCTGTGTGGTCGCTTGGGACACCAAGAATCTCGGTGATCGACCAAACGGTGATCGGCGTGGACAATTCGTTGGCAACGTCGATGGCACTGCCGGTTTCCAACACTTGGTCGAGTAGTTTGTCGACCTTCGTTCGGAGTTCCGGACGGAAGTCCCGCAGTTTCCCCGGCCGGAAGAAGTCGTCAACGGCCCCTCGCTGCCGTTGGTGGTCGGGTAGGTCCGTGTCGCCGAAGACCCTCGCGCCGAAGGCTCCGACCGGATCGATATCAGATATCTTTGATGAGATGAACGTCTCATGGTTCGTGAGGATACGCTCGACATCGTCGTAGCGAAACACGTCCCACCGTTTGCGGTTCTCGTCGTATCGAATCGGGTTGGTCTCTCGCATCTCCTTGTACCAAGAGTACGGATTGCGCTGGGCCTCGATGGAATCGATTTCAGTAGGAAGTTTTTCATCTAGCTCAGGGTTTGGATTCGCCTGCATTTCCATACTAATAGGCGGTTTCGGGAAAGCTGTAAGTTTTATTGTGAATGTAGTTTTGTAATTCCCAAGAGCGTTCGGGCCGACCGCCAGTGCGAACCGAGCGACGTCTTCTACGTTGGCAAGGGGGGCAAAACGGTCTTCGAGGGAGAGAAAGCGGTCAAGCAGGACTTCTATGTCAACACGTTCTACGAGCTCCCGTTTTCGTCGTGCCTCTACGACGAGATACTGTTCGTCGAGGACTGGGGTTTGGGCTCCTACCACACGTCCGTGAGTTTTCCGACCGGCGAAATGCTACTCACTGACCCAGACCAGTTCGGGATCGAATGGGGATGGGACTTCGAGAAAGACGAGATCGATCCGGACGCCACGTACGTCTCAGAAACCAGATCCTCCATGTTTTGGCGGTTCGATGGGGACGCCAAGCTGATTGGGGAGGAAGTCTTCAACCGGAAGCCCGACACCGTGCGGAAGGCCAATGACGACGACATCATCATGACCAAAGAGAAACGGACCGAGATTACAAAGCAGTACTGGCCTGAAGAGATCAAGGCAGAACTCGAGGCGGAGACGTGATCGGGCGCCTACAACTGTGCACCTACTGGTCATGTAGATAATACTTCTGCAAGCAGATGATTTCAAAAATGAGTGCTCCGAACCGTCGATTTCTCATCGACGCGCACCGGCGGTACCTGCTGATGGCTGTTACGACGAGTATCCCACGCTGGTAACCCGTGCCGCGAATTCCGTCATGGAGAATATTCGAATGGACGTACCTGCCAGGAGACACAGCAGCCCACCGATCCGTTACAGATGTAAAACCGTAATTTCGGGTTATCAATGGTGAAAATCAGCTCAGCTCAATTCCGCTTTGCGGAACGGACAGTCAAACAACCCATATTATGAATGACACACTAATCTGTTGCCATTCAGTGGCCTATATTCCGCAGCACGAAAAATATTAGAAGTTAGGTATCATATCGCATTTATGGCTGGACGATCTGCGACAGACGGGGGAGTGAAATCCGACGAGACGCTCTTTTCGATCATCGAGGCGTTGCAATCGGGGGCGTGGACCGGCGTCTCGGAGATCGCTAGAGAGATCGACGTAGCCAACAGCACCGTACACCGTCACTTGCAGTCGCTGCTGACCCATGAGTTCGTCGTTGAGCACAACGGTCGGTACCGGCTGGGCTATCGGTTCCTAGAACTTGGAGGAGCAGTTAGGTCGAGCGACGACCTCGTCAATCAGGTTCGACCGGTGGTTACCGATCTCGCGACAGAAACCGGCGAGACAGTTCACTTCATTATCGAGGAGCACGGCCGTGGGATCGTTGTCTATCATGAGGCAGGAGCGAACGCTACCCCTGTAGTCGTTTCTACCGGGGCACGCTTTCCTCTACATACCAGTGCTGCGGGCAAAGCGATCATGGCCGAGCTCTCGGACGAACGCATACACGACATCGTCGATCGACACGGCCTCAACGCGCTCACAGACCGGACCATCACGGACGAGGAAAAGCTGTTTGCGGAGTTGGAGACGGTCCACGAGCAAGGTATCGCGTTCAATCGTGGTGAGAACAACGAGGTGGCCCGCGGCGTGGGGGCCGCGATCATCCGGCCGAACGGCGAGGTCCTCGGCGGCCTGACCATCGTGGGCCCCCCTCACCGAATGTCGGGCGAACGCTTTGAGGAGGAGATTCCAGCGTTGATTCACAGCACTTGTCAGGAGTTCGAGGTTCTCGTTACCCACCTGTAGCGACTATCCGGGCGCTATGGGCTGCGCTATCGGCGAGAAAACGTGGCGACGAGGCAGTTAGTCCGCAGCCTGACCCCCGTCAACGGGGACGGTGTGGCCAGTGACGTAGCTGGCGTCCTCCGAACAGAGGAAAGCGACGACGCCGGCCATCTCCGCCGGTTTCGCGCCGCGATCCATCGGTACCTCGGTCATCGCGTCCATGCTAAAGGGCAGCGATTCGACGTCATCAGCCATTTTCAGGTTCGTAGCGATGTTCGTCTCGGTGGGTCCCGGTGCGATGGCATTGATTCGGACGCCTCGTGTGGCATACTCCAAAGCGACCGTTTTCGTGAGACCGACGACGCCGTGCTTACTGGCCGAATAACTCGCCAGTCCAGGCATGCCGACCAATCCGGATTCCGAGGCTGTGTTGACGATTGCTCCACCGCCGTGCTCAACCATGACGGGAAGCTCCGCCCGCAGACACGTCCAGACACCCTTCAGGTTGATGTCGAGCAGACGATCCCACGCGGCCTCGTCAACGTCGGTGACGTCTTCAAAGCTCGTGAGGATGCCGGCGTTGTTGTGCGCGAAATCTAAACCGCCATAGGTGTCGACGGCGACATCGACCATGGCCTCGACCGACGCCGGATCGGTAACATCAGCTTCGACAAACGTCGCCTCACCGCCGTCGTCATCGATCAGTTTGGCCGTCTTGTGGCCGCTATCGGTATCGATGTCCGCGATCACAACCGATACCCCTTCCTCAGCGAACCGCTGGGCAGTCGCGCGGCCGATACCCGATCCAGCACCAGTAACTACAGCTGTCTTCCCATCAAGTCCTCTCATGATCGAAATCCGAGTTGAACTTTCAACCAAAGCCTCATAAACGTCTAGGGATCGCCGATCCCACAACCCACTCGGTGGGCCGGGCAGCGGAGTAACGCGAACACCACCCCCTGTTACATGCCGCGGATCACGGCTCCGAACGCCGCCATCCTAATCACGGCACTCAATCGCTCTGGCGGTCCTGTTCCTGTTTTCGCAGCTGAATCCGGCGTATTTTCCCGCTAGACGTCTTCGGGAGTTCCTCGACGAACTCGATGCGGCGAGGATACTTGTAGGGCGCCGTCTCTTTTTTCGTGTGATTCTGGATCTCCTCTGCGAGTTCGTCATCCCCTCGGTGCTCGTCTCGAAGCACGATGTACGCCTTCACGACGTTCCCGCGCTCGTCGTGAGGACTCGCAACGGCGGCAGCCTCGGCGACTGCCTCATGTCCGATGAGCGCGTCCTCGACTTCGAACGGTCCGATGCGGTAACCAGCCGAGAGGATGATATCGTCGGCCCGACCCTCGAAGAAGAAGTAGCCGTCCTCATCACGGGAAGCAAGATCTCCAGTCCGATAATACGTTCCGCCGAACGTCTTCCTGTCGAGATCGGGGTTTTCGTAGTATCCATCGAAAATGCCTGGACAATCGACAGGGACAGCGATCTCGCCTATTTCGCCGATCTCGACCTCGTCTTCCTCTTGGGTATCGATGATGATCGTTCCGAGCCCGGGCGTCGGCTTCCCCATGGAGCCGGGCTTGACGTCGATGCCCGGATAGTTCGATACGAGTGCGACGGTCTCGGTCTGTCCGTAGCCGTCGCGTGGCGTGACACCGAACGCCTCCTCGAACGCCTCGATAGGTTCGCGGTTCAACGGCTCGCCCGCCGAGAGCGCGTCGGTCAGTTCGAGATCCCAATTCGAGAGGTTTTCCTGGGTAAACATGCGGTACTGCGTGGGAACGGCACAGAGCTTCGTGACGCCCTCGTCAGCCATGATATCGAGGAAGGTTTCGGGTTCGAACTCACCCTCATAGAGGAGTTGGGTAGCGCCCGAGGTCACACCGACGCCGACCGGACTCCAGAACCACTTTGCCCACCCCGTACCCGTGGTCGCCCACATGAGCTCGTCATCCACGTCGGTGCTTTCGTCGAATCCCCACCAATGTGGGCCGTTCACGGCATTAAACGCATGCATCCACCGATGCTTGTGCATGACAGGTTTGGGCTGTCCGGTCGTCCCGGAGGTGTAATTGATGCTCATCGGATCCTCAGCGGTGAGATCGGGACCATCGTGGCTGGTGGACTCGCCGTTCAGGAGGGCATCGAAGGCCTGCCACTCTCCGGGTCCGCCGTCTAGTGCGATGAACGTGTCTAAAGGCGTCTCATCTAGTACTGGCTCTACCATATCCGTCAGGTGTTCGTGACAGACGATGGTGGTCGCTTCGCAGTCGTTAGCCCGGAACTGGATGTCTTTCGGTCGTAGCTGCGACGAACACGGTACGAGGAGCGCCCCACGTTTCAATACGCCGAACTGGATGGCGAAAGCGTCCGGATGACGAGGAAACAGATGCATGACGCGGTCGCCTTTCCCGACGTTGAGGTCGGCGAGCGCATTCGCGAACCGGTTCATGTCGTCTCGGAGATCTCCGTACGTTCGCTCGGCTGCTGTCCCTTGCTCGTCGCGATAGATTACTGCGACACGATCTTCGAACGACGCGGCGTGGTCCTCAACGACAGCCGGTAGGTTGTAGTCTGTTGGAATATCCCACTCGAACTCGGCCACGTTGGGGTCGTGTTCGTCCATATGAGGAATGATAGACAGTAGCACTTAATACTTGCTCCACACATGCAAATTACATATTGGGGATACTCCGGGGGAACGGATGGTATTGAACAGTATCGCGGGTACGTTCTTCGCCGCTCGGTAAAGGCGTTACACTCAAACGACAGAACAGTGTTCGGCCGAATATGCGTATAAGGGCACCCAGCAGCCGATTAGATGGGTCGCTCGGTGCTCACACACCGGCAGTAGTCCGCCGATAGTCCTTGTGACGGACCCCAACTTCCGACCCCACGACCGTTGGCCCGAATTCCGCCACGAGGTATATTCGAATGGACGCGCTAAACCGCTTTCACTTCGTGGAACGAATTGGCAAATCACCTCGCCGTTACAGACAACCACAAGTCAAATAGCACTATTCCACAGCGGGTGTTCCGCACGAAAAGTATTGGTCGTATTTCAAATCGGTCTATGGTTTGTTTCTGGCCGTCTCGACCAAGTATGATTACAGACGTACGTCTGTAACCCGAGAGCGATCGCTGTTCTGAGTCGGGCAAGGTATGACGACCACAAGTAGACCGATAAGTCCCAGTTGCCGAAACTACAGTGGGCACCGATCGAACGTCTACGACGATCGCATCGCGTATCGCATCTTCGGGACAGTTCATCCGTCATTACCGAATGGATCAGTGCAATATGAGTGGACGGTAGCCTCCTGATGATCTGGTTGCGATCGTTCAGCTCTGAGAAGCCCATACGAGGCCACTGGTGGGACTTTTTGTCCGCCCCTATACAGCTCGGGATCCGTAACTCGATAGATCTACATCATAACTTAATTAATGTAATAATGTAATCATACAAATAAACTGAGTTTACTATCCGATTATACCGGACAGCTACGAGCCGGTCGTGGTGACAGTGACACCGTTCGTAATACCTCAAACACGACGTTGACTTCCCTTTTCGAAGGGAACACTGTGTAGGGGCAATGCGCTCGTTCAATCTCGTCACGAATATCCGTACACAGTTTAGAGAACTCACCGGTATGTTCGTCGACGACCTCCCTCGTCTTGCTACGGGTCGTCGGCAGCTCCCGTTACCAGTTCAGAACCGCAGCTATCGCCTCATCAGCGTCGCCGGTGGGCGAGAATTCACAGCCGACGTAACCATCGTATCCCGTCTCCTCGATCGCCTCGAAGATGTTCTTGTAGTCGAGTTCACCAGTTCCCGGTTCGTGCCGACCCGGAACGTCGGCTACGTGAAAGTGACCGATACTGTCGACGTTCTCAGTGATGTTTTGGATGATGTTACCCTCAGAGATCTGTTGGTGATAAATATCATAGAGCAATCTGATGTTCGGTGAGCCGACGGTGTCGATGATCTCGTATCCTTCCTCGGACGTTTCGAGGTAGTGCTCCGGATGGTCGACCGCCGTATTCAGTGGTTCCAGAACCAGCGTCACCCCCGCCGCTTCAGCGTCAGGCGTGACCCGAGAGAGGATGTCGACGATAGAATCGCGCTGTGTCGTCCGATCCAGTCCGTCCTGATCCGGACCGGTCGTCACGATGAGTGAGGGAACCCCGAGGGTGACTGCCGTTTCGATCGACTCCCGAATGGTCTCGACGGCGTCGCCGGCTGCGCTGGGATCGGTGAGTGTTCCGCCTGCGACGCAGCTGACGATCGGAATATTCGCAGCGGCAGCGGCGTTCTCGATTTTATCGAGGTCCTTTCCACGCCAGTCCCAGAATTCGACGGCGTCGGCACCCGCCTCGGCGGCCCGCGTAATTCTCTCGTGGAACGGCTCGTCGTCGTACACCATCTCTATGCAGATGGAAATGTTCGGCATTTACTCTCCCTCCGCCGATACGGGAGCCAGTGCGCCAGATTCAACCATCGCTTCGAGTGGGTTGTCGTCGATGTTCAGCGGGAGATCGACTCGACCGCGGCGGCGAGCGGACTCCCACGTAGCGAAGATCAGCTCGGTCGCGTTCAGCGCATTCTCCGCGCCAAGTTCCGGTTTCTCACCAGCCTTGAGGCAGCGAACGTTTTCGGCGATGGCGCGGTCGATGAACTCCCAACTGTGCAGGCCGTCATCGGTCTCGACTGCCTTCCACTCCTCGTCGCCGGCACGGCGGATTCGCAGCGTCGGTAACTCCTCGTCCTCGGCGGAGGGACCGAGTTCGATCGTGCCACGGGTACCGGTCAGGCGATGGTGACAGCCGACGGCGTTTGCTGGGCCCCTGCCATCAGTGCTGTCGCTCGTTCCGAGACCATTGACACCGTTCTCGTACTCCCAGAGAACGACGGCCTGATTCTTGTTGTGCGAACCGAAGAGAATGTTCTCCTCGCTGTACTCGATCTGACCGAGTGCCCAGTCGCCGGGCACCTCGTCGTTAAAGTAGTTACAGAGATCAAAGGAGTGAGATCCGTAATCGAAGATGCCGGCTGGAGAGGCGAATTCGATTCGCTCGAGGTCGCCGATCGCACCACTGTCGAGCAATTCCTTTGCCGTTCTGACCGCGTCACTGAACCGCCGCTGGTGGTTGAACGTTAACTGGACATCATGACGACTTGCTTCCTGGACCATCAGGCGCGCCCCGCCGTAACTGTCGGCCATCGGTTTCTCGCAGTGAATCGCCTCGACGACGCCCGACCGAATGCAGTCGATCGCGATCCAAGCATGGACCGCAGGAGGTACACACAGTGAGACGATGTCAGGGTTGACCGCCTCGAACAGTTCGTCATACGCCTCGAAGACGTTTTCCCCATGAATGTCGAACGCCTCGGCGAACGTTTCAGCGTTCTCGCGAACGATGTCCGCACACGCGATGAGGTCGCACTCCGGATGGCTTTCGTAGGCAGTAGCGTGATGATAGGCCATCGCGTAGCCGTCTCCATCGGGAGCATCCGGTTCTGTGCCGGTACCGATAACAGCGACTCGGTAAGACATACGCTTCGATAGTAGAGAGCACGTATAATAATTGTCACTGTCAAGACGTACCGGATTAGAAGGACGATACGCTCAGGTACGAACTGAGATCGGGAGCGTCTGTAATCCCCAAAGGGTCGGCGTCGTGATCGGGGTGCGTTCATCGGTCGTGACATCCACATCCGAAATTCGGTCGAAGAACACGCGAAGAACGGTTCTGGCCTCGAGTCGGGCTAATGGCGCACCCAAACAGACGTGAATACCCCTTCCAAACGTCATATGGGGATTCGGTTTCCGTTCCGGATCGAAGGTTTCGGGATCGTCGAACTGCCGTGGATCCCTGTTCGCTGATCCAACCCATGCAACGATTCGATCACCTTCCTGAATGGTGTTGCCGTGGAGTGCAACGTCTTCGGTCGCGGTTCGTACGACGGTGTGGACCGACGGCTGATACCGCAACACTTCCTCAATCGCGGTATCGAGGTCGATAGCACCCACTCGAACGTCCGAAATGAAGTCGTGTTCGGTAAACATCCAGATGGCATTTGTCAGAAGAGTAACTGTCGTATGACTCCCGGCAAGCAACAACAGTGCACAGAAATTGTATATCTCTTCCGCAGTCATCTCTTTTCCGTCCGGTGTCGCATGAATCACCTCCGAGAGGATGTCATCCGTCGGGGTCTCCTTGCGTTCCTGAACCAATCCAGTAATGTACTCTTTTAGCTCGCGTTGGGTGTTATCGCCATCCTGTCTTACCCCCGTAAGGATCTCCCGTTTCTCTCGCGGAATACCGAGGATCTCACCGATGACGATCGCTGGAATCGGAGCTGCAAACTCCGAAGCAAAATCGAATTCGGTTCCGTCTGCGAGGATCTGATCGAGTTGTGTATGCGCTAACTCTTCGAAATTCTCCTCAAACTGACGCAGATATCCCGGTTGAAAGTATTCGTCGACGATCCCGCGAAGACGTTCATGTTCTGGGGGATCCCTGTTGATCATCGTTTCCCCGAGATCGAGCGCACTGTCCTCGCTTTCATTTCCCAGGGATATATCGTGTTCAGAGGAGAACGTGTCGAAATCGGTAAGTACGGTTTGTATATCATCGTACTGGAACATATCCCAGCACTCACGTGTTTCGTCGTATCGAACAGGAGCCGTGTCACGCATCTTCTGATACCACGGATACGGATCCAACTGTCCTTCGGGAGAAGCGATCGGATCTGGCATGTGGTCTACAGTGAAACTCTCCGAACCATCCATAACTGAACGTTCAGTCAGCATCAGTGAAAAGTGTTTCGACCGTATTGATACATGTACGTTACGCTTCCCTACAGCAGCACGTCGTTTGCTGGACGCCAAAATACACTCTGGGGACATCTCGGCAGCGCCCGAGCGTTTCGTCAGCTGTCGGAGTGTGATACATGACAGAGTAACGTCTCCGGACAACTGAGTATCGAGAAGAACGAACGGTACACAAACCGTTGCCGTATCCGTGATAACGGTTGCAAACACGTTCGAAGCTCAAGTATCCAACTCATCCTCGTGATGTGTGGGACCCCAAGCTTTATCCTACTGACCGTTCATTAAGGGTATAGAATGGGTAGTGCTATCACCTCTTTTTGTCCCTAGTGTGCAACCGCATTCGAAACGCCACACATCGTCAGACCGAACACGACCGACAACGACGAAACTACCAACTGATGTCCATCGATTCAGCCACCCAAAACTGGAGTACCGCCGAACGAAAGATCATGGAAGCGACCTACCGCGCGATGCTCGAATACGGATATTCGGGCCTTTCGATTTCGAGGATTGCCGACCAGTTCGATAAGTCGAAAGCATCGATATACTACCATTACGATTCGAAGGACGACCTTCTGCTCGCGTTTCTCGACTTCGTCGTCGACCGGTTCAAAACCGATTTCGCAGAGGGAGTCGACGAGGATCCCAACAGCGCTCTCACTACCGTCATCGAAAAGCTGGTCCCACTTCGGATGAACGACGAGGAGTTTCAGGGACAGAGGGTACTCATCGAGTTGCGATCACAGGCGACCAGAAACGATGCTTTCCGCGAGAAATTCACCGAAATCAATGAGCTGTTAGTGAGAACCATCTGTGAAATCATCGAGCGTGGTATCGAAAATGGGACGTTCCGCGATGTTGAGGCTGCTCGTGTTGCCGAACACATCGTTGCCACGGTCAACGGCTCGACGATCGACCGCGTTACGACCGACCGCGAGACTGCCCCTGCTGCGGTTCGCATCTCACTCGTCTCGTATATCGATTCCGAGCTGAGGTCACATCGGTGAGTAGGTCGATCGCTCTCACCAGCGTGGATGGTGAAGTACGTCGTATCGGTGGGCATGTAACAGGCCAGCAGTAGAGATCCGACTTCTCCAAACCGAGCTGTCGAACGTACCTGTTCGATCTCCGTCGTGAACCTCGAATGAATGGTTTCGACCACAACCAAGGCCTTCGAGCAGTCTGTTCGGGATCAGGTGTACGTGCCAGTGAAGTGCGGACTGAGGAGCATCCAACGGTTCCAGACGTACCAAGCAGGTATTGAAGCGTCGGTCCCACGATACAAACATCGAATTCTTTGTACACTAATTCGTGGACAGTTCCGTTTTCCATCACTATTCTAACACTCAATGAGCATCCGAACGTGTTTCCAGTGGATCCCCCGTCGTGCGCTCGTAGTGGAGCCACTGTTTCTCCTCATCATCCGTTCCGTGATAGACGACGGTGTCGAACGTGCCGTCGTCCCAGAGGCGGATCTTGCCGTTCGAGGTGCCGGCAACTCTTCGGTCACAAGATCAGACATTCAGTCGATGAGCGGTTCTATCAGTAAAATCCCTTCCGATCGTATGGTGGTACTGTCTCGTTCTCCCACAGCCACGCGAGGAGGCTGGTCATGGTCGTACCGGTGGTTAGCAATCGGCAGCTGTACCCAAGACCGCGAGAAAACGTGACGGAAGTTATTCCGGCAGGCACTACCTCTTGGGCAGTCGCCTCGTCCGGATCAGTTCACCGCACAGGAGTGTATTGATACGGTCAACGAGGGCGAAAGATACCGTTCTCTTTAGTTAACCAACAATCAGGATCTGAGAATGGGAATCGACTGACGGGTGAACGGGCCATGAGAAACTCTCGACAGTAACACTATCAACTGTCACTAGGAATCATACTGTTCGTATCGATATCAATCGGAAGTAATAGAGCCATGTAGTTGTTCTTCGACGAACTGCCTCTGCTGTGCAGCAACAGCCATACGATCTAGTTCGCCTGCACACCACATGTAGCGGGCTGATTACTAATGATATATAAAATTCATATAATTTATTAATAATTATTCATCCCTTAGTTTCGTATAATCACTTGTGTTTCCACGTACAGCACTCTCCACCAGTCGCGATACTAGTCAGCATAGCTGTGGGCCGATCAGTTTCAAGGTGCGTGGTCTGGCTATGACACCTAATCCGTCGAACTAAAACACCCATTGTCTAGTGAATAGAACGAAGAAAAAGATGTGGGTAGGAAAAGAATTTTATCGACGGGTAGATACGGTTCTATAACGCCCGATGAAGCGGCTAGCCGAGGGCATCAGTGAACACGGGCTATCCCCGTACTCGCGTCCCGAACGTGTCGTGAATGGACGCACCTAACTAGTGAGCGTATCCATTCCAGGTCACGAGACAACCTGTTGTTTCGCCATATTTTTTAGTGTTCGATGGGGAACGTCGTTTCTATATGATTCAGATGAGCTTGACAGACGTACCCTTGTAACACCGAAGATAGTGACACCTCTCGTCGGATAGTATATTCTATATCCGCCAGACGTATTAACCCTTTCCACAATCTGAGAAGTGAATATGAACAAAGCGATACAGTACGAAGATTTGCATCTGTTCTTAAAATTCTCTACCTTATGAATAGAAATGGCGATATCAGACGTTGATCGGCCGGTTTCTGATATCAGAATAACTCACATAAGTAGACAGTTATTTTATGGAAAATATATTATTTATTCGTTTTAATCGTCGTTCGCAGTCGATTTGATCGTTTTGAGTTGATCGACGAGATCGTCGGTCGATGCCTGGGATTCGAATGTGAGTTCACCCTCGTGATCGTTCTCGTGAACGTTGACGCCCTCGGTGTCGTCGTCAGTGTTCAGTTCTTGGTTTTGCTGCTCGGATTCATCGTAGCTTCCAAATCCCATGTCTAACGCTGTGAGTGAGACGAACTAAAAGCACCCGATTCGTAGTAAGCCGAATCAGACCATCCATGTTCAATATTGTTTGTGTTAGAGGGTGTTTGTTCTGATTCCGTCGAACGCAGCTGCTCGCGTCACTTTCCCTGACGAGATAATCATAGCGAACCGTGGCTAACTACGGTATGATCAGCGACAGAGTCTGTAGTTACCGGTATTCGGAGAACACCGAAGCAGAGCCACGATAAACATCGTGTCTTCTGCCTCAACCACTGATGTTCGATCTCAACATGCTCAGGATGATCCCCTACGTTTCGATCACTCAGGCGGAAAATGGAGTCGAGATCGAACTCAACCGTTTCCATCAAGCTCTGTCAGAGCCTGTCGACAGTGGCTGTTTGCTGGCCAGTATTCACAGTCGAACTGTCCGTCTACCGGTCCCAGTATCCAGAGCACACCATCGACTCGCTCGATCAGTGTCGTTATCGTGGTCTCATCGTGGGCCGTGTAATCGACGCCGAGGAAACACCGACCAGTGCCGGTTGGGAGTTCAGTAATTCGATCAAGGATCGTACACACACGTGCTGTCGAGGTCGCCATAAGCAACGGGGTGAGTGACCGGATGAGGAGGTGACGACCCTCTAACGAGGGAAGATGCTCCGTTAGTTCCGAAAGAGCCATGACAACCCGTTCGATATCGGTCGGCGACGGGACGAAGACGACCGGTGTATCCCGGTACGGAGCACTCACATACTGGTGTTCGGAAGCCGTATCGACGAACGCAAGCGATGGCCGATCAGAGTCGGGATGGACTGTCGTATACGTATCGAGGGTAGTAGCAGCACTCCTCGTCGTGGTAACAACGAGTCCTCTATCCTCAGCGTGGCCATACTGGGCAAGAGCCTGGAGCCCGATCGTACACACTGCTGGCTCATCAGACCCAACGATCAAGACCGTCGATTTCGGTGGAAGTTCCTTCGGAAACGCTTCGATCTGCACTGTCTCGGGATCCAGAGATGATTCTGAGTGTCCGGTCATTCGTGCTTATTTTCCTTGTTGTCGGCGTGTGGTATCCGACCGATCTGAGCTCCGTGAGAGTGCCGTTTCTGTACAGTACCGAGCTCCACACGTGGGATACTCGGCGAGAGTCACTCGACCGGTCCATTCGGCCGTCACTGCCAACGTTCGTGTATGAATGGAGCGTTCGATAAGGTCCGTTCCACAGTCGGAGTAGGGGATTGTCGTTTCATACGTCATTGGTATCGTGTATGGAGTCCCATCAGGAATACCTAGTCGGTATCGCCGACAGCCACCGTTCGATGTAGTGACTGTTATCGCGAATCAGTTCTGCTGTCGTGGCGATCCGGGAACGAAAAACGGACGGGACAGTATCCAAATACATTACAGAATTATTGTGTGGATGGTAAATATCTTTCGCTCACAGTAGTTGACAGGCCGGTGCGACCAGCGTATCCAGAAAAGCACTCATCGATCTCACCGAAAGCCGAAGTGTTAACTGCTTGGCGTCGCTTCGGCGGCCTGTGAACGCAAACTCCTCCGACGCGGATCGTCAATGGAGAAATCGACGAACGTGGGCGTCTTCTGAGTGAGAATCGTGAGAACGGGTGAACGACTCGTGATGTCCATCTATAAAAACCATATTAAATATTACTATATTTTTATATAATGTGTTGGTATGAAAGCTGAATCTTTACCCCTATCCGCCGGGTATCATGGTATGTCATGCCCGTTGGTCATCTCGGACCAGAGGCCGTTGTAACGATCAATCCGGATGCACAGATAAGTGATGTCGTCAATAAACTCGACTCAGAGAACGTGGGAGCGATCGTCGTCACGGAAAACGACGAACCAGTTGGCATCGTTACGGACCGGGACATAGCGTTGGCCGTCAATGAAGACGACAATATCGGAACCGAAGCAGTGCGATCGGTCATGACGGAAGACCCAGTGACACTTCACGAAGGCGAAGAAGCGATGGAGGTCTCTCGGGCGATCGATGAGTATAACGTTAGACGGATTCTCATCGTCGACGATAATGGAAAATTATCAGGAATCGTGACGCTGGACGATCTCATTGCGACGGTCGGCGAACAGCTTGATAACGTTGCAGAGACGATCGAAGTCCAGTCCCCCGAGTATAGTCCTTAATTTCGAGAGTAAGAATACATCGGGTGAGTCGCTCTTCTGCTGATGACGTTCGACTTTAGCTCGCTGGTAGTTCTGATTGCTCTAACGAAACTACGACAGTCCTCGGGCTCGCCCGGATACTCCCGCATCGCCTCAGGGTGGAACGTCACACCGAGGTTGGGTTCGTCGGAGACTTCGAGAACTTCGACGGTTTCCAGTCCTGCCCAGGATGGACCGGCCGTACTAACGCCGGCATTGGGATATGACAAACGTCTCGCTATTAGTGGATATTTCGTCATCAGGATCGTCGGAATGGTGCTCGGATCCCCGACACCATTCCCTATGCCGGATACGTCGCAACCGCGTTTGTCCCGCTTCTCTGCCGCCGTCCGTGAACCGGCGAGTATGGTACTGTACACCGACGAGGACAGTAGCGATGAGTTAAGTAGTGTTGCTGCCAGTGCCGCCACCCGTGATTTGATCTGGCGGTCGGGGTGTCGCCTCGCACCTATCGTCGGTGGTTGGCTCATGAGTTCCCTTGGAATATGGGGGTTCTACCGCAGTGGACTGGCCGCCATCAGTGGCGGCCTCACGTTTTTGTGCGCTGTCGTTCACGCCTACGGCCGAGGTGTGCTTACTGGATAGTAGCCAAAATACTGTTGTCTGTACGAATACAGTGACCGAGAGCTGATCAGTGGAAACTGAGGCCGTGGTTGCATCTCAGGTAGACTTGATCAGTTTAGATCTCCCGAAGTAAGTGATGTGAGTGATATCTAAGCCGATTAATACACTAAATTATATAATAAAATAGTGAAATATAATATATATTATAATATATTTTTGAGTGTGTTTTTCTTTCTAGACAGATTTTAGTAATATGCTAGTAGACATCGTTGAGCGCAGCAGCATCTTCAGGCAGAACGCAATCACAAGATAGGAAGCGTACTCTTGGAACGTCTGTTTCTCTGGTCTTGCTTCCCCTAGTACCGTCGCCTTCCGGTCGTACCATAGCCCTGGAGGAAGCCATCGTATTTCCATACCATCTAATGTGAAACAAAATCATTTAGTGGGAAACTCCCAGATTACCATACAGAATAAAAATATGATTGATATTGGGATAATACTGTTATAAGATATTATCTTGATCCGGTTACAACCTCTAATTGCTCTGAGGGAGAAGAATTCCATCAGCGTTAATTTCCAAACATATCCATGGGAAACCTCGGTAGCACTGTATAAACTGTACATACGTGATCTTTCTTGGCTAATACACTACTCCCCCCAGATCTCCTGTCGTCGGTGTCCGGATCGTGAGAACCCACGATTGGGCTTACAGAAGTACAACTGTAATCCCACCGGAAGCCAGCATCAGTTTCCAGTGAGCGCAGCCTGAATAGACTTTGTCGTACTCAACACCTGTCCAGTAATGTCTTCCTCAAGATATCGTCCATTGAGCTGGTCAGTCGGACCAGAGACACTGAGCGCAGCGGTTCGAGAGCCGTCTGTCGATGGGATCGGGGCTGCAACACTGACAATCCGTTCATAATATTCTTCTCTGCAGAACCCAATACCCTCGTCACGCACCCGGCGGAGTTCCGCTGAGAGTTTCGTGAGGCCGGTGATGGTTGTATCTGTAAACGTTTCACGGTCGGCATTTTCCAATATTGTCTCGAGTTCATCGTTCGATAAGGACGCCATAAGGCACTTCCCTGAAGCAGTGGCGTGGAGTGGGAGTCGATCACCAGCTTGGAACGGCGGCATCCAGTCTGTGTTACCTTCGGTGACGTACACCGGTACAGCGTAATTCTCCTCTCTGATGAACAGTGCTGTAGTCTCATCGGTCGCCGCCGCTAGGTTATCGATCGCTTTTTTCCCGTTCTGGTAGATGGATAGCGACCGTCGCACTTGTTTTCCACGCGATAAAAGTCGTAGCGACGCTTCGTACTGTCTTCCACGCTTAACCACGTACCCGTGCGCACGGAGCGTCGAAAGGTGATTGTGAACAACGCTTTTGGCAACGCCGGCGTGCTTGGATAGGGCTGTGACACCCATCGGATCGGACGCCTCGGTGAGCGCCTCCAGTATCGCGAGCGACGTTCCCGTTGCCTCGACCACGTACTGTGGCATATCACTCATTCTGAACTCGACTATGATATTAGTAGGCATAAATTTTGTTCATCACAGCAGAACAGATTCCTCGTGCCAACCGCTTCGTAACGTTTGGATCAATAAAATGAGCTTTCATACAAGAATAAATGCCATATATCTCCCGTTCGTAATAATATTGTTCTTCTCTGAAGAACGTATTGGGATCCATCAAGACTGTATTCGGGCAAGAAAAGCACTGGTACACATCGTGATAGCGTTAGGAATCCGTTGTCAATGTCCTAGTCCTCGAATGCCACTTCGAAGAAGACGACGATACTGACCGATCTATGCATACCGGGCATTCCGATCCCGAATGCGTTCGCCAGTACGGACGGGCACATTCTCACCGTCGAACGCCAGCGATAAATACACAGTCGGAGGGGGGTACCCGATAAGTGACCTAACTCACTCCGAATCGGGGACGACGACGTGTTTCAATCCATCAGCGTTCTCCATGCGCTCGAACGCCGTCGGTAAGTCCTCAAGACCGATCCGGTCGGTTACAAGCGACTCTGCCCCAATCCGTCTATGTTCCAGCAGCGTGACGGCTCGTTCAAAGTCCTCGGTCGTCAGCGAGTACGAACCACGATACCCAACTTCACCGAAGAAGATGTCATGAGGACGAACATCTATCGTCGCCTCTTGATCTGGGACGCCGAAGATGAGCGTCGAGCCGCCTTTTCCGGTTACCGCGTTGGCCTGTTCGATAGTCGGAGCGAGCCCGATCGCCTCAACGCCAACGTCGACCGGTCCGCCCGCAGCCACTTGGATGGCTGCGCTCGGATCGTCGCTGGCTTGGGGATTGACGACGGCGTCTGCACCGAAGTCTGCTGCGAGGTTCCGACGTTCCTCGTCGAGTTCCGAGACGACGACCGGAGCGGCACCGACGTTGCGGAACACTCGGAGTAGGAGCAGTCCGATCGGGCCAGCACCGATGATGGCGACACTGTCCCCCGGCTTATAATCGACTTGCTCAACACCGTGAAGACAGCAAGCCAGTGGTTCGGCTATCGCAGCCCGCTCAAACGACATCTCACCGATCGTTTCGACATTCGTCTGAGGAACCCGGACGTACTCAGCGAACGCACCGTGGATGATGTTGTCGGCGGCCCCGCCGATGCTCGTGTTGTGCTCACAGAGATGCGTCTCGCCGCGTTTGCAGTACGTACAAGCGTTACAGGGGATGGTGGGGTTGATCGCGACCCGATCTCCCGATTCGTAACTCGTAACGTCCGTACCGACCTCGGCAACGGTTCCGGCACTCTCATGACCCAACACTAGCGGCGTCTCCGCGGCGAACGAACCATGATACATGTGGTAGTCGGTCATACAGACGCCGCAAGCGCCAACTTGGACTAGCAACTCGTCATCGTTTGGGGTCGGTCGGTCACGTTCTTGTACTTCGACTGATCCGACATCCGTCAGTGTCGTTGCGCGCATCGTTAGCGGCCCTCTATACGAGAGTTGGCTCTGGACGTGATCCGACTCGGGTACTGTGTGCAGTGTCTCGTTCTCATAGTTTGTGGACTTCGTCACGGTCGACACCGTTGGTCGGTCATCCATGGCCGGTGTCGACACGAGGACGTATGTGGAGGACGACCGTCGCCCCTGTGTTACTTCCTCTGAGTTACTGTTCTCGAACTCTCTATTAAAGGTTTGCCACCCTCATCGTCGATTCATGAGCGAACTACCTCGAAGAGACGATAAAACGTGCTTTTTCGAGCGCTTCAATTCCCACATCATATACTATAAATGACCAATGACTAGATTTATTATTGATGGTTTGTTTGATAGGGGACGAGGTCAACAAATATGACCATCCAACGGAACAGGCGTGACTTTATCAAAACAACGAGCGTTGGACTGCTCGGCGGGCTTGCTGGCTGTACGCGAGGGGGCAGCTCGGACGACAGTGGGGGGGCCGAATCGGGCAACCCGTCCCTCTCGCTCAACGAATACGAGAACGCCGATATCGACTGGCAGCAGTTCGAAGGTTCGAGTATCAACATCGGAGCAGTCCAGCATCCCTGGGTGAGCGCTATCGAGCCTGTGGTTCCCGTCTTCGAGGAGCTGACCGGCGTCGAAGTCAACTGGAACGTCCTGCCTGAACAGGAGTACCGGACCAAACGACTCACCGACGTCGGAACCGGTGCCGGTGAGTGGGACGTGTTCTTCGTCGATCAGGTCGTCAACCAGTTTCGCGAGGCCGGGTGGATCCAGCCGCTCGATCCGTACTTCGCCGACGACAGCATGTACGACGAGGACTGGTACGCGATGGACGACCTCTTCGAGGCCACGCGATGGCAGGCCCACGGAGGCGGCTATAGCGACACGTGGACCGGTAGTCCAATCACCGTCGAGGTTCAGACGCAGTTCTATCGGACGGATCTCTACGAGGAACACGGACTGGAGGTCGCCGAAACGTTCGAGGAATTCCGCTCCAACGCCCGGACACTTCACGAGAAAGCCCCCGACGTGATCGGTACCACCGGCCGCGGTCAGCAGGGCTATGGGATGAACATCTACGTCCTCAACACGTTCATTCGCGAGCACGGCGCCCAGTTGTGGGATGACTACCCCGATAACTCGGGACTGGACTCCGAGGGTGCTCTCTCCGCAGCCGAGTGGTACGTCAACCTCCTGCAGGATTACGGTCCGGGAGGAGTGGCCAGCCAGACGTGGTCGGACGTGCTTTCGACGATGCAGTCGGGTCGTGCTGGTCACATCGTCTCCGACGCGAACCTGTTTTGGCCCAACTTGGTCGATCAGGAGACATCAGATGTGGCCGAGGACATCGGCGTTGCGAAGGTCCCGGCACCGGTTGATGGCGAGTTCGCACCTAACGCTTACGCGTGGCAGATCTCTATCTCGGAGAACGCCAGCAACCCCGAAGGAGCGTTCCTGTTCATGCTGTGGGCATCCTCGGAACCGACCAACACCTGGATCCACCTCAACAGCAGTGCTGCGTTCTCGGTGCGCCAGTCAGTCTGGGAAAACGAGGAGTTTCGGTCCCGGGTCGGCGAGAACTTTGCGCAGGTTACGCTCGAATCTCTCCAGGCGGCTGCGCCGGATCCGTTCGACAGCTACTATCCCCAGTGGGGACAGACGTACTCCGAGGAGCTCCAGACGGCCATCGGCGGCAATCAGGATGTAAAAGAGGCGATGACCAGCGCCGCGACAGTGGCCGAGGGGATCACTAGTGAGTAACGCGCATCGCGGTCAGAACACAACATCATGAGCACACCGACACAGACGACGCCCCCGAACGGATCGGGACTGTCCAGATTTCGGGAGCTGTGGAATGACTACCTCCCGTACTGGTTCATGACGCCGATGGTGATAGTGATGTTGCTGATCACCATCTTCCCGGGGGCGTATGACCTGTATCTCAGTTTGGTCAAATACAATCTCGCCAATCCAGCGACGATCGGGCAGTTCAACGGACTAACCAACTTCGAGACGGCTTTCACCAGCGGCGGTGCGGTCAACTCGTTCACCCTCACGATACTATTCGTCGCTGGCGCGCTGGCCCTGGAAACCAGTATCGGGTTCGTGCTTGCGGCACTCGTAACCGGTGTCAGATCCAGTTGGATGAGGACATTCTACCGGATTGCCTTCATCCTTCCTATGGCGGTCGCACCCGTGTCGCTCGCGACGATAACTCGGATCATGCTGAACACCGAGATCGGCGTCATTCCCTACTTGATCGGGGATTTCACGCCGTTTACGGCGCCAAGTTTTCTCAGTGACGTTCCGCTATTGACGATTATCCTCGTCGATACGTGGAACTGGACGCCGTTCATGTTCATTATCTTCTACGCCGGCATGTCATCGGTGCCCGAGACGCTACTGGAAGCGTCTCGTGTCGACGGTGCACCGTTGTGGCGACGCTACCTTCACGTCATCATTCCATACATGAAGCCGGTGTTGTTCGTTGCCATCCTCATCCGATTGATCGACCTGTTCCGTACGTTCGGTCTGGTTTTCACCCTCACGCACGGCGGTCCCGGTACGGCAACGGAACTGGTAAGCATCAATATCTTCCAGACAGGGTTCACGTTCGTTGACTTGGGTGGGGCAGCCGCAGTCGCCGTCGTGTACCTCGTCGGTATCGTTGCACTGTGTAACGTCCTCATCATCAAGATCGGGTTCGAGGGGGTGTGGGACTGATGGCCAGCGTCGATGCGCCACGGAAGCCCGAACGCAGGCTCTCGAAAACCGGCCGCGAGCGTCTTGTCTCGGTCGGACGTCACGCCGTGTTGCTGATTTGGTCATTCGTGGTCCTCTTTCCCCTGTACTGGATCGTCTCAATGTCACTCAAACCGCCGAGCGAGGCGATCACGCTGCCGCCCGACTGGATCTTTCTGCCGACGGTGTACAACTACATCCAGCTGTTCCAGCAGTCGAGTTTCATCATGGCGTTTGCCAACAGCGTCTTCATGGTGAGCGCCTCGGTGATACTCGTCTTGATCATCGGCGTGCCCGCTGCGTACGTCCTCTCGCGATGGAAGGTGCCGAAACAGCGGGATGTACTCGTGTGGATCCTCTCTTCACGGATGCTCCCCCCGGTCGCCGTCGTTTTCCCGTTTTTCGTCATTTTCCGGAGGCTCAACCTCTTCGACACCCGAATCGGGATGATCTTCATGTACGTCACGATAAACCTCTCGCTGGTCGTATGGGTGATGAAGGCCTTTTTCGACGGCATCCCTGAGACCCTAGAAGAAGCAGCACACGTCGACGGTGCGACGCAGTTTCAGGCGTTCTGGAAGATCATCCTGCCGGCAGCCAAGCCCGGAATCTTCTCAGTGGCCATCATCAGCTTCATTTTCGCCTGGATCGAGCTGCTGTTCTCGCTCGTACTGACGAACGACACTGCCGTGACGGTGACGATGCAGGTTTACCAGTTCATCGGCGTGCGCCAGATCGAATGGGGTATGCTCGCGGCGGCCACGACCGCGACCATTCTTCCCGTTCTGTTGTTAATCATTGCAGTCAACAAGTATCTCGCCGCCGGACTCAGCTTCGGCGTGGTGATCAAAGAATGAGAAATCGACACCCACGATCGATCGTATCGCTACCGAATCACGCCCGTGTAGCGGGGCCAATCAGCTGCACCACGAAGACCGTATAATGGCACGAATCGACATCGACGACGTGACCAAACGGTTCGGCGACGGTGAAGACGGTATCGTTGCTGTCGACGACATTTCGCTGTACATCGACGACGGCGAATTCGTCGTCTTCGTCGGTCCTTCAGGGAGCGGAAAGTCAACGCTCCTGCGGACAGTCGCTGGACTGGAAGATCAGACCGAAGGCGACGTCGTAATCGGCGATACGATCGTCAACGAACTCGGTCCGCGTGCGCGGAATATCGCGATGGTGTTCCAGAACTACGCGCTGTACCCCAATATGACTGTTGAGGAGAATATGGCCTTTGGCCTCAAGATGTCGACGGACATGTTAGAAACAGAGATAGAAAAGCGCGTCCACGAAACGGCAGAGACGATGGGCATCGAGAAGTTACTACACAGCACGCCCGGGGAGATGTCCGGCGGCCAGCAACAGCGAGTCGCCCTAGGCCGGGCGATCGTCCGTGATCCCAATGTCTTCCTCATGGACGAGCCACTCAGCAACCTCGACGCAAAACTCCGGACGGAGATGCGCACCGAAATCAATCGGCTCCAGAACGACCTTAGCGTAACGACGCTGTATGTCACACATGACCAGACCGAGGCGATGACGATGGGCGACCGGTTGGTCGTTCTCAACCACGGCGAACTTCAACAGGTCGGGACGCCATTGGAGTGTTTCTACCGGCCATCGAACCGGTTCGTCGCCGGTTTCCTCGGCTCACCGTCGATGAATTTCTTCGAAGGACACGTCGAGGGTGGAACGCTCCGTGTGGACGGTTTCGACTACGATCTCACTGAGGAGATGCAGATTTCGGTCGGTGACCGGAACGACCTCCTCCTCGGGGCTCGACCCGAGGATATCGTTCTCCACGACGACGCGTCGTCGGCCCACGAATTTGAGGCGATCGTCGACGTGGTCGAACCCATGGGGAGTATCTCTTATGTCTACCTACAAGCCAAGTCACAGGACCGCGATACGATGTTCATCGCTGAGACGGACGGACAGCGGCCCATAAACGAGGGAACGTCTCTCTACGTAGAGATACCGGACGATGACGTGCACTTGTTCGATGCTGCTACTGGCGAGACGATCCACCACCGATCGCTCGATTCGGAAACGGAGGAGACGATGGAACAGCGGTTCCAGACTGCCAGTACGACCACGGAGTGAGTACCTGACTCTGTAGATCAGTTCACAACTTATACGACGAATCCACATCAACACCGAAATCCACCAATGGCAGAAAACGACATTGAACACTACGAGACGAGACGAGCCATCGCAGAGTATGGTCGTAATCTCTTGGAAGACGATCTCACGACCGGTACGGGAGGCAACTTGAGTGTCCGTCTTGACGAAGATCACGTTGCAATCAGCCCGTCGGGAATCCCATACGCAGAGGTCGCTCCAGAGGATGTACTGGTCGTGCGAACGGACGGGACTGTCATCAACGGGGATCACGACCCGTCGACGGAGCTTCCGATGCATTTGGCTATCTACCAGAAGCGAGACGACGTCGGCAGCGTGGTCCACACTCACTCGCCGTACGCGACGACGTTCGCGTCGCTCGGCGAGGCGATACCGGCCTCACATTACCTCATTTCGTTCACTGGATCCGAAGTACCCGTGGCGGAGTACCGCACCCACGCGACTGAAGAGCTAGGTGAGGCGGCCGTCGACGCCCTTGGGGAGTCGTTCAACGCGACGCTGCTTCGCAACCATGGAGTCTTGACTGCCGACGACTCACTCAAGGATGCCTACACCGTCGCGCTGATGGTAGAGTACTGTGCCCGCATCCACTACCAAGCGCGTGCGATCGGCGAGCCGGAGATCCTTCCAGACGAAGAGGTCGACCGGCTGAGCAGCAAACTCGACAGCTATGGGCAGTAAGTCCCGTGACTGATCAATGAACCATGTCGCCATCGATCTTGGAGCCAGCAGCGGAACCGTGTTTCTCGGGAAGATCACCGCCTCGTCGTTCACTGTCAAGGAGGTCTACCGATTCGATAACCGCCCTGTCGAGCGCGACGGACGGTACGTCTGGGACCTCGACGAAATCGTCGACCACATTGGGGTCGGTATCGAAGCCGCCACAGACCATACTGACGGCATCGATACAGTAGGGATCGACACGTGGGGATTGGATTTTGGACTCCTGGCTGATGGGGAGCCCTTGCGCGATCCGATCTCGTATCGAGATCCCCAGTCGACGGCAACCCGTAAGGAACTGCTTGAGACCGTCGGGAAGCGACGACTGTTCGAGGCCAGCGGCATCACCCACTGGAACACACCCAACACGTTGTGGCAGCTCCATACCATCGCCCAGCGAACACCCGATCTCCTGGAACGCGCTGATAGGCTGCTCATGATGCCACAGCTACTCTCCGTGCTGTTAGGCGGTCGGCCGGTCGGCGAAGTGACGATCGCCTCGACGACACAGATGGTCGATCCGGACGATCGTGATTGGGCGACGGATCTACTGGCAGAGCTCTCACTGCCAACCGACCTGCTCTCGTCGCTGGCTGAACCCGGCGAGTCGTTGGGAGCAGTCGACGAGCGATTCGCGCCGGATCCAGAGGCACCACCAGAGCTTCTCACACCGGCGAGCCACGACACCGCAGCGGCCGTCGCCGGACTCCCGCTGTCCGACGACGCGGCGTTTCTTAATACGGGCTCGTGGTTCATCATCGGTCTCGAACGCAACGAGCCGGTTCGGACGGACGTCGCGTTCGAGCATTCGTTATCGAACGAACTCGGGCCGAACGGTACCGTTCGGCTGCTGAAGAACGTCAACGGGTTCTTTCTGCTGGAGGAGTGCCGAACGGCGTGGCGCGAGGCCGACGAACCGACGGCGTACGACCAGCTTCTGTCGGCAGCCCAGCAAGCACCACCGCGGAAGGCGCTCATCGATCCGGACGCCACGGCCTTCTCGATCGAAGGATCGATGCCGGATCAGATCAGAGCGTACTGTCGACGGACGGATCAACGGGTCCCGACCGTTCAAGGAGGCGTCGTCCGCTGTCTACTGGATAGTCTCGTGACCAAAACAGCACTGGTACTGGATCGACTGGCCACAGCCGTCGGCGAGACGCCGAACCGAGTCGTCCTCGGGGGTGGTGGCGCCCGCAACGATCTGTTCTGCCAGCTCCTAGCCGACGCCATCGACCGACCAGTGATGACCGGTCCAGTGGAGGCGAGCGCCATCGGCAACCTCCTGACCCAGGCCGTCGCGGTCGACACCTTCCCCAATCTCGAAGCCGGTCGTCGATCACTCGAAGCGTCGTTTCAGATGACGACCTACGAACCCACCGGTACTGGCGATTGGGACTGTATGAAAGAACGGATGCGAGAGCTCTCAGTGAACTGACCGGCTACCGGGACGTGTATCCGCCGTCCATCACGACCGTTGAGCCAGTCATATAGGAGGACGCCTCCGAGGCGAGATAGACGACTAGTTCCCGCAGTTCGTCCGGTCTACCAAGCCGGCCGATCGGCGTGTTCTGGAGCCAACTCTTTTCCATTTCGGGATTCTCCTCAAGCACTTCATCGACGAGTTCCGTCCGCATGTAGCCCGGCGCGATAGCATTGACCCGGACGCCGCGGTCGGCCCACTCGACGGCTAGCGAACTCGTGAGCATCGAGACGCCGGCTTTCGTCGTGTTGTAACTAGCCTGTTTCTGTGGGACGTTGACGTCGAAACCGGACATCGACGAGACGTTGATGATACGTCCCCCTCTTCGTTCTAACATCTGTTTACCCACATGTTTAGCACAGAGAAAGACACCGTCGAGATTAACTGCAAGGACTCGCTGCCAAGAGTCGAGTGACGTCTCCTCGGCCGGCGAGTTCTCGACGATACCAGCGTTATTAACGAGCACGTCGACCGGTCCCAATCGGTCGGTCACGTGTTCGACCATCGCCTCGACCGATGGTTCGTCAGTCACGTCGACTTCGACGGCGATCGCTTCGGCTTCGCCATCGAGGGCGTCCGCCGTTTCCGACGCTTTCGACGCGTTCATATCGGCGATGGCTACGTCGGCCCCCATCTCGGCGAGGCCTGTCGCCATTTCCTTTCCAAGACCTTGTGCCCCACCGGTTACGATGGCTGTCTCTCCTTCGAGGGAAAAACGCTCCAGTACGCTCATAGTACGGTTCCATGGGCGAGTCCTTCGAAGTTAAATGTATGTGACTTCATCTCCCTCCTCTCGGATCCTGTCTATTCAAGTGTGTGCTGTCCATTGTCACGGGCATGCAAATCACAAACTACGAACTGTTCGCTGTGCCTCCGCGGTGGTTGCTACTCAAGCTAGAGACCGATGAGGGAATCGGTGGGTGGGGAGAGCCGATCGTTCAGGGACGACTCGAAACGGTTCGAACGGCAGTCTCCGAACTGATTGAGGGGTATCTTCTGGGAACGGACCCACTTCGAACGGAGTACCACTGGCGAAAGCTCTACCAGAGCGGCTACTTCCGGGGGGGACCGATACTGATGAGCGCACTGGCGGGAATCGATCACGCTCTCTGGGATATCAAAGGACGATGGTACGACGCACCGGTCTACGAACTGCTGGGCGGTCACGTCCGCGACCGAATGCTCGTCTATCAGTGGCTTGCAAGCGGGGTACCGGACGCTATCGCCGAATCCGCTCGAAAGGACTATGAGCGAGGGTACCGCGCCTTCAAACTCAACTGCGTTCAAGAGTTCCGGCCAATAGAGACGGCCGCTGCTGTCGATCGTGCTGTCGAACGGGTAGCTGCAGTTCGGGACGCTATCGGCAACGAGGCGTTTCTCGGCATCGACTTTCATGGCCGCGTTTCGAAACCGATGGCCAGTGAGCTCGTGCGACGGTTCGAACCGTATGATCTGATGTTCATCGACCAGCCCCTTCTCCCCGAACACGCTGATGGGTTCGACACCATCAACGACTGGACGACTACCCCCATCGCCACTGGTGAGCGGTTCTCCTCCCGATACGAGTACAAGCAGCTGTTCGTCGACGACGCTGTCTCCGTTATCCAGCCCGATGTTACTCACGTCGGCGGCATCAGCGAACTTCGAAAGATCGCTTCAATGGCCGAATCATTCGACGTGGCCGTTATCCCACACTGTCCCCTCGGACCGATCGCCTTTGCCGCTAGCGTACAGGTCGGATTCTGTTCGCAGAACGTCGTCATGCAAGAGCAAGACCTCGGCCTACATAACCCTGATTCGAGCCAGCAGTTGGCACTGCTTGAGGATCCCGAGACGTTCACGTTCGACGACGGCTACGTCGAACGGCCGACCGGCCCCGGGCTCGGTATCCAGATCGATGAGAGCCACGTCCGCGAACTGGCCCAAACAGAGGTCAATTGGCACAACCCAGTCTGGCACCACGAGGACGGCAGCGTTGCCGAGTGGTGATTTACCGCTCCGACGCTGTCAGATCGGTGTTCGGCAGCGACGACCCGCATATTTTAGTAGCCGATCACCGTGGCTGTACGTATGCGAACCGCCGTGCTAGTCGAACCCACTGAATTCCAACTGCAGGACCGTGAACGTCCCGAGCCCGGGCCAGACGATGTACTCGTAGCAATTCGTGACGTTGGAATCTGTGGCTCGGATATCCATTACTATGAACACGGTCGTATCGGGGATTACGTCGTTGACGAACCCCTCGTCCTCGGTCACGAGAGTGCCGGCGAGGTCGTCGAAACCGGCGAGAACGTTACTGGGATCACACCCGGTAACCGAGTCACACTGGAACCGGGCGTTCCATGTCGACGCTGTCCACACTGCAAGCGGGGTGACTATCACCTCTGTGAAGACGTGGTGTTCATGGCGACGCCGCCACATGACGGTTCCTTCGTCGAATACGTTACTTGGCCCGCCGACTTCGCCTACGAACTTCCCGAGACCGTCTCCAGTATCGAAGGTGCACTGTGTGAACCGCTTTCAGTCGGCATTCACGCCTGTCGGCGTGGTGACGTCGGAGCCGGCGATACCGTCCTGGTCACCGGCGGAGGTCCGATCGGGCTGATGATCGTTGAGGCCGCTCGTGCAGCGGGGGCGACGAACGTGATCGTCACCGATGTCGTTCCAGGGAAACTCGGGTTCGCTCGTGAACGTGGCGTTGATCTGGCGGTGAACGTTACTGAAACCGATCTAGAAGCAGCTATCAACGAGTATACGGACGGCTTGGGAGCCGACGTAGTGATCGAGGCCTCTGGGGCCCCACCGTCTATTCGGTCGACCCTAGACGTGGTTCGGCGTGGTGGAACGGTGGTTCTCGTCGGACTTGCCAGCGAAGCGACCGTACCTATCGACGTGCTAGAGCTCATCGACAACGAGATTGACGTGCACGGCTCATTCCGCTACAAGAACACCTACGACGTTGCGATCGATCTCCTGACCGACGGTGCCGTCGATGTCGAAGGAATTGTCGACTTTCAGTTACCTCTCGATGCGATCGACGATGCCTTCCAACGGGCAATCGATCCCGACGTCGTCAAAGGGATGATCACTATCGGTAAGTGACCCAGTGATCGATGCCGATTCCGCGTTCCGGATCGTACGATGTTCGGATGAATTTTGCCACCATCAGGCACGTTTTACTCAGGAAATCGCACCTTACAAGTATGGAGAACGATCGCATTAGTCAGTACCGTGGGAGGCTACTGGCTATGCTCCGAGTACAATACCCAGACGTTCTTGCCAAACGTGGCTTCCAGCTCATCCATCCAATGACCGGGGAGCAATATTCTAACGACCGTCGACACCTCATTGCCGCCTGTCGAGCAGTCTCGAACTTCGCACTCGGTACCGCTATCGATGGACCCGATTGGTGTCGTGACGCGGTTAAACACGGTATCCACTTCCTTCGAGAGGCCCATCGCTCTCCTGACGGCGGCTACCATCTCCTTGTTGATAGCGACGGGAAGCCGATCGATCGGACACGTTCGGCGTACGGACACGCCTTCGTCCTACTTGCGTACTCCCGAGCAGCAACCATCGGAATCGATGGGGCCACGTCGGATCTTCGGCGGACACACCAGGTGATCGAGGAACGATTACGGGATAACGAAGGATTGCTTCGAAGTGACTGTGATCCCGACTGGTCCGAATTAGAGGCCTACCGTGGACAAAACGCTAACATGCATGCTTGTGAGGCGTACATCGCTGCATACGAGGCGACCGGTGAGGATCGGTTCCTTGACCGCGCACGCCACATTGCCAAGACGATTACTGTCGATCTTGCAGAAGAGACCGATGGGCTCCTGTGGGAACACTACTCCGCAGAATGGGATCACGACTTCGAGTACAACGCAGATGAGCCGCGCCACCAGTTTCAACCTCCCGGTTATCAACCCGGACATCACGCGGAATGGGCGAAGCTTCTCGGCCTGCTCGACCGCTACAGCGACGACACAGTAGACGGAGACTGGCAGTACGCTCGAGCAGTGGAACTGTTCGACGCTGCTGTCGAAATGGGCTGGGCCGAAGACGGGTTCGTATACACTATCAACAGGGATGGTAAGACGATCGTTCCGGACCGTTATGGGTGGGCACTTGCAGAGGCACTGGGTGCTGCGGCGACGCTCAAGGAACGCGCTGATGCCTGTGGGGTCGCGGACGAACGCGACAGGTTTCGCAACTGGGAACAGCGATTCCTCGAAGAAGTTCCTACATACCGGGGTCCTGCTGGTGTCTGGTACGAGAAGCGGCTCTCACCCGAGAATGGCGGCATACCAGTCGCACCGGACGCGCCGGGCGTTGAACCGGACTACCATCCCGTGAGCGCGTACTATGAAGAGCATCGGTCGACAAGGGAGGTACATCGGCGTGCGTGACGAATCAGGATTCAGATGGGACGTAGAAACGACTCAGAAATCAGAACAGCCTCCCAAGAGCGGACGCACTGTTACAAACGAAATGAACCCGGCCAGACAACGCCCCGCGCATGGTCGGCGAATCGGACTGCGAGGATGCCCTAGCCAGCACCACCGATATGAATCGACTCTTCGCGATTGGATACAACAAGGGATGACTGGTACACTGTCCTCGCTATCATCCACACGACATAGACACCCATGACACTCGAAACGATAGCTGTGACAGGCGGAAACGGTAAGATCGGCTCTGCGATCCTCGAACACGTTGACGAGCACGGTTACGAAACGGTAAACATCTCGCGGGGGAAACAACACGAGGAGATTTCGGATACGTACGTGACGACGGACCTGCTGGACGCTGGCGAGACGTACGGCGCCCTCGCGAAGACAGAGGCCGACGCGGTTATCCACATGGGGACGATCCCTGACCCGTACAGCAATCCCGATTTCCGGGTCTACGAGAGTAACGTGATGTCTGGTGCGCACGTCCTCGAAGCGGCAGACGCACTTGGGTTGGAGTCAGTCTGTCTGGCCTCCAGTATCAACGCGATTGGCAGTGAGCACCAAGAGCGCCCGGCAGACGTACGCTCCATTCCGCTCGACGAGACCCACCCACGAACACCTGACGATCCGTACGGTATGGCCAAACACGCTGTAGAGGTGACTGCGGACGGGTTTGGCCGTCGTCCCTCGACCGACCTGACGATAGCTTCCCTACGGTACCCATGGGTGATGACCGATGCGGAGATGCGCGAATACGTTTTCGAGCCGGACCGTTCGCTTGAGGCGCTCCACGACGTCCATCCGGCCACCGGACGGGAAGTACTATTCTCGTACCTTGCGATAGAGGATGCGGCGTCCATCGCTCGAAAAGCTGTCGAGGCCGATTTCAATGGTCACGAGCCGTTCTGGGCGGTCGCGGGCGACACCACGGCCGACGCGTCGACTCCCGACCTCATATCGGAGTTCTACCCGGAAGCTGACGTACAGGAAATGCCGTCGGGCTATGAGACGATCGTCGACCTCTCGAAGGCCGAGAAGCTGCTTGGATGGAAGCCACAGTGGTCGTGGCGGGACCTGTAGTCTCTGTGACGGTCGTGATGCAGGCCCGGGCGTCGATTCGGGTCCTGATGTAGCGCTATGCGCTCAAGAACCTCACTGCGAAAGAGGTGGAATCAGGTACGATGCGATCTCCACAACGGCCTATGTATGGCTAGTATGTTTAGACGAGTTCAGGTAATAAGAATCGGTAGGGAGGCTATCGTAACACGCTGCGTGTTGCCATTCGCCGGCAATATAGATAGAGTCCAAATGTCATCACTATAATTGACATATCAAAGATAGACATCTGTGGTCCAAACATGTCCCAGCGGTTCATAAATCCAAACGTGATAAAGGTCAAACAAGCTTGGGAAGCAGCAGAAATAAGTGCGAGCCAAACTGCCCAACGGGTCCGCAATAGAAGCAAGATTGGTGCAACCAAGCCGCTTGCAATACCTATCGTCCAGAATATCCGTGGCAGCAACGGGTAATCGGTGAAATAGGCGATTTGGGTAGCCCCATAGTTTTCAGCGCTGAAGTACGCTTCGTTGAGCTCGAGTATCATGAGATAATCATATGCCCCAGCCGCATACAGCAGAATAAAAAATACAGCCACAAACCACAAGTGCCACGGTGGTTTTTTACTATGTCTAGACACGCTTTTCATCTTAGTCAAGTCTATCGTCATGGGAACTTCAGTTCCTTGCTGAAAAGAGTGTGTGCAAGTAGCGTACGAACGAGGAGACTGCCGATCAGGCCAGTCATATCGGTAACAGTAACCGTCTGAGAACTGGCTTCAGTGGTGGGTCGTTGGTTCATATTGGCCTCTGTAACCATACTGTGATGGGAAATACAGTTTCATTAAATCACGTCTAAACATGTTCAGGCTATACCGAATGATTGATACAATCTGCTGCCTAGTCAGTGGCATGCCCGCCATCCGAATGGCAGTTACACCGCCTGTAGAATACCTCACCGAACTCCCTGTCGATAGCTCCACGGCTTCAGTACACATCTTAGCCTTGTGTGATCTCGACGACCGGGCACGGGGTATCTTAGAAATCCGACCACCGGACGATGAATTACAGTCAGTGGTTCGGTTTCTTACATCGCGTGAAGCGATCGTCTCGGCGGAGGTGTTATACGCCGACGCGGACATCGGTCTGATTCAATACACGACGCGGGAGGAGCCAACGGTTTACTTTGCGGCTCTTGAGGCCGGAGCGACGCCAGTCTTCCCGGTAGAGATTCGCAACGGACAGTTGTTGATTGAAGGGTTTATGGCGTATGACCGTCTCTCACGGTTTGAAGAAGCGTTAGAGCAAACTGACGCTCTATGTGATATCCGTTTGATTAAACAACCACCAAACATGGATGCGCTCAAACATTCACCCAACGTGGATGACCTACTCACGGCGCGTCAACAACAGTTCATCCTCGAAGCAGTCAAGTGGGGGTACTACGACACACCCCGGCACTGTACCCTCACCGAGCTAGCGGAGTCACTAAATGTCACCAAAGGAGCTGCGAGTGGTCTTCTCCATCGCGCCGAGGAACAAATCGTCAAAGAGTTCGTTGAGAATCTCTCCGGAACGTCTGTGGAGATATGATATATTCCACGCTCTAAAGTTGACATCTAACCTAACTTCGGAGTATAAACGCAAATAGTTCGCCCCCAGCTTTGATTCTGTTGTACTCTTCCGAAATTATTACTCGCAGCTGTACGCTTTAGGATCAGAGTTGGTATACAAGCCGTATATTATGCTGATAGTTGATATGGTATGGGATTACAGAGAGATGTCGCTCCTCGCAATGCTTCAACCGAGAGAAGCCAGGCTGTTTAGCCAGGCCCGAGTTGGAGATGAATCGCCACCCAATCAGCGAGCTCCCCCGCAGTAAGGACTGGTGGAGCGGTCGTCAGTTCCCGGGAGACGGTGACTTTCAGGAGGACATCCGTGAGCCGCCAGACGTTGTACATCAGAATGGCGAATACGAAGTAGTACAAGCGCAGCGTGTGATCGTTGGAGGATGTTCTCGCGAGGAACTCCTGTTTGATTGAGCGATACTCGGCTTCGATCCACCAGCGGGCGGCGTAGCGCTTTACCCACCATTGTGCTTGGTCGGGGTCGTTAATCCGTTCGTTCGTGATGAACGGCTGTGTGTCGCCAGTTCGTCCTGGAACGAACAGCACTCGACAGTCATGGCTTCCATGTCTGGCTCTGACTGTTGCCTGTTCGACAGCCGTGTCTTGTCCCTCATGATCCATCTGTTCGATATACGTTGTTTCGGGCTCCCGTTCGACCTTGGGAAGGAGATAGGTGACACCTAGATTATCGAGGGTTTGGTAGACCTCCAATGATTCAAAGCTCCGATCAGCAAGGACAAGATCGATCGACACGAACTCCTGTGCTCGTCTGACAAGCCGTCGGACCGTGCGATGATACTGGTGGGGGGAATTGTCATCCCATTCCGAGCTCTCGATGACCGGTTCGACGGCGAGGACGATTGGCGTGCTTTTGCCGCCAGCGACGATGTGGCGAACTTGTAGGCCAACTCCCCCAAGTTATCGGTCCCACTGACTTCACTAGGTAGCTCACCCTCAGCGTGGTAGGGCCAGGTCGTGATGTCGATGGCAACGGTGACGGGCGGTTGGAGGATCTGGAGGTGGTTTACGGCATCGAGTAGGTTCTCGATCGACTGCTCGAACCCCGCTTGAATCTGCTCTTGGGAGTATTGCTTGACCGTCCGGAGGTGGGTATCACCGTGGGGGGTGTAGTCCTCGCCGAAAAACGTCTCCATTCGTGATTGGCCTTGGGGTGTGCCACAGCCACCTAACGCCACCAGTGCCTGGAGTTCGTTGAATCGGCTGTCTGGATACGTCGCGTTCGCCGCGCGCCCGGAGTCGAACGTTCCGAAGACCGTCTCCCGAGCGTGTCGGACGTGCATTCGAATCTGCTCATCGGAGAACTCGCCAACGTGTCGGTCCCGTAGGTCTGACTTCGTCTCGTCGATGTGCTGTGGTGGGCGCAGATCGAGAGCGTCGTCGTTCCCGTAGGCGACATCAAGGAGGCGCTCGCTAACTGAAAGGAGCGTTCGCTTGGCGTCATTTGAGAGATGGATATCCCATGCAGTTGTCAGCGTTTGGCGTGTCGGGGCAGTATTGTAGGGGCCGAACGTCGAAGGATCAAACCCAAGACGAGTCGCTCGTTCGTGGATGGAGAGCCACTCGTAGAGGCCGTTCCACGAAAGCCCAGCGAGTTCACGGCAGAACAAGGCGCGAACGGTCGGTGCAGCATCATACGTAAGTGCCTCAAACCGGTCCTCGTCTACAGCTCGGAGCACTGAGTTAACGTTCATGTGTTGCACAAGGTTGACAAGCGTTGGAGTCGTTTCAAGCCGTTCGTGTGTTTCATCAAGTATATTTTTTCGAGTGTCTACAGAATGAATTGTAATTCCCTACCTATCCTTAACACATATAGTCTTAGTAATATAATATTTCTTTAGATGTGTAAAGATCTGTACCGTACTGACCATAGCTACTGCTAGTAGGATCTCGAGTAAAATTGTGTATTTATTCATCCAGCGACGCCACAGCGACTCGTCGCGGGGGTTGAACCGGGCGGCGTTCACGTGAGCGAGGATGGTGGTGAGACCTGGACAGAACGCACGGATAGCGTTCACGACGACATCCACGAACTCCGGTTGATCGATGCCAGCGAGTATCTCGCCTCAACAGGTGTCGGTCTGTATCGAACGACTGACTGCGGCCGGACGTGGACCCGTCTGGATATGGATGTGAAACAGCGGTACTTCCGTGCCGCTTGTCTCCACGATGGGACTCTGTACGCCTCTGCCGCGTGTGTTCCCCCAAACCGATGGGAGGAGCCCGATGCCAATCCTGCGCTTTTCGAATGTCGAGATGGGGTCACGTTAGAATGCGTCAAATCTCCTGTCCAGAGGAGGTCGTCGTGGGCTGGACCGTCGATGAGAACGACCTAATCGGTGTGACCCACCGGGGAACGGTACTCAGAAAGCAAACAGGTGCTTGGGAGATCGTCGGTCACGTTCCGAATCCAGACACCCTTTACGGTCAGTTCGGAAATCTCATATGGTTCGGTAGATGATATATTCTAGTGTAGTTACCGCTATAGCATCACTGCTGTATAGCTACACACCGCAACTGAAAACGAGTTACCTCTACAGTAGCACCGCTGAGCACTTGATTGCCGCTTGAGACTGCATCATAGACACCCACTTGCAACAGATGTCCAAGATTGTGTGGTTTGCTTCTCTATTAAGCGACAAGCAGATGAAATCATCACTCCAGAAATTACTTGGCCGATCCTCGCACGCAGCCTCACAGCTCACCACTACAAGACCGCGGACACCTACCCGGACTGGCACGACTCTATCCCATTCGAACCGCTCTTCCTTGCTACACTCTGGATCCGCGTCGAAGACCATTCTCCACGACTGTCCCAACTCGCCTTGAGAACGATCCGGAACTTGCAACGGCGTTCGACTTCGACCCGGATTCGATTCCCTCCGAAAGCACGGGAGCCTGCACCGAGATGGTTTGATATGGCGATATACGATTCATTCGTTCCGCGCCATATGTGGACACGGTAGCGGTCCGTGTGGTGGTCTCTGGACAGCCGTATATAAAATAATTATTATATTTACTGTTTTGGTCTGTATCTAGGAATATTATGTATCTATACCGCTATACCGGCAGCGTACTGGCTCCTTCGAGCAGTGTATGCAATCACCGCGTTCGATTTTCTGAGCTTATAAGCTATCAGTCAACGATAAAATGATATCGATGACTACGAACGCATTGGGTTCGGATCGAGTAGGACAATTTAGCGCTCGATCGGACGGTTTTTCTCACTGCATGACGGTAATCGTGGGGAACCTTACGACCAGAATCATCAGCTCCAAGAGAGTTCGTATACATACGCAGACAGGATGCCGGCAACAAGTAGCACACAGCACAGCGGCAGGGGTACGATACACCCTAAACCAGACACCACTCAGCCAACCCATCGGAGTAGCGTCGTTTGAGTCGTGGTGAGCTGATCATCAACGAACGTGACGCGCGTCGAGCGATCAATCTGCCCGTTGGTTCCGTGCTGTGCCACGGGACAGCGGTCATGGATTCCGTCGCTGACGCGTGGTTACCCGTAACCGTGTAGCCGCTCGGGCCCTGAAGACAGAGCATTGCCAACATTCCATGTTTCTGATGGGATAAAACGAGAAGCTACATCTACAGAGGTGGCGTCTGTAAGCGTCTCTAACTACGACGATACGTGATTTAGCGGAAGCTTAATCTACAGGTACAAGTCGTCGTTGTCGAGCCGCTCGTAATATCCACTCAAGAACTGTGAGAACCGCGATTCCAGCGAGTGCGAACAGTCCATACATGATACCGACGTACAGTGCGGAGACACCGACACCCGTCGTCATCCCAAGAATCGCCCAATAGGCGATATAGCAGACGAGGCCGATGATCGGTGCAAGAAGTTCGTACCGTGCCAAGAGAAAGACAGGGCCGCCGACGAGTAGGAAGGTGCCGACGATAGCTATCACCCCGAACTCACTCAAGAAAGCAACACCAGCTAACCCCCACAGGTCAGAGAGACGCCAGACGCTGGTCGCCAGCCCGGCAACTACGAGCGCAGCCATGCTCCCGCCCCACGTGAGGACGGCAATACCGAGCGCACGACGAGTCCGGTCTTTGATCACCATATATAATGATACGTACCAACGTCTGATGGCTTTATCGCAAGCATCCCCCGGCCTCTGGGGCGGCACGGTATGTATGACACCGCTCGCAATCCACCCGACCGACATCCAGTCACACTTGACTACACCCACTCGTGAGCGGGGGCACTGTGTCACGCCATCCGACCCCATATCCTGATAATCCAACACTAAGATAATGAACCGATTACGTCGTCGCGTTCGAGCACCTAACACATTCGCGACTAGACCGGAGCGTCGTGAGGGCACAAGTGGGCGTTCCGACCGCTCTACGAGTATGTCGAGTACACGGCTGAAGTCGTCGGCATCAGGTGGTCTCGCTCCCGATGGGTGGGTGAGTGATGGTAACGACACGAGTGCCACGAACCAAGCGGTGATCGTCGTCCGTGTCGTGGTTGTCAGTGGCTGAGCTCACTGCAAGTGTCAGGTTCATGTGCTCATCGACCCCAGCGAGTGTCCCCTCGATCAGCTGGTCGGCTTTCGTCCGAACGGTGACCCGGCTCCCGACCGTATCTTTGAGGCTGTCCAACGGCGTGGTTGCAGCCGCTTCATCGTTGTCGCTCATAGTTCCTCTCAGAAGAACCCCGCCGTAAGAGTATCGACTGCGAGGTGGGGATTTGTCCGAGAGATCGCTCTTTGGCTCTCCGATGGTCAGTAGTAGATGGCTGTTCATCGTAAGGCCCCAGTAGAAATGGGCCGGCGATCGTGGTCCACTTCCTCGGTGATCAGAAAGCAGGCTCCAATCACTCCGGCTACAGCATCGATACTGCGTCTTCCCGACGAGAGCGACAACGTCGTCCACGACTACCAAGACAAGAACTCCCAAGCGGGTCCAGCGTGGCAGTCGATCCACTACGCTTATCGGCTGCATTGCACTGGAGCTATCTCGAACAGTTTTCATGAGTACGCATTCACAGATATAAAGGCAGCCTCGTCGATAGCTGCGGTGACAAAGACCGACTCCGTTTTCAATGCACGTAACTGAGGGAGAGTATGGGTATCTTAGAGCTTGTCTGCTCTTCGTGTGGGCGGACGTTCACCGATCAGTGGCGGTGTGATTGTGGCGGCGTGCTTGACTTCATCGAACAACCGCATCCAGCCGCAGATCGGCCGGACCCAGGTCAGTTTGATACGCGAGATGGACTCTGGTCGTTCGATATGTTCCTGCCCGTCGAGCAAGGCCCATCCCTTGGTGAAGGGATGACTCCGCTCGTTGCAGCACCAACGTGGAATGCCCAGTACAAACTCGAATACGTCTCGCCGACGGGAAGTTTCAAAGACCGGGGTGCAACCACAACGATCAGTCACGCGATCATGTGTGGTGCAGACCGAGTCGTTGAGGACTCATCAGGGAACGCTGGGGCTGCAATCGCAACGTACGCTGCTCAGGCTGGACTAGATGCTGAGATTTACGTCCCGGCATCGGTCAAGGCGGCAAAACTCAGAGCAATCGAACGAGCCGGTGCGACACCAGTTCGAATCGAGGGGGGGCGCCAAGCCGTGACCGATGCCTGTATCGAAACTGTTGAATCAGGGGATGGGTGGTATGCGAGCCATTCGTGGAGTCCAGCGTTCTTCGCAGGGACAGCGACATTTGCGTACGAAGTTGCGCTACAGCGTGACTGGAGTGTTCCTGATGCTGTCGTGATGCCACTCGGTCACGGAACCCTGTTCCTCGGAGTGTATCGTGGTTTCGAGGCGTTGTTTGAAGCTGGGTGGATTGATTCGGTTCCTCGTCTTCTTGGTGCGCAAGCTGCGGGTTATGCACCGATCGCGGCCGAACTCCACCCGGTCCCTGAGAGTGAGAACGACGTCGCAGACGGGATTCAGATACGAGAGCCGACGCGAAAACGACAACTGCTCGATGCGATCGCTGAGACGAACGGTGACGCAATCGCGATCACGGAGGAGGCAGTGCAAGCCGAGTTGGACCGGCTCCATGCTAACGGATTCTATGTTGAACCGACATCAGCGATCGCTCCTGCGGCACTTACCGAGTATCGAGAACGGGGAACTCTTGGACAAGATACAGATGTCGTTATGCCGCTCACAGGACATGGATTGAAAACCTAACTCGGCGCAGGTGCTTTTTCCCCTGTTTCATCTGCCAATCACTGATAGAGTTCGTGGCGACACATATCACACCTACCGAACCGACCATTACCAGTACTGTCCTCAAAGCGAGTACTGCGGGGACTACGATGTATCCTTCTCGTAGCGGTACCGCACAGCTACCACTCAGCTAGTCTCTAAGTAACCATTGTTGCGTCTAGTAACGGTTGGAGTGTAGTATGAAAGATCGATCATATCGGAGAATACAGGCGCTCGGGACCGTACTCCTGTTGATCATGTCGATGATCGCAGGAGTCAGCGTTGCAGCGGCACCCACGGACACGAACACTGTGACACACATCGATTCGTGTACGACGATCACTCAGCCTGGGCGGTACGTTCTGACGAACGATATCGAGAACAGCCAAGAAACGACGTGTCTCGTGATCCACTCCGATGATGTGATCCTCAATGGTAACGGCCACCGGATCGACGGCGTGGACGCAGAGCCATCAACGGGCATCCTTGTCGAGCCAACCGATGCTGCGCTGTCGAATGTCGTCATCCGGGATGTCGTGGTCACAGACTGGGTCACGGGCATCGAGTTCAGCATGGAGGTCGACAACAGCACTGTCAAGAACACCGTCGTTCGGTCGAATCTAGCTGACGGGATCGCACTGTTTTTCAATTCACGCGATAATAGAATCGTCGACAACACGGCGTCGAACAACGGTAATGCCGGCATTCGAGTCGACAATGCCGCCGAAAATAAGCTATTCGATAACACGGTCATCCAGAACAGGGTGGGGCTTCTCATCATCGAAAGTGGTGGTCATGTGCTTCAGGGCAACATCGCAAAGCGAAACGACGGCGATGGCATCGCACTACTTGACTTCGTCAGTGACACACTCGTTAAGGACAACACCGCGGAGCGGAACAGCGGCGACGGTGTTTCTCTTCAGAGCTCCAGCGAGAACCGCATCAAGCACAACACGATTGCTCGGAACGATGGTAACGGTATCGCGCTCAGCGAGCCGTTCGAACCATCCGAGAACAACATCATCGCGCGCAACGTTCTCACGCGGAACAGCGACAACGGCATCTCCCTCGATGGTGCGAACAACAACACGATCACGCGTAACACCGTGCAACGGAACCAAAACGACGGGATCAATCTCCAACTGTCCCGTACCAATCGCATAACACACAACACGGTGCGTCGTAACGGTGGCGATGGCGTCGTGCTGTGTCGGTCCGACAACAACACCCTCAAACGCAACACAGCGAGCAACAATAGCGACAATGGATTCGTATTGGCCGACGCGAACAACAACGTCCTTAAACGTAATACAGCAGTCGACAACGGCGGCGATCCACTAGTTGTTCGGGCCGACTCGATGGGGAACCAGTTCATCAACAACACCTTCGAGAGCTAACGATACCGGCGGGACGACCCCGTTCCACTCGGTCTAGTAACGATTTTTGAACGGAAGAAGACCGATAAGTTTCCGATCTAAGAGGAAAGCTAGTCACCGATATTTCATCCGTTCACAAGGGAAGGGGAGCCACGTTCGTGGACAGTCATCCAGACGACTGCGTTGGGCGTGCTGTGACCGCTGCTTCCACCTGAAGTGACGTCTCGGGCGTTCCAGATTCTAGATGATACTGTTGTAGAATCGCTGTGAGGACGGGGTCGCCTCTGGGCGGTAAACTGGTCACCAATGCACCGCCGTGGTCCAGTCCCAAACGGAAAATACGCGGGTCGGTCCAGCGTTCGGAATAAAATGCAAGCGGATCCCGATGGACGACCCATTGTGGGAGCACGACGATTGCGCCTGCCGAGATCTGATGGCCTCCTGTTACGATATCGTCTTCTGGTTCGCCGTGGAGACGATTCGTCGGGGGAAAGCCGCATCGTCTCCGGTATTCACGTGGTTAGCTCCTCGCCGAGGCGCTGTTCGACGCTGGGGTAGGTGACAACAGATACAACGCATACGTCAAGATGACGGTGGTCGTCTCGTGTTCAGCAATCAGAAACGTCATCACTTCGTGAACGTCGATACGCCTCTCATCCGACCACTCATCTAACGTTCGTTCGATCATCCAGTCATGATATCCCCGTCCACCGCGATCTGATCGAGTTGGAACGACGGCTGGATGAGGTGTCATTGGGTTCGTCACCGAACCGTGGTGTGCATGATCCAGATCCGACCAACCTCTATATACTCACTGGGCGCAGTATGAGTATGGCTACCTTCGACCTCATCGTCGTCGGTGGCGGCACAGGGAATACGGTCGCCTCAGCGGCCGCTGCCGAAGGGCTTGAAACTGCACTCATCGAGAGGGGACCGCTCGGGGGGCTGTGTCTAAACCGTGGCTGTAACCCCTCGAAGATGCTCATCCAACACGCGAACCTCATCAATCGAATTCGAGACGCCGATGAATTTGGCATCGATGCGACCGTCAACGGGACGCACTTCGGCGAGTTCGTCCGAGAAGTTAACGATGAACTCGGAGACGTCGCAAGCGCGAAGGAAGACAACAAACGAGATGAGGAGAATCTAACGCTCCTTCAGGAAGAAGCCCGGTTCGTTGACGATTACACCGTCGAACTCACGGAAACCGGAAAGAGTCACACCGCCGAACGGGTGGTCATCGCGGCGGGGAGCACGCCTGTGATCCCCGATGCGATCGACGGACTCGATGAGGTTGATTTCATGACGAGTAACGACGCCATCCGACTAGAGGAACGTCCGGACCGGCTTGTGGTTCTCGGCGGCGGATACATTGCCGCCGAACTCGGCTACTACTTCGGATCGTTCGGAACGGATGTCGCGCTCATCGAGGTGGAAGATTCGTTGGTGTCTCGCGAGGACAGCGAGATCGCAGAGGCCTTCACCGATATCGCCAGTGATCGCCACGCGGTTCACACCGGATATCGTGCCACAGGCGTCACTGAATCCGAAGGCGAAATCGCCGTGACCGCTGAATCGGAAGACGGTGACGAAATAAAGGTAGCCGGCGAGGAGTTGTTAGTAGCGCTCGGTCGCCAGCCTAACACTGACGGCATTGATCTTGACGCAACGAACATCGAGACGAATGATGCGGGCTTTATCGAGACTGATGACCAACTCAGGACGAACGTTGAGAACGTCTGGGCGATGGGAGACATCGCTGACAATTCGATGTTCAAACACTCTGGGGACTACGAAGGCGAAGTCGTCATCGACAACGTTGTACACGAAAAAGAACGGACGGCGAACTTCGTCGGACTGCCACACGCTATCTTCACCGAACCTCAGATTGGGGCGGTCGGCCGGACAGAGTCGGCGCTTGTCGATGCCGATCAAGAGTACGTCGTCGGCCGAGCCGTATTTACCGACACTGCGATGTCCCGAGCGTTGAAACTCGATCACGGATTCGCCAAGGTTCTTGCCGATCCTGAGACGCGCGAGATACTCGGCTGTCACATTCTCGGTCACGAGGCATCGATACTCATCCACGAGGTGACTCCCGCCGTCCGCCACGGACTGACGGTTGATGATCTCGCCACGACACTCATCCACGCTCACCCAGCCCTGAGCAAGGTGATACTAAAGGCCTGTAAGGATGTCAACAGATAACGCGTAGACACTGATCACCGGCGGGGTGGTCGATCGCACCTTACCGATGCAGCGGCCGAGCAACTCCGAGCTGGCACAGCTGGTAAACCAGTCGAATCCACCGTCCCGGAGATCGAGCACCGCGTGTCTGCTTCACAGCTCCTAGTGTGGTTGGGTCCCCAATCTAAATCCCAGCTTCGCCCGAAACGGTCTCGACGGCGTCAGTTATGTAGTGAAACACTCGGTGTCTGATGTGATCGTGGTGCAATCGTCACACCAGCCACCGACAGCCGACGCCGTAGAGCAGGAAAGACTTCGTTAAAGTGATCCTGATCGCCGTCACCGGTAGGCTTTGAACTCCTCACCGAAGATCAGAAAGTAACCGGTCCCGAGAACGCCAAGAGCGGTAGCGATCGTAAAGGCCACGCCGGGGCTGACGAACTCCCAGAGATATCCACCCACAGCGGCGCTCGGGATGACGAGCGCGTTTCGAAGCAAGTAGTAGGTGCCGGTCACGCGTCCGCCGGCACCCTGTTCGGCAGGCCCGACGATCAACGCCTTGTGTGACGGCAGTCCGGCAAACCGCAGTCCGGAAAACGCGAAGACGAGAATCAGCGCCGTCGCGCTCGCGGGCGTGTTGATGAGAACGATCGGAAAGATCGCGTACACCGCAAAGCCCAGCCCCACGATCGGTTTGAGCCCGACGTGCTCGGCGAGTTTGGCTGCCGGTGCCATGATGAGCAACGCGATCAGCATCTCGACGCCGAGCAGATAGCCGAAGAAGGCAGCTGGCGAAAGATCGATCGCATACGAATACCCTGCGATCGATACGGTCGTCTCCACACCGACTTGGAGGATCTGCGTGACCACGAGTACGAAAAAGACGTACACCATGCCGTTTGCGAAGCGAACGATCGTATCACCGACCAACAGCGGCCGGAGCGGATCGGGCATCCCCCGGAGATCCCGCCTGATCTGATCGATTCCCGCGAAGGAGCCGCCGATGTCGTCCGCACTCGCATCGTACAGATAATGCTGGACGATCGTGCCGACGATCCCGAAGCCGACCGCCACCGCAAGCACGTACTGGAAGCTCACCGTGAACGCCGGGTGAAGACCGATGAGGACGGCAGCAGCCACCGGGCCGATGAGGAAAGCGGTCCGACGGAACGTCTCAGTGCTGGCAAAGCCGGCCGCCAGCCGCGAGGGATCGGTCGCCTGCTTGACGACCGCAAACGTCGCGCCGAGCCCGAACGACTTCCACGCTTGGGCGAGCACCAACCCGACGAATATCCACAACCACGGCTCGATGGGTACCCCCGCGATCGTGAACGCACCGATACGCGGTGCGACCAGCCAGACAGCGAACCCGACCGTCGAAATCAGCCCGAACAGCGTCAAGGCGTACCGCGAACCGATCCGATCGGAGACCGCCCCACCCGGATACGGATAGAGGGCCGAGATGACGTTGCCGAACGTCCCGAACAACCCGACCACGAATCCCGACGCACCGAGTGCGACCATGTACTCCGGGAGGAACCGATTGGTCATCTGGAACCCAAGGCTGAACGCGAACATTGCCGCGGAGAGAACGAGTACGTCGCGTTCAAGCGCGAAAAATCGGCGAAACGAGGCGAACACGCTAATGGACTCATCCTCTGTAGCCATCTATCGAGTAATAATTACCGAACAAGAAAATATATTTCACTTTACTGTGGAGGGTTCAGTATCAACGGATAGAATCACATCGATAACAGACACTGTGACCCACTACTACAAATTGACCAAGACGACGATACGACAACACCGGAGCGGTCGTACTTCGAGGACTGTCTCTACGTAGTGCTATGTGTTCTCATTCCCGAACCGATTACGCAATATTTTCCCGATCGTAGCCGGTAGCGGTAGTAGTTGTCAATGGTTCAGAAGAAAAGTGCGTCTTCAGATACCGACGATGCCGGTCCGTACGTTCCGGCCGACCGCAGTGTCACGGAACTCACAGTAAAGGCCGTGGTACTCGGTCTCGTTCTCAATGTCGTTCTGATGGCAGCGAACACGTATCTCGGATTACGCGCCGGACTAACGATTAGTGCTTCCATTCCGGCGGCAGTCATCAGCATGGGAGCGTTCTATGGTCTTGGACAGTTTGGCATCGGTGGCACCATTCTCGAAAACAATATCGTTCAGACGATGACATCGGCGGGCTCATCGCTCGCCGCAGGAGTGATCTTCTCGTTGGCTGGTGTGGTCTTTCTCGGCGAGTCGATCGATCTCGTGACGACGGCGATGGTTGCGTTGCTCGGCGGTTCCTTGGGTGTGTTGTTCATGATACCGATGCGGCGGTATCTCATCGTCGAACAGCATCAAGAACTTCCCTACCCGGAGGGGACCGCCTGTGCGGATGTCCTTCGTACTGGGGAACAAGGCGGGCGTGGCGTTCGATTCGTCTCGGCTGGATTTATCGTAGGTGCAATTTACATGGCACTCGCAGATATCTGGGGCGTGATCCAGACGACGATTCAGGGTGCGTTTTCAGTCGCTGACACCCGCGGATTCACCCTCGGTGGTGATTTCACGCCTGCGCTCGTCGGTGTTGGATACATCATCGGTCCGCGCATCGCTGCTTACATTCTCGGTGGAGGCCTCGTCTCGTGGATGATGTTCATTCCCCTGCTCGTGACTGGGGGAATGGTTCCAGCAGACGCCGCTCAGGCGTCACTGTTCGAGCAAGCAAACGCCGTCTGGAGCAGCTACGTCCGCTATATCGGTGCGGGTGCGATGATCGTCGGCGGGCTCTATGCGATCGGAGCAATGCGCACGACGATCGTCGATGCTGTCCATCTCGCCGGTTCTGAGTTCACTCAGGGATTGAGTGGTTCCGACCGCAAGCGGACCGCTCGCGATCTCCCGATGGGTATCGTTGTCGTCGGTGCGGCCGTTATCGCGGCCTTGTTGGTTATCGTTCCGCAGGTCCGTGTCGGACTGCTCGGTGGTATCATCGCGGTGCTGGCAGCGTTCTTGTTCGTAGCCGTCTCCTCGTATCTCGTCGGCGTCGTCGGGAGTTCGTCGAATCCCGTATCGGGAATGACGGTTGCGACGATTTTGATTGCCGCGGTCGTGCTCCGCTCGACCGGCGTATCGGATCCGGTCGTGGTGTTGGTGACCGGTTCGGTCGTCGCCATCGCTGCTGCTGTCGCCGGTGACACCTCACAAGACCTCAAAACTGGCTATCTACTCGGTGCGACGCCCCGGAGCCAACAACTCGGTCAACTTATCGGTATCGCTTTCTCGGCATTGCTGGCTGGTGGCATCCTTGCGTTCTTTAATCAGGCCTACGGCCTCGGTGGTCAGACACTTCCAGCGCCACAAGCCGGACTCATGGCGCTGATCGCAGAGAGCGTCCTCGGCGGAACTGCCAACTGGGGAATGGTCCTCATCGGCGGCATCTTTGCGATCGTTCTCATCCTGATGGATGTACCAGTGTTGCCTTTCGCAGTCGGCATCTATCTTCCAGTTACTTTGTCGACGCCGATCTTCCTTGGTGGGGTGTTGAAGGCCCTCGTCAACCGCTACGCCGAATGGTCGGAATCCGAAACCTCCAGTGAACAGGTCACTCGTCAGGGCCGAATCGTCGCTGCTGGACTCATCGCTGGCGAAGCGATCATGGGGATCATCGTCGGTGCGATCCGTATCCTCGGTGTTGGCAACGACAGCGGCGTTCCGTTTCCGATAGGCGTTGGCGATCAGCTCTCGCTGTGGCTAGGAATCATCGCCATCGCTATCTTGCTGGCGTTCCTTGGAACGAGTACGCTGTGGGGAACCAGCACTACATCGAACACCTAGGAACTGCCAGACATGACTGAACTTGCTCGTGATCCAACTGCGGTTCCGGTTCGGACGACCGACAACTGGCACTGCGAGCAAATAGAAGGAACACCACAAGTGACGATTCAACGCCCTCGTCGCGTTCGAAACCGACTCGACCAGCTTCTCTTCAAACTGTTCGATACCCCCACAGACCGGGAGCTCGAACTCGATGCAGTCGGAAGCGTCGTCTGGTTGCAGTGTGATGGCGCAACGACGGCCGAAGAGATCGCAAACGAACTCGATGCAACCTTCGCCCCAGAACGCATCGATCCCGTTTCTGAGACACTGCCGTACTTCCTCAGACAGTTGTCTGAGCTCGGATTGATCCGCTATGCTGATAGCTGAGGCGACGACGGCGTTCGAAAGGGGCTGACCGGTCGGTGTCACACCGTCCCGACCGCGGTCGGCGAACAGGCCAGTCGGCTCTGGGCACACGAGCGGGTCGTGTGCTTCCGGACGGCAAAAACGCGATTGCCACGGACCGAGAGCGTCGACACGCACCGGCAAACCGCTGTGGATGTCACCGAACCGTTATTCAGCTAGCCCGAAAAGGTCACTCATGACCTGTCCGTATCTGGAGTACCGGCAAGAGGCGAACGGTGAACGGTTCGATCACTCGCGGGCGTACTGCACCGCAACTGAGCGGTTCGTGCAGGCGATGCGAGCCGACATCTGTAACGACCGATACGATCTCGATCACGCAGAGCAGTGTGAGATCTACCGCAAGCACACTGAAGAGGCGCAGCTGTGAGCTACGAGGACTATCTCGCCAGCGAGCCACTGATCATCACCGCGGCGCTGACTGGTGGCGTTCACGGGAAGGAAGCGAACCCGAATCTCCCGGAAACGCCGGGCGAAATCGGTCGAGCCGCCGCGGCCGCGGAGGAAGCGGGAGCGGCTGTAGTTCACTTGCACGCCCGGCGACCGAACGGCGAGCGGTCGTTCGCCACTGGACGCTTCCAAGCCATCGACGACGCGGTCCGAACGCACGCTGATGACGTCGTCATTCAACACTCCACCGGCGGGACGGGTGTGCCAGCCGAGGATCGACAGCTCCCGCTTCGAACGGATCCGCCCCCGGAGATGGCGTCGCTAGATATGGGTCCGCTCAACCGATATGACCACCTGACCAGCGAGAATACGCGCGGAACCGTCGATGCACTCTACGAGGAGATGTGCGACCATGGGATCAAACCCGAGCTAGAAGTGTTCAACGACGGCCACCTCAACGAGGTTCACGGCCTACTGGAGCGCCACGATCTCGTCGATCCGGCGTACGCCACGCTGATCTTCGGTGGCGGGACACTCACGCGCCCACGGCCACGAAACCTGTTCAACGCCGTCACCAACCTTCCAGAGGGCACACTCTTCAACACACTCGCGTTCGGCCGCCATCAGCTACCGCTTACGACGATGGCGATTGTACTCGGCGGCCACGTCCGCGTCGGCTTGGAGGACAACGTCTACTATCGTACCGGAGAGCTCGCAACGAGCAATGCACAATTAGTTGAGCGAGTCGTGCGTATAGCGAACGAGCTCGGACGGCCGGTGGCAACTCCGAACCAGACACGCGACATTCTCGATCTCGAGTGCGAATAAGAGCAGTATAAGAACCGAGTAATGGCAAAACGCGCTGTTTCGAGCGGTCAAAAAGAAGATGGCGACTACGCTGACTGGGTCATCGTCGTCATCCACAGTCTCCGTCTCTCCGCTGATCTACACGATATCGGCGAGATACAGGCTATCGACGCGACTGGCGTCGACCGGCTACAGACGATTCTTACGGACAAGGGCCATGACTGGGACGCTCTCCGCGAAGAACTTCAATTCCGTGAACTCGTTCTGGAAGCGGCTGTGAGAAATCTACGATCCGAACGAGAATCCCACCTCAATACGAGAAGACGCCGTTCCATTACTCATCAGTAGCTCAGCTATTTATCAGTCCTAATCCCTGTATCGTTGGGAGATTCCAGCCGTACGTAACTGCTGCTAACCGTGTCCCAACGGTCACTACCGCACACGCTACGGCAGCAGTGCTTCCAGCAGCTCCCACAGTTATCACTGCCCAGTATGCACTCCCGCCCAACACGGCACAACTCGCATAGAAATCGTCAAAGAGAATAAACGGGGAGCGATCGAGAAGTATATCTGCAACTGCACCGCCGCCCACTGCGTTGATTGTTGCGATAGCGACGACACCAAACGCCGAAACATTCGTCTCGGTTGCGACGATAGCGCCAGTCGTCGCAAAGGCAGCAAGCCCGATAGCATCCGAGACGAGAGTAATCGGATGACTATCCGGAGACGTTAGGACGGCGCTTAACGCGATCGCTAAGCCGACTCCAAGCAGACCCAAACTGATTTCGATCGATGACTGAAGTGCTAGTGGGACTCGACTCACGAGGAGATCACGTGTCGTCCCACCAGCAAACGCCATTATCAGACCAACGACAGTAATTCCGAACAGATCGAACTCCTCACGAATCGCTTTCGCCGATCCAACGAGTGCGAACGCGATCAATCCGATCGTATTCATAACAGCAAATTGATCGCCGAACAGAACGGTGATGAAATTCTGAATCACTGTTTTTCGCCTATCCGACCGAGTATCTTGAGCGCTGCGTATGCAGCGGCGATGTATACACACCAGTAGTATACGAGGTCCGGATACGCTATCAGAGGGTAAGACGACGCCAAGAGGAAGTATTCCAAGCAGTGTGTCTCAAGACGTTCTCTACCCTTCAAGCAATAACGAGAGACTGGGGATGTTGTGTGCGATAGTTCTCCTGCCACGGAATCTCTAATTGTGTCCACGTGACTCCAGCGTCGGTGGAGCGGTAGAGCCCGTGGTTCGTAAGAGCGTAAAACGTTCCCACTTCTGATTCATCAGCTGCTAGTACGGGGATGAGAGTTCCCTCGGGAGCTGGAAGTCCCTCGGTGCATCGCTGCCAGGGATCCTGTCCGCTCCGGCGATAGATCACGGCTAGTGGCCCATCCGAGCGATGGGCTGGTGACGGTCCGTGTAGCCCCTTCCCTTCGACACGGTGTGCTTGGGCAGGACTGTACGAGGCTGACAGGAGTTGCGTATCCGGATCGCCAGGGTCGACAGCTAGTCCCCATCCGTACTGGTGTTCGATTCCATCGCTGTGGTACGTCCACGTGACAGACCCGTCGCGGCTTTCGGCATACTCCCGTCCAGCAGTGATGTATCCGTCTCCTGTGGCTGCATAAAGTCGTCCTGGTGCATCGGGATGGGTGGCAAGAGTGTGTACATCGCGCGGTGAGCCAGGTACACGATCCGTCCATGTTTTTCCGCCGTCTTTGGTAGTGACGAGAGCTCCCATCTCAATGCTTACATAGAGATGCCCGGCTTCAATCGGGTCGGATTCGATCCATCGAACGTGATGGGTATCCGGACGACCGGGAAACGCCCAATCCGGTTTGGAGGCGAGATCGGTAAATCCCGAACACTCCGTCCACGTCTCGCCACCATCCACCGAGCGGAACAGCGCACTCGGCTCCGTCCCCGCATACACCGTACCGTATCCCTGCGGACGCTCTTGGGTATCGATAGCGAGCGCCATCACTCGATCTGATGAGAGCTGATCACCGATCGAAGTCCAAGTGTCGCCTCCGTCCGTGCTGCGCCAAAGCCCGTTATTGAATGTCCCAGTAAAGACGAGATCACGATCTTCGGGAGCAACCGCCACGCACTGGGGCTGGTAATCCGTCAACCGAGTGTCGACGTCCCAGTCGCCATCTCGCGTGGTGAGTACGACCAACACGTCCTCTAATGCTGCGTATATTCGCTCAGCCATCGTACTCATTCCCCCGGCTATGTCCAGTCACTCGTTTGTCGTTTGGCATCAGTGTTTCACACACACGAGAGCGTATTGAATATTTCCCATATGGAATTTTTGTAATATAATATAAATGGCGGGCGTTCACAGCATCACAGCCGCATATTTTTCAGTCACATAGATGATCCCACACGACGATAGCGGACGGTGTGATGAGAATCGATGTCAAATACGCAAAAAAGACGGAAAGCGCCACGACGAGTCCGAACTGACCGAGGATCGGCGTAATCGCCAGTATGAGCACCCCAATTCCGGTCGTGGTCGTAAGCATGCTTCCAGTGAGGGCACCGCCAGTCCCGCGGACAGTGTTTTCCAGTGCTGTGTAGAGTGGTGTGTGCTCGGTGTACTCGTCGGTAAACCGATGGACGAAGTGCGCCGAGTAATCGACCCCGAGACCGACAGTAATCGAGAGAATCGTCGCAGTCAGTGCATTGAACGGGATACCGAACAGCCGCATCGATCCTGCAAGCAGCGCGACCGAGACGACGATCGGTGCGAGATTCACGATCCCGAGCGATGGCTGTCCCTCGATAACGTAGTAGGCCAGCACGAGGAAGAGTACTGTGACGACAAGCGCTGTAAGGAGACTCTGAATCGCCGACTCTAAGATGGTGTCCGAGACAGCTTGCAACACGATCGTTTGACCCGTAGCAATCGCGGGGAGGCGATAGCGGTCGACGAATGTGCGGGCGTCGCGCGTGATTTCGTCCTGCGAGGCATCGCTTGCGGTCGAGTAGACCACTTGGGTACACCGATAGTCCTCAGTGATGTACCTCAGTGCCTGCCCACGATACGGCGAATCGAGCAGCGCATCGTAAATATCACGGAGGTTGTCGTCGGGAACACCATCGCCGTCGGCATCGTTTCGCTCAATCAACCGCGCGAACTCCGCCGACTGATCCGCATAGTCACGAATCACTGTGAGAATACTTTCGGCGTCGACCTCCCGGTCGACCGGTGTGAGTGAGGGAGGTGGATCCTGATTCGCCCGCTGGATCGATTCGAGCGCAGAATCCTTGTGAAGTCGTCCGTCGACGTATATCGTCACTGAACCGTCCTGGGTGGTCGCGAATCGCTCATCGAGGAAATTTGTCGTATCCGTCACGCTGTAACTGTCAGGCGCAAACGGTTCGGGAAGTCCTCCAATGTAGTCGGGGGGGTCCTCGGGTGGGAGAAAATCATCCTGTGAGAACGAAGTATCGACGCCGGTCGCATAGAAGCCAGCCCCCACCGAAACGAGCAGCGTCACCGCGAGCAGTGCGGAGGGCGCACGTCGGGCGACGACGACGCCGATAGTCAACATTCGTCCCAACAGCGATCCCTCCGAGCCGAGCGGACGACGCCCGAACTCCGGAATCCCGAATCGAATCCGGAGTCGGTCGGCCCCTACCTTGGCAGCCGGAAGGAAAATGCCGAAGATCAAGAACGTAAAGACGATGCCGACGGCAGCGACGAGTCCGAACTGACGAATCGGCCCGAGATCGCTGATACCGTTCGCGGCAAATCCGACGACAGTGGTGCCCGTGACGATGAAAAACGCCACGAGCAACTGATCGGTCGTCCGCCGCATCGATTCGGCAATGGCAGTTCCCTCGATTCGCTCTTCCCTGTAGCGATTGATGGTATGAATCCCGAAGTCGATTCCCACTGCCAGCAACAGCGGCGGCACGGCGATCAGCATCTGTGTGAATCGCAGACCCGCCAGTCCAGTGAAGCCGAACGTCCAGATGACTGCCATTACGAGCGAGAGCAGTCCCAACAGGAGATCGATCGGATCACGGTAGGCGAACACCAGAAAAGCGAGAATCAATAGTGCAACCGCTGGTACGACGATGATGAGCGAGTCGAAGATGATGTTGGTGAACTCCGCGGAGACGATACCACTGCCGAACACTCGAATGTCGCTGTCGACGCTCGTGACGACAGACTGTGCGTTAGTTTGGATATCCATCAGCGGATCGCTCCCGCTCGTTCCGGCCGACTGTGAGACACCCCTCGGAACGTCGTGCTCGACGGTTCCGATCGTTGCGGAGGCTGATGCCGACTGTCGGTTGAAGTCCTCGCTGAGCAGATCAGTGAATCCGGAGCCTGCAATGGCCGTCCGAATCGCACGCTCGATTGCTGTGGACGTTGCGCCTTCGAGCGTGCGAATCTGTGCGTCGAGCGTCGTTGCGCTCGGATCGAGCGTTTGGGCAACGATACGCGCGACACTCGACGTAGAGACCACACGGAAACGCTCGCGCTCTTTGAGACGCTGTTGGGCTTCGAGCATCGCTAACAGCTCGTCTTTTGTGAGTACGTTCGACCCCGACTGAACGAGTCGAGTGCTCCCGTTGGTCTCCTCGAACGGTGGCGTGAATCGCTGGTTCACCTCGTCGAATGCGTCCTGTGCAGGGGTGTCTTCGGTGAATTGGCTGGTTCCCGACTCGGCTGAGATGTTCGTGAATCCGACAGCGAAGATCGCCGTCAACAGGAGAAATGCGATGACCACTGCATGCGGCCGCTCGGTGATCCATACATCGACCGCATCGATGTATCGTTGATACTCGATCATTTCCGTCCGAAATCACCGTCTCGACCGAACCCAGCCGACACCGAGCAGGACGAGCACCGTACTCAGACCGACCGTCACGCCAAGCAAGGGAAAAATGCTTCTCTCTGCCGGAGTGACCACTGAAACCGGCACCTCATACGTCTGAGAGAGCTTCGAGTCACCTGATGCCGTCTCGTATTCGAAATCAACCGATAATGGGTACTGTCCTGTACTCGCGCTGTCGCTCGCCCTCACGTGGAAGGTGATTTGCGCTGACTCACGGGGATTCAACTGTACGATGTACGCATCGCTAGTACTGGTCGATAGGGGATCATCGACGAACGCTTTGGCGTTGATGTTTCGTACCAACGTTTCTCGGTTGTTGATCACAGTCAACGTTACCGTCTCTGAGGACCCGATATCGATGCTGGTGTTCACCCGTTCGACAGAGAATTCGTCGCGCTGTGGGGCAACAGCGACTCGTGTATCGAGGGTCTCGCTACGATGGGCATCGCCGTCCTGGTCGTCGTATTCCACGACAAAGGAGAACTGGCGTTGACCGGCCTCTGCGCTGGTGCTTGTCTCTACAGGAACGGAGACAGTCGCCGATTCTCCCACCGAAAGACTGCCGATAGCGGCTTGGGTTTCCTGTGGATTGCTGTTCTGGCTATGCGCCACGAGGGTAACGACGGCATTAGAGACGTTCTGTGGACCCCGATTCGTCACCACCGTGGTAACGGTGCCTTCCTCACCCACCCGGAGTGTGCTGTTCGTGTTTGCGATGTCGAAGCTCTGTTCAGGTCGGAGCGTAGCGCCAACGGTGAACGGTCCGGCCCGGGATCGATCGCCGTCCGCGTCGTCGTACGAGACGGAGGCCTGAAACGGGTAGCTCCGGCTAGTGGTTTGGTTGCTCGCGGTGGCATTGAGCGGGATCGTCCGCTGTTCACCGACGGGCCACTCCCCGACAAACTGCGTGGCGTTTGCGGTGTGTCCGAACGTAATACCTTCCGAAAGCGAGCGGAGGTTGACAGTAGCCTCTGAGGCGTTCGCACCGGTGTTTTCGAGCGTTACCGAGATGGTCCCTGTATCGCCGGCCTGTACATCGGTGGACGATGAAACCACTTCGAAGTCGTCACGTTCGTCGTCAATATCGATCCGAGCAGTGAGCGTCCGACTCTGTACAGGATTCGCATTCGAATCGTAATACTCCACTACAAGGGGTACCTGTCGCTGACCGGGTTCGGCAGTGCTATTGACCGCCACCGGTAGTTCGAACGCTTCCGATTCATCAGGACCGAGACTACCGAGCACGTAGTTGGACTGGCGAGCGATCACATCGTGGTGACCCTCATGATCGAGCCTAAGTACCGCATCAGTGGCGATGTTGGGTCCCTCGTTCGTGATCGTACCCGAGATGGTTCCCGATTCACCGGCACGCAAGTCGCCTCCGACATCGGAGAGCGAGAACCGCTGTTCGCCATCCGCCGCGACACCGAACGCGACCGGCGCCGATCGAGACGAATTACCACTGTCGTCCTCGTAGGAGACGACCGCCTGCACCGGATGTTCCGTCGTATCGGCCGTCCGCGTCAACTGTGCTTGCACCTCGATCGTCCTGTCTTCCCCCTCGTTCCATTCGCCGACGAACCGGCTGGTGTTGGATGAGTGGCCGAACGAGAGAACACCTGAAAGCGATTGGAGGCTCACGACCGCATTCGTAGCATCCTCGCCGGTGTTCTCGATGGTCACGGAAACGTTTCCGGTTCCACCGACGGGCACATCAGAGGATACCGAGACGACTTCGAACTCCGCCTCAGGCGAGGCGACGATCGCGTCGATCCGGTCGTTCGTACCAGTGCTGGCCCTTGCCTCGAAGAATGAAGATTCGATAACCGACGATGCAGTACCGGTCGAAGATGCCGCGTCCGTGGTCGCGCTGTACTCGTTCGACTGCGTGAAGAAACGTTCTACTCCCTCCGTGGCATCCGATGAGACGGTTCCAACGGCTAAATCTCCCCCGACGAAACTGGACACAGTTCCGTGAAAAACGAAAATACAAATCAACAAAACGACAATCATCGAGCGATTCATCGACCGTTCCAGACGACGAGTGTCTCCATCACGACCGCTGTACCTCGTGACCTGTACCGTTCGACTGTCGCTTCCCACTACTGTCGTTCACACTATTTTATTGCATGCCTTCTATAGAAATAATTTATTCGGTCTTCGCTCCGACACGTTTCACAGGTGAGCGTCTTGGAGAGCGGTCGTAGTTGCTGATCGGCGAACACTCCGGGTCGGTGGCGGTGACTGCGCTGTGATTGCAACGGGGACATCCAACCTTCGAGTTTCGGACGTTCTCAGGGACAGGCAGAGATTAGGTGAGATCGCTGTTCCGAAAGCGCAGATACGCGAGTCCGAGCGGGACGACGAGCCAAGCGACGACGATTACCCAGCCAAACCACGGATCGAGATAGAAGGGAATCGGCTCACTGATTTCATACGGCGAGGGCTCGTAGAACGCCTGCCGTGGATTGAGTCGTTTGAGCAGAAAGAGCCAGTTTGGTCCGGGATCGGGACTACCCCATCCCGTTTCGGGATCGATCTGAATGGGATCGACGAACTGTGCAAAAAGCCCGTATAGGAAGTCCCACAGGAACGAAAACAGGATCGTCAGCCCGAGCGCGCCGATCGACGCTGTCATCGACGATCGCATCGCTGTGGAGAACGCCATGGCGATCGCCACGAACATGATCCCGAACAGCGTGATCTCGCCAGCAGCGAAGAGAAACTTCGTTAGCGAGAAGAGATCGGTGAACAGTATTGTCTGAATGCCGATGAGGACGAATCCAACGGCCATCGTCACGACAACGATCGCCGATCGGCCGAGGAACTTGCCGAGCATGACGTCCCGACGGGAGTGGGGCAACGCAAGCAACAGCTTGAGGCTCCCCGATTCTCGCTCCCCGACGATCGCCTTGTAACCGACCATCATGCCGAGCACCGGCACGACGACCCCGAGCATTCCGATGATGCCGTCAAACAGCGTGGTGAACGTCGGTTCCTCGCCCAGCCGCGAACGATGATAATGAAACACCAGCGTCGTGAACCCGACGAAAAACGCCACCAGCAACTGGAGTGTACGCGCACGGATCGCATCTTTGAAATCTTTTTTCGCTATGACGAGCGTGCTCATCTCCGATTAACCCCGATAAAATTTGTTATTTCTGTGTTCATCGTTTTCCCTCGAGCCACTGCTGTCCTGCCAGTCCGAACAGCCCGATCGAGCCGATGAGCGACCCTAGACGCAACGCCACTGCCTGCTGTGGGGGACGTGGTTCGATGCGCCAGAGGATCACGCGATGATAGCGGCCGTCTTTTTCGACCTGTGTGTATGTCAGGACCGACCAGAGTCGTCGTGTCTCGTTGAATTGCTCGTTCGCCTCGCTCCCGTTCGGAACGAACGACGCCCATGGTTCCGGCGGACCGTCGACCGGAAAGACCTCAGCTGCATACGATTGTTCGCTTTGCGGAAGCTCCTCGAACCACTGCTGTGCATCGGATGAAAGGTTCTGATACTGTATCGTCTCGTTTATGGCTGGCTGGGGCTCAGCAGTGCTGTTCGGATCCCGAAGCACTTCCACCGCAGGGTCCTGTGTGGGCACCGGCGAGACGAGTGGGAAAGCAAACAGCACCAGCGCGAGGATGACCAGGCCACCGAGGCGTCTGCGACGGTTCATGAGAGATCACTCCGTTCGAACCGTAGATACGCCAGTCCGAGGGGAACGATCAGCCACACGCCCAGAATCACCCCTGCGAACCACGGTTCGAGATAGAACGCACCTGAATCGACGCTGAACGGGGTGACATCCTCGAACGCGTGGCGCGGGTTGAGTCGCTCGATGAGATAGTACCAGTCGGGTAACGCGGAGATCGGTCCGACAGGACTGTTCTCTGGTGTCCGTTCCACGAACGATTCGAACAGAACGAGCACTGAGTCCCAAAGGAATACGAATAACAGTACGAGTCCGATCGCTCCCCACATCGCCATCATCGACGACCGCATCGCCGTGGAGAACGCCATGGCGATCGCCACGAACACTACCCCAATGATCGCCGTCTTCACGGCAGCGATCGCATACACCGACACGGAGAACAGATCCGAACTGGCGGCGAACTGGATCCCAACGACGGCGAAGCCGGCGAGAACCGAGAGGACCACCACAGCTGATCGACCAAGGAACTTGCCGAGCACGACGTCCCGTCGCGTGTGTGGCAACGTGAGCAACAGTTTGAGACTGCCCGATTCGCGCTCTCCGACGATCGCCTTGTAGCCCAACATCGTTCCCAGGACCGGGACGAGGATAGTCAGCTGTGTGGTGATCCACGAGACGACATCCTCGGCGGTCCTAAGTTCCGTCGTCTGGGCCTCCTGAGCAACGTACAGTTGAAAGTACACCAGCACCGCCAACGCCACTGCAAACAGCGTTGTCATCACTATCAGCGCCCGCGATTTGACCGCGTCCTCAAACTCCTTTCTGGCGACCGTGAGCGTACCCACCGTCGATCACCCCTCGCTCCATCGACTATACAGAATTGATATTATCATTGTTGGGTTGTGATAGGAGAAATACTATGAATGTTCCGATCTAAATGCCCTCGTCAAGGACTTAGCACACTGTTCCGAACAGATTACATTGTACATTTATTATTACGGGAGTAATTCACGATCGGCCCATTCGCGATGTTGAACCCACACATTACTTGTCGATCGAATACCATTGACGGCCATGCAACAGTTCCTATTCGATCATTTACTGCTTTCGAGGTGGTGTTGAGATGTGGCCGTGGTCACACGCAGCAGTGGGCTATCTCTGTTACTCGCTTGGCACGCGTCTCGTCGGTCGGTACCCGACAGTGGGACCGACAGCTGCCGTGTTGTTCGGCGCGCTCCTTCCGGATCTGGTCGACAAGCCGCTTGCGTGGGTGTTCGGACTGGTTCCACAGGGATACGCGGTCGCCCATTCGGTACTGGTCGCCGTACCAGTGGGAATCGGTGCAGTCGTCTTGGCTCACCAGCGCGCCCGTCGCCCGCTGGGCATCACGTTCGCCGCCGGCTACTGGTCGCATCTACTGGGTGACGTGGTGTTCGGGTGGTTACAGGCGAATCCGCACGCGCTGGGGCGCGTGCTCTGGCCGACCGTCACGCTGCCACCGTACGACCGGCCGGTGGTCGCCCGCCTCGGCGAGTACGTTTCGGTGTTCACTGGCTCCCAGACGACGGCCGACGCGATGACCGTGATCCTCGGGGCGAGCGTGGTTTACATCACGGTCGGCGTTTGGTTCGTCGACGGTCGGCCCGGGCTGGCCCCGATCAGGCGAACGCTAGAACGGTCTTACGACGAGTCACCCGAGTACGACGAGTGACTTCATGGCTTCGCCTACAGAGACTTGCTGATGACAGCACTGATCCCGTGGTCAAGTATTTCTTCGCGGCAGTGACCTGACCATGCCGTCAAACGGACGGACCCCCTCGACGGCACATCAGAGAGCAGAACTTACTGGTCGTCATCAGGCACGTTAGTGTCCTCGTACTGGGTAACGTATTCATCGGAGAGGTCCCAACTCACTCCGACCTCCTGACGGATGTCCGCAACAGTCTCGGGATTGAACTGAGATGAAATCGTGGCCCTCTGAAGGATTTCTAGCATCGTCCATTGATCAACGTTAGCGAGTTCGGCTGCCTTATCGATCGAGACCTCGCCAAGGGCGTACTGCCCGACTGCATAGGCGAGGGCATCCTCGGCAGTCCCATTCGGTGAAGCATCCGATCGAGCCATTACTCCCTTGATCTCCTTTAGGAGATATCGTGCCTGGACACGAAGTGTGACGTCGGAAAGATAATAGAGTGTGCCGAGATCTTCGTCCGGAACTGACACTGGCTCAAAAGACGAGTCCTGTAGATGTTGTATCCCTCTGGCTAAGACAATGGGGGAAACACAAAAGAGCCGCTGACGAACCGCGGCCCACGTGTGTGCATCGGTCAGATCGACCGATTCGAACGCGACGATCGAACCCGCGTCGAGTTTCGGTGTCAACTGTTGTAGTGTTACACCACCTTGAGGTGCATCGTGAAGAAATTCCCACAATCCTGCTGGCGTCCCGCGATACCGCCGAATGTCACCGTGATGGAAACTCAACACCCCATACTGTGGTCGGCTCAGAATATCACCCTGAAGAATACCCACCCGGTAATGGACCACGACATCGCACGTCTTCGCGATCGTCTTGACGACGTCAGACGGAATGGTAACACCGATCTGCTCCGCCGGTTGTGCTTGACACTGGATACACGGTACCGAGGCCGACCAGTCGGTCGCAGAGAGCGCTGTAAACGTTTGTGGATCTCTTCGGATGATATTTTTCATCGTTTTTATACCGCTATTGTAATATCCCTTTAACTGATGTGTAATGCTGGTCTGCCCGGATAAACCCTTGTCCGGGCCGGTCGCGTGGACAACGAGTGAGAGCTCTGCATTCGTGGCTCGCATCATCGCTCGTACTGATGCGACCATCCAGTCCGCGATCTTTCGCCGACCTGTGAGGAAGCATACCTGAAGGGGTGTGCTAGACGACATGGCCATTCAGCGATCTTAATGGCGTAGATACCGATAGTTAATCACCGCCAAGATGCATTATATATAAATTTATTTTTATAAGAATATAAGAAAAATATTATTTTTATATATTATGATCATGTTGTATTTTTAATGGTTTATGTCGCGTGGTACGGTCGTGATCGCGCTGTTCACAATATCTAAAATCGCGTGTACTATCGCCTGTTATCCCGCACTTCCCGATCATGTAAGGAGATAATCTCAGTTTCTATCATTGCACGACTGAAATCGGCGCTCTCAGACCAGCAGATATCCGATCGTTATGATCCGTTACGATACCGTTTTCTCAGACCGGTGGTAACGGAGTAGACTTAGTTAGCTAGGAACTGTGACCCAACTTCCGGAGTACCGATCTCATAACGACCCCATTCGAAATCCTTACCCCTATATTTATAAAATAAAATATATTTGTTCCAGAACTAACGACTCATCGAGACGGTAGCTATCGGATCTGACTGGTACGTATTCCTAATAGGATCAGTTCTCTCCGTTCCGGTCAGTCGTATTCATGTTTCTGTCCGATACCACTCTTAGAAGCATTCGAATCGTTCGAACGAGGGCTGCTATCAGAGACGGTTCCCAACCAGCGCAAGTGAGTTCAGTGCATTGCGTCACCGCCGTCGGGACTGAGCGTCTGTCCCGTGTAGTAGTCACCGCCGTCTCCAGCAAGCAGTACCGCCGTGGGCACGACTTCGTCTATGGTTCCAATCCGCCCGAGTGGTACCTCGGCTTTCTTATTCTCACGCCACTCGTCGCTTGTGTCATCGAGGAGATCTGTTTCGATGGGACCGGGCGCGATGGCATTGACCTGAACGTCTGGCGCAACTTCACGAGCGAGCGCACGGGTGAAGGCAATAACCCCACCCTTCGCAGCCGAGTAGTGGGTGAGTTCTGTGGCACCCTTGAACCCCAACTGTGATGCAATATTAATGATCCTGCCTTCGCCTTGGTCAAGCATGTCCCCGATGACGAAGCGCGTAACCAAGAATGTGCCCCGGAGGTCGACCGAAATAGTCTGGTCCCATGTCTCGACATCCATCTCTGCAAGCGTCGACGGTTTGAGGATGCCAGCATTGTTCACTAGTACATCGATGCCGCCGAACTCCTCCGTAACCGTCTCGACGAGTTCCTTAGCCTCCATTTCTTCACTCACATCAGCCTGTACAGCGGTAGCAGTACTGCCTTCGTTCTCGATGGTTTCGACGGTCTCTTCGGCGGCCTCGTCGTTCGAATGGTAGTTCACCGCCACTGTAGCGCCCTCACGACCGAATGCTTCCGCTATACCGCGTCCAATGCTTCTCGATGCTCCGGTAATTAAGGCCGATTTGTCGTCGAGAGATCCCATGGTGTCCCTACGCGATTAAACACTGTTAAAGTCCACCCAGCGAATTAGTGTCCCAAGAGTACACAGCTAGTACGAACGTCGTTCGATGGACAGCACGGAGATCGACGAAGATTTCGGTAGTGCTCTCAACTCCGTATCGAGAAACTGGTTCCACTCCAGATGAACGACAAAACGTTTCAAGGCCACAAAGTACTGAGCGGGTTGCACTCGCAAGCCACGAGAAACGATGGCCGTTCGTGAAACGTTGACCGAGATCAACAACCATTTGATAATAACATATTTCCCCTCAAATCTTTGAAGCCGAGTCCGTCGTATTTTCGAAATCAGTATGACCCAGAATACGACTTCGATCGGTCAATGGCGGTCTCTCGACGGGCGTGTCGCTAGCCACGAGAAAGGAGACCTCGATCTGATGTTCACGCACGTCAGTGACTTACACGGGCAATTGACATCTCGACATCAAATTTACTATGATAACCCGACATCGGCTCCCAGCTTCGAATTCGGGGACGATGACCGCACCATCGAGCAGACTGGCGGCGTCCCGGTACTGGCGGCGAAACTCGCTGAGCTTCGGGCCGACAACGACGTGTATACACTAATGAGCGGTGACACGTTTCACGGCTCAGCCGTGACGACGTACACTAACGGGCGGGCAATGCTCGAACCGATCAACGAACACATCAATCCCGACATCTACGTTCCCGGTAACTGGGACTACTCGAACGAGGCGGCCGAGGATGGTAACTTCACGGACCTGATGGACGCTCTTAACGCACCCATCCTTGCGAACAATCTGTACGATTGGAAGACCGACGAGCGCCTGTATGACGCGTACAGAATCCTCGACAGCGGTGGACTCTCAGTCGGCGTCGTCGGCATGACGAACGTCTACGTCGACCGTATGGCACCTGCGTTCTACGAGGGAAAATACCGGTTTGGGAAACATCCTGCACTCCTCGAAGAATCGGCGCAAGCTGCCCGCGAGGACGGTGCGGACATCGTCGTCGCAGTCACCGAAATCGGTCTTCCGTGGATGGTCCAAGCCGCGAAAGACTGCGAGAACATCGACGTGATGTTCAGCGCACACACCCACGAGTACACCTACAATCCTATCGTCGTCTCGGAGACTGAGACGATCGTTGTCGAGTCGGGGATGGGCGAGGCGCTCGGCCGGGTCGACATCCGCGTGCAGGACGGAGAAGTACAGTTCCGCCATCACCTCTACTGTCTGACCGAAGGTAGTGATGAGACTCCGGATCCGGATCCCAATGCCGAGGCGACGATCGAAGAGATTCTCGCCCCGTTCTACGAGGATGATCCGGAGTTCGAGCGGGGAGCCGGGACGCTCGACCGACCACTCGATACGGTCGTTGGAGAGACAGAAACACCGCTTTACCGACAGACATTCCTCGAGAGCGCGTGGAATACGCTGTTCAACGACGCCCTTCAAACACACTTCGACACCGATCTCGCGGTCTCCCATGGGTTCCGATACGGGACTGCCATCCCATCCGGAGAGATCACGTCCGGTCAGCTGTACACGTTCTTTCCGATGACGGCGCCCGTCGTCCGCGGCATCGCCTACGGTCAGCAGCTCACATCCCATATGGAGGCATTTCTCGACGACAACTTCACGCCGTATCCATACAACCAAGAGGACGGTCGCGTCCGAAATTTCTCTTCGAACGTCGAGGTGACCATCGATCCGACTGCCAAACAGGGCCGCCGGCTAGTCGAGATGTGTATCGACAGCGAACCAGTCGATCCCGAGGAAACGTACTCGGTGGCGACGTTCCGTCGTCCTGGCGATCCCGAGCGCGACCTTGGCAACTGTGGGTTTCCCTTTCAAGACGTCGAGGTCGACGAGACCATCCCGGTCGATGTCATTATCGACTACCTTACGGACAACTCGCCGATCGACTACGAGGTAATGGGACTCGTCCAGACTGCAGACGATGGCGGTCGGGCACAGAACACACCCGCCGACGGACCGTACCCGTTCATCCAACCGGGAGTCGACTACGACGATGACAAGACGTACTGCGAAACGTCGATGATTCCCCGCGGAAACGTCTTTCCCGATACGGGACGGAACATCCGATAGCGACGTCAGTAACCGATGGCGGTAGTGACACATACCTCCTTCAAAGAGACCGAGTCAGACACGGGTGGAGATGCTCGCGCTATCCGTATTGAACCGTTCTCTGAAAGATACAGTGAATGCGGTGGTGTACATTCCAAAGGAACAGTGACTGTTCCAGACATCAGGTATTATACAGGGAGAGTACAGACAGTAATCCATGTCGTCGGTTGCTACTGCTCGGCTCGCGTGTGTATCGCCCCTGTTCGTCGAGCAGGCAACAAGGATGGAACGGGACGATTGGCTCTCCTATTTCGATCCTGCTGTCGTCCTCTTGACGGGGGGTGCTGCCGCTCCACAGGCAACGAACATTCTTCAGGAATGTCTCGAAGGATCAATTCTTTTTTCTCCGCAGAGCACCGCTGTGTGTGGTCCACATACCATTAATGGAGTTCAGTTCGTGTTCGCCCCCACAACGCAGGTACTTGTGGAGTTCCCAGCGTACGAGCACACTGATCTCGATCCGGACACTCCGACTTACGTCGTTAGCGGACTGCTCGAATTGGATGTAGACACGACGACGCTATCAGCTACACTCGTCGGTCGGGAGGAGTACGTGGCTCGGCTTGCATCAGATCGTCTCGACGGCAATTACGTTCACATCTCGACGCGGCTCCCTGCGAACTATCACCGTGAATGGAACGGCTTGACCGTCGTTGGGTGTGGTGCTGACGCTGGGATCGACGGGACACCGTTGGCTGCCCTCGACTGCCGAGCAGACGGACGAGTACTTACGCATGAACTGGACCGAACCCATCTCGGCATCCGTGCACTAGACGGCGTCGGTCGCCACCGCTCCCAGCAGCTGCGCGAGGCAGGACACGTTTCGCGGGAATCGATCGCCGACGCGAATCGAGATACCCTCACCGATATCCGAGGCATCAGTCACGCGACTGCCGAGCGAATTCAGAACAGTGCTCGGGCGATCACTCACGGGACGATCGTCCGCGAATCCGATACGCCACTCCCGAACGGCAAACCGATCTACATCGACATCGAAACGGATGGACTCTCTCCCACGATCACGTGGCTCATTGGCGTCCTCGATGGTGCAGCCGACGACGGAACTTACCGCTCGTTCGTTCAGCGCGATCCCGACGAGCCGGGAGGAGCGATCGAGGCGTTCATGACTTGGTACACAGACCACGCTCATCCCCGCCCGGTCGTGGCGTACAACGGCTGGACATTCGATTTCACGGTGATTCACGAGCACATCACCGAACACTGTCCCCACTACGAAACCGACTGGACCAGCACCTACCGGTTCGATCCGTATCGGTGGGCCATCGAGGAGGGCAACGCGGTCCTGCCGGGTCGAACGAATGCCCTTGAGGACGTCGCTGCTGCGCTGGGCTACGAACGAGCCGAGACCGGACTAACTGGAGCTGCCGTCGCGCGGGCTTACCAGCAGTGGATGGCCGACCGCTCGCCGGCGACCGAACCCGACTGGGATCGTTTCACCGCCTACTGTGAAGACGACGTGCGGGCGTTGGCCGTCATCTACGAAGCACTCGACGCCAGCGGCCGGATCGTCTCCGACGGCGAACCACCGCGTCCCATGAGCGAAACGACCACTCAAGCAACGCTCTCGGACTGGTAAACGAGTTATGGACACCGATTCGAACCCCTCAATGGACGCCCCGATCACTGCCGACGGACTCCAGCAGACGTTTCCGGAGTACGATGACCAGCTACAACACACAGAAACGATTCCTGCCGACGCAGGAGCGTACGTCGCTCCCAATGACGCACTCAGCGAGGAGCTCGCTGCGTCCGTCCGCGAAACCGTTGGCGAGTTGTACACTCATCAAGCGACGGCGCTTGACCGCCTCGCCGCAGGAGCAAACGTCTGTGTTGCTACCTCTACATCCTCGGGGAAGACGTACGTGTACGCCCTCCAAATCGCGCGGAACCATCTCGCTGATCCCGCATCGACGGCGTTGCTCGTCTATCCAACCAAGGCTCTCTCACGGGATCAAGAACAGGAACTCAACACGTTCTTCAATGATCTTGGTATAGACATTTCTGTCCGCGTGTACGACGGCGATACACCTCAGAACCGTCGGAAACACATCCGGGAGACCGCGGACGTCATCATCACGAACTTCGCTGGTGTGAACACGTATCTGGCTCATCATACCCGGTGGCGCTCGTTTTTAACTGGCTGTGCGCTACTCGTCATTGACGAGTCCCACACGTACACCGGCGTCCACGGGATGCACGTCGCATGGACGATCCGTCGGCTACGACGCCTCCTCAAGCACTACGGGAGTGATCCCCAACTCGTCTGTACCTCCGCGACGATCGGCAACCCCGAAGAACACTCCCGACGACTGACTGGTGAATCGTTCACCGTCGTCAACGAGGATGGCTCCCCACGGGGCCCCCGTGAAATCGCGTTCTGGGAGCCACCCGTTGATGAGGTCGGCCTCGATTCCGATGCCGGCTTCGAGGAGTATATGGCGGCCCAGACGAATCCAGTTCGGGAAGCAGGTGCACTCCTCGCGCATTTGGGCGCGAGCGGCTACCAGACGCTAGCGTTCACGCGGAGCCGGAAGAACACGGAGCTGGGGGCGAAATACGCGACTGCCGCCGCGCGCGACCAACCACGAACCGAATACGTGGACGTCGAACCGTACCATGCGGGTCTCGGTAAGGAAACCCGCCGGGGCACTGAACACCAGTTCAAAACGGCCCAACTCGATGGGCTTACCTCGACTAACGCGCTCGAGTTGGGCATCGATATCGGCTCGGTGGACGCGACGGTCCTCACGGGCTATCCCGGGACGCGCCAGTCATTCTGGCAGCAGATCGGACGGTCTGGTCGAGGTACAGCTGCTGCGCTGTCAGTGTTCATCGCGCGGGCGGACGCGATCGATCAGTACATCCTCGAGCACCCCGAGTACGTCCTTGGCGATGCGATCGAAGACGCCGTTATCGGTCTCGAAAATAATCCAGTGTACGCCCAACACATCCTCTGTGCCGCGCACGAACAGCCACTAACCGAGACCGATCGTGAGTGGTTCGACGACGATCGACTCGACCGAGCTGTCGAAATGTGGACCGATGCTGGGAAATTGGCTGGGGATCTCTCCCGAAGCGTTCGCTACACGGGATCGCCACGCCCCCAATCCGACGTTTCGATGTACGCGACGTCGACCACCCAGTTCGCCGTCCGTTGTTCGAACGGAGAGATCGACATGGAGCCGATCGAGCGTGAACGCGCCTACCGCGACCACCACGCTGGAGCACTTTTCTTACACGACGGTGCCCAGTATGAAGTGGTCGAATTCAACGAGGACGTTCCGTATCCGTATATCACGGTTCAAGAGGTTCGGACTAACGAATACACGGATACGATCTCAGAGAAAACCGTTCGAGACCTCGTTCCGGAAGCGACGCGCGAGCTGGGTGCTGGCTATCGGCTGGCATGGGGGACGGGGACCGTCAGAATCCACTACACCCAGTACCAACGCAAAAGCATCAAATGGAGTAACGCAACCGCACCGCTGCAGCCGACCGGTCTCGATCCGATCGAGCTTCGAACCCATCTCGTGTGGATCGAGCTGCCGTCATCGCTTCGTAACGATGTTCTCCAGAATATCGCGAGCAGCGATCCGCCGGCAGTCTCTGAGGGGGCGGTCATGGAGATCTTTGGCGGCGGACTACACGGAGCTGAGCACGGAATGATCAAACTCACACCGTTAGTGTTCCGAATGGATAGCTCCGATCTCGGCGGGTTGAGTACACCGCTGCACGAAGAGACAGGCGTTCCGACGGTGTTCATCCACGACGCGATCGAGGGAGGACTCGGATTCAGTAAACGCCTTTACCACCACATCAAGACGATCGCTGAACGAACCCGAGAGCGCGTCGCCAACTGTAGCTGTACAGGCACGAACGGCTGTCCGGCCTGTATCATGGATGCTCAGTGTGGTAATCGTAATCAATATCTTCATACGGAGGCGACCGTGATGGTGCTCGATCGGCTACTCGAACAGGTAGCAGCCGATAGCGGAGCGGACTCTTCTACACAGTAATGTGACGTGATCACGCCCTCCATGAAATATCTCTATCATACTATCTATTAAATTATGAATTGTATATTAAACCATTCAGGTATCGGTTACGTCCGTATCGGCCGGGACCGTGGCCCCAAACTCCCGGACGAATCCGTCGAGCACAGACGGATCGTCGCTCCCGGGCAACGGTTCCGTAGCTGTGCGACAATCAGCAGTGACGCCGAGCCGATCACAAACATGGTCGGCAACGACCTCAGCCATCCGCCGGTGAGTCGTGAGCTTTCCGCCAACGATGCTGGTGAACCCGGCGGTATCGTCCCGTTCTGCGTGATCGAGCAGTGTGAACCCCCGTGAAATGGCGCGCTCGTCGCCCGGTTCCGCCGCTAGGCCATAGAGCGGTCTGACGCCCCAGTAGGTTCGTAGTATCTGGTCCACACCGATCTCCGGAAGCATGGCTGTACACTCCTCGAACACACGACTGACCTCCCAGTCCGCCTTCGGATAGTCGTCCGGGTCAGTGACTCCTTCGCTGGTTGTGCCGAGGATCACTCGCTCGTCGTGTGGAACGATGATGTCACCGTCTGCCGGAGGGCGACAGCGGTTCAACACCGTATCGAGTCCGTCGTACTCTACCACGACCATCACTCCCCTGCTCGGTCGCATATCGACGTCGAGACCGGCCAACTCGGCGACCTTCCCAGCCCACGCACCGGTCGCATTGACGACGTGTGCAGCGTCAATCGTCTCCGTTGTGCCATTTTCGAGACTGATGGTTCCGCCCGTGACTCGGCCATCCGTGGTGTGGAGATCGGTGATCGGTGTTCGAGTAACGATTTCCGCCCCGTTTTCACGGGCACTCACAGCGGTAGCCGCCGTGAGCCGCGAGGGATAGACCACACCGTCAGGAACCCTGACAGCACGCTCCGTATCCGGCGGGAGTACTGGAACCGTTTCCTGGGCAGTCTCACCCGACAGTACCTCGGTCTCGATGCCGTGTTCGCGGCATGCTTCGACTTTCTCCTCGAAGTACACTCCGCTGTCGGCCGGGAGCTGAACGAACAACCCACCGGTGTCGGCAACACAGCTTCCGGCTATCTCCTTTAGGATCCGGTTTTCCTGGGCACACGCTTTGGCACCAGCGGAATCATCGGGCATGTAGCGTGCTCCACTGTGAAGCAAGGAATGTGAGCGACCCGTAGTACCACTCGAAATCGTCCCCGCTTCGACAAGAGTCGTGTCGAGTCCGCGCATTGCGAGATCGCGGACGATGCCGGTCCCGGTTGCTCCACCACCGATGACCAGTACGTCGGTCTCTAGTCCCATACGTGATCTTTGGTTGGGAGCCGTATCACTTCGTTGCCGATACTACGTCAGCTGCGAAGCGATCAGCACCCTGTGCTCGATATGCTTATTGTTGACGTTATTATTATCGTAGTTAGGATGGAATAAAACAAGTTACATGAGCTTCGAACGATAGTCTGTCTCAAAAATGATAAGTAGTTGGTGTCATAGCCTCGTCTATAAATCTGAAAGGTAATGATGATAATTTAGATGAGATACAATACTATTCATTCTCCGAACAGAACCAATCGAGCTTTGAAGCAGTCACTACGTCGTAAATCAGGTTAGAGATCCAAAAGACAACTGATCTCCAACAATAGTTTTTATCATGTAATTCTTATTTACCGATAAGATAAACTGTACATAGATGTACGCTCGGATCGGTACGCCCGTGTTCCTTCCGAATAATTCACATTTGGACTATCGGTACGTTCTTCAGCAGGCACTCCATCCCGACATATCTCAGCAACCACGCGAGCGGTCAGTTACTTCGAGCGGCCCGTATGCGCTCGGTCATTACCTTGCAGTCGTTCGTCGTCCTTTTCGATAACGACGACGTGGATGTCGTTGACGTTCGTTCCTGTTGGACCAGTGTACACTAGTGCTTCTGAATCGTCAAGAAATGGATACACGTCGTTGTTTGCGAGTGCTGAGCGAGCCTCATCGGACGGCACCGCTGTTTCACAGTCGACAACAGCTCCGGCGGCATCCGACGCGCCGTCTAAACCGTCCGTATCGACGCTGGCAACGACCACGTTCCCATCAGATAGTTCTAGCCCGCCACTCAGTGCGAGTTCTTGGTTCGGTCCTCCGTGTCCATTTCCTTGTAATGTAACGGTCGTCTCGCCACCGGCAAGCACAACTGCCGGGGGACCGATCGGCGTTTCCGTCGCCTGAATCTCCTCCGCAACAGCAGCGTATGTTTTCGCAACTTCACTGGCCTCACCTCTTATTCGTGAGGAGATCATGAACGTTTCATATCCCCGTTGCTGGGCTACGTCACGGGCTGCTTCTAAGGCAGTGCGTCCATTCGCGAGGACGTGGTTGTGTACGGCTTCGAAAAACGTTTCGCTGGGATCAGGGGTTTCAGGTATCTCTCCATCGATACCGGCCGTGAGATACTCATCAATGCTTTCGGGAACAGATAGCCCGTACACATCGATGATATCGATCGCGTCCTGAAACGTGGATGTGTCCGGGACCAGCGGCCCACTGGCAATGACATCGAGATCATCACCAACGACATCGCTGACTGTTAGCCCCACAACGGTCGCTGGAGCTGCAACCCGAGCGAGTTGTCCACCTTTGAGCTTCGAAATATGCTTTCGAAGGACGTTGATCTCGTGGATGGTCGCCCCGCTAGCCAGAAGGTCGTTAGTGACCGTTTGCAAGTCAGCTAACGAAATCGTACCAGCAGGCGCTGGTAAGAGTGCACTCCCGCCACCAGTGATGACGGTCAAGATGAGAGTTCGTTCGCCAGCCTGTTCGGCCAGTTCGAGTAGTCGTTCTGCTCCCGCGACGCCATTCTCATCCGGAACCGGATGATTTCCTTCAAACATCGTTACGTGGGATGTCTCCGTCGGGTCGTTGGTCACGACGACGCCCCCAGTGAGGTGATCGCTAAGCAACGATTCCAACACTTCGGCCATCTGTCCGGCTGCCTTGCCGCCGCCCAGGATCAGCACTTCCGAATAATCACCCAGATCGTATGATTGCTGTTCAATATGAAGGGTGTTACCCGTCACTGAAACAGTGTGTCCGATGACTCTTCGTGGCTGGGCAGCAGTGATTCCTGCCTCGATACACTCTATTGCGATATCGTGCGCGGGCGTTTTGATTACTTCCGACCGATTCTTGATCATTCCTCGGAAAATAGGACGTGGGGATAAAAAACGTATCCCTACTGGGTTGCATCGGAAACGCCAACCAAAGGACCGTACTCGAAACCGTCCGATCAGCTACCCCGGTACGTCGTGTAACCGCCAGGGGACAGTAAAAGGGGGACGTGATAGTGTTCGCCGGGATCGTCGATAATAAACCGCACAGGGACTGTCTCTAGGAACGTCGATTCCAACGGTCCCTCACGATAGTAGGAGCCAACGTCGAACAACAGTTGATACGTTCCAGTTTCCATCCGGTCCGGAGTCAAAAGCGGCTCATCGAGTCGCCCATCGTCATTGGTCGTTCCCTGAGCGATCGTCTCTGCCTCACCGAACGAATCTAATCGCTGAAGTGTCACTTCAACGCCAGCGGCAGGACCCTCACGGCTGGTGTCGAGAACGTGTGTTGTCAATCCTGCGCTCATTGGGATGCCTCCTCGTCGAGATCACCGCGATTCATAGAAAATTGCTGATATCCAGTGGGTCGGGGCGGTTCTTTCAGAACCCGTGCTTTCTCCGCTCCCTCAATATCATCCCGCACTTCGAGCCAAGTGCGGTTGTTGGCTTCGAAGCTGACGGTTTCAAGCTGTGGGAACCGCCTAAGAACCCGTAAACCGATCTGGTAGATCAGGTCTTGGATCGAATTCGAATCGACTTCGTGGAATACAACCTGTGCGATGTCACGCACCTGCTCGGCTGGAACATAGCGCTGGGGATCCATTCCCAGCGCATCCTCCGAATCCTCGTAAGTCCAGAAGACATCTAGCGAGATGTAGAGCGTCCGGTCCTCTCGCTCCGGGAGGGTCGTGTACTCGTCTTGTACATAATCGGTGAAGGAACTTCCATTCACCTTGACCAGTTCGAGCCCAGTCACACCACTTGTTTGGTCTTCGACGACAAGACCATCCTGTCCCCGATCGAGATACATCTCCCCGAACGCTGACTCGTTATCGGACACTCGGAAGACGAGATCGCTTGGTTCGAATCCCTCGTCCCCGGGAATAGGTCGCTCGTCGAAGGGGAGTTCGTTGGCTGACATTTTCACCGCATCGATTTGTGAGTAGGTTTCGAGGAACTGAGACCCTACAAAATCGAGAAAGCCCTCAACCGTAGCGCCATCGTACTCTCCAATCTGATGGTGAACGAAATTCTTCATCGTATCCGTTGCAACCACCATGCTGTTATCACCCTCGCTGAAGGACGGCAAAAACTCCTCGCCTTCGAGCTGCACCCGAACATCTAATCCAAATAAAGTGTTATCACGTCCGTCGAATGAGGACTCCGGAATAGTACGAACCCCTTCCAGTGGAGTCGCGTATGTGCGGTATACAGCGATTTTTTCCTTACCGTAGTTCATCGTTCGTCGATCGGTGCTTCGAGTGTCGTCATCAGTCTCCTTGCTGTAACTCATAGCTCATCGGTCGGTGCCTTGTGGGTTGACACCGTTCATCAGTTATCTCTTCCCCCTTGTATAAAAATATTTTGTATAGTTTTTGATTTATTGAGTATAGTGTTCGGAACAACGATGGTTCTCATCGCCTGAGAGACGGCCAGCTAACACATCGTTCTCTCACGGCGTTATTAATTTCTCAATTCTAAGTTGAGCAATTTTATTGACTTCATCCAGAGCGGTTTGGAATTCCTCGGAGTTCGAGTGATCGAGCCGGTCTTCCATCGCTTCCCTGATTGCACCGGGAGACTCGTCTTTCACTGCCATGATGAACGGGAATTCGAATTTATCCTGATAAGCCTCGTTCAACCGTTGAAAAGCTTCGTACTGGTCTTGCGTCAACTGATCAAGCCCAGCGGAGGCTTGCTCTCTCTGTGATGCTTCAGTCATGTCGGCCCGTTCACCGAGGTCGGGGTGTGCCCGAAGAAGTGCGAGCTTCTCTTCTCGTGAAGCGTTCCGGACAGTGCTTTCCATGGTTTCCTGTACGTCGTCGATGGAAGTGAACGGCTGTTGTGACCAAGTCCGCTCGGCTACCCACGGAGACAGTTCGTAGACACCGCCCAGGATCTCCACGAAAGTCCCTTTATCAGCCTGGTTTAATCTCTCGACCGTGAACTCTTTCATCGCTTTTGGATTATGATTTCCCCATTCATTTAAAACTTCCTGTAATATTATAAATATTTTTCATGTTATACCTCAATCGTTCGATCTGGATGAAAGCCTATTGCACCGACAAGCATAATGATGTTGAGCACAGCAAGGCCTGAAAACGGTACTTGGTAGCCGCCAGTCAGATCACGCATCCACCCGATCACGAACGGGCCAAACGCACCGATGAGATAACCGACGCCCAGCACGACCGAGCTCAACAGTCCCGCCGTGTCTGGAGTCGGAGCGTAATCTACCGGAAGGGTCAGCCCGAGCGTGAACGAGCCTGCAGTCCCAAAGCCCAGCAAGACCGCCCAGAACCACGGAGCGACGAGCGGAACGAACACAATAGCGGCTAATCCAACGGCACTCGCAGTAAGCACGACAGCCAATACCGGCCGTCGGTCCGGAAAACGGTCGATCAACCCCGTCACACACAGCGAACCAACCAGTTGTCCACCCATAGCGACAGTCAGCAAGAACCCAGCGTGTTCGGAATTCCAGCCGAGACCGACGTAGAGCGGAGCGAGCCACGTCAGCATCGAATAAAAGAGGATCGTCTGACCGACAAAGAAGAGCGCGAGTGCCCACACCCACGGATGTCGCCACGGTAAGCGGCTAGAGGGGATCGTCGTGCCGGTGTCTGTGGAAGACCGTGTCAGCCGCATCGCCGGGATCCAAACGAGCGCAGCAACCACTGCAAGGATGGACCAAGCGGCAAGGGCGATAGGCCACGTTCCAAGCGCGTTCATAAGAGGTGCAGTCAAACTGGTAGCGATCCCCCCTCCAATAATCAAACTCGTGGTGTAGAGACCAGTAACGTAACCAGCGCGGTCGACGAAGTGTTCGCTCACGAGTTCGGGAAGCAGTGTCTGCGCGATGGCGATACCGATACCAACCACAGTAGTCGTTGTGAATAGCACGGTGATGTGGGTACTCCATAGCCGTGCGACTGTCGATACACCGATAAGAACGACTGCCCAAAACACGGTACGCTCGCGCCCAAGATGTCGGGCGAGCAACGGTGTTACAAACGCGAAAAGCCCCATGCAGAACGTGGGAATGGTCGTGAGAAGGCTGATGGAAGCGTAGTCTAGGTTGAGGTCGCTCCGCATCTGTTCGAGCACCGGCGAGATAGAGGCAATGGCCGGCCGGAGATTCAATGCGACCAGTAAGATTCCGACGAGCACGAGGGCTTGCGTACCAGAAAAGCCGAGGACAGTTTGGTTCGGTCTGAACCGCTCCAGTCCGGAGCGAGAAGCCGTATCCTCCGATTTATCGTACGAATCCATCACTTTCAGTTCATTGCCACCATGTATATACGTTTGGCCGACAAGCGTACGATGATTGATGACAAGGTGTGTCCGGGTTCGATACCTGTCCGACTCTATGCTTGCCCCACATAACTACCGGTGTCCTCCAGACACGGCCATCGCTGTTAGCTACCACCGTCGACTTTGTCATTCGCTGGAATCTATCGACGATGCTCCCGTTCTACAGTCGTCACCGTCTGACCGTCGCAGTAAAACTACGACCGGATACGGATCTACGTCTGGAATTATAAAGATATTAGTAGAGCCACAAACATGTTTTCATCATGCTCGATGCCGGTCAGAAGGCACCAGCGTTTACACTGCCGAACCACGAGGGTGAAACCGTGCGATTGTCAGATTACGATGGACAGCATGTCGTGCTGTACTTCTATCCGCAAGCAGACACACCCGGTTGTACCAGAGAGGCGTGTTCTTTTCGTGACGCATGGCATCGATTCGAAGAACAGGAGGTTACCGTTATCGGCGTGAGTGACGACTCCCTTGAGGACATCAAGGCGTTCAAAGAGAAGTACGATCTTCCTTTCGAACTCCTCAGTGACGAAGACGGAGAAGTAGCAACGGCATACGAGTCGTACGGGACAACGAGCGTCGAGAGTGAGACAAGAGACATCATCCGCCGCAATACCTACGTTATCGACGAAACAGGCGTCATCAAACGCGTTTACGAGGACGTTTCTCCCAACAGCCACGCTCAGAAGATCATCGATGATCTCTCATAACAGTGCGTGAACAATGCGCTTCGGTCCCGTATGGTGTCGGAGCGTTTCCTGTGTATCTACTAGCTGTCGACTACGACTTCGACCAAAACTGATCCGGTGTGTCAGAACGTACCGACCCCGGTCAGTTAGGTGAACAGCAATGGGAAATTAGACAGTGATAACAGTCACCTTCCCATCAAATGTGAGAAGGATCGACTGGGTAACGTCTCCAAAGACCGCTTTGCCAGTCGGTGAACGCTTTCGTCCGCTGATGAAAAGGTGATCACAGTCCTTCTCACGGGCGACTTCGAGAACCTGTTCTTTTTTATCGCCGAGTTCGCCGATAGCCTCATACTCGACTGCGAGTCCCTCAAAGACGTCTCGACCGATATCTTCTGCGAACCGTCGGGCTCCCTCGCGTGCTCGGTCGATGCTGTAGCCCGTATCACGGTCTGGAATGTTCGCAAGGGAGGTCGCGTACTCACTGAACGTCTCTTTCGTGGTAACATGGACTAGATACACCTTAGCCCCGACGCCAGCGGCAAGTTCGCCAGCCTCACGAACGAGTTTCTTGGTTGATTCAGTCCCCTCAACGACCACAAGCGCACGCTGCATAACTGATATGCTATGTGAATTACCCTAAATCTATCGGAGATCATTATTTCGTTTTCAGGTGTGAGTGTCTATAATGATTCTTTGGCATTCGAATATAAAGCCGACACGACAGGGGGATCGTTTCCGTCAAGGTCGAGAACGCGGTCCAGAGAGCTGAAATTCCGGAGGAACGTCTTTATATATTCCAGACCCCTCAGTTCAGAAAACAGCACCACGAAAGCCTTCGCTGTCTGTTCAACTAGCCACTCTAAACGAGGGCTTCGAACGTCAGTGAAACATCCCGGAGACGTTCTCAAGAGTGACCACACCAAATCAGTACTCAACCTTACCGCATGACATTTACTATCAATCATCATCTGAGACCTCTTGTACGGCTGTCTCGGTATCAGAGAGACCGTTGATAGGGGCATCTCGAGGGACCACGAGATTCAGAACGAGCCCAGAGAGTCCTCCCAAAACGACGCCGGAACCGAACAAGGTCTGAATCGTTTCGGGAAAGTTCGCCGTCAGTTCAGGACGGAACGTGACCCCCAAGCCGAGTGCGACGGCGACAGCGATAATAGTCGTGTTGCGATTGGTGAGAACCACTTCTTTATGAATAATGTTGAGTCCACTAGTGAAAATCATCGCAAAGAGGATGGTTGTAGCCCCACCAAGAACGGGGTCGGGTAACGTCGTCACGAGTGCACCGACCTTCGGAACGAATCCGAAGACGATCAGGAATCCACCAGCAATTCCGACCACGTGACGGCTAGCGACGCCGGTGAAGCTAATCAATCCGACGTTCTGACCGAACGAGGTATTCGGAAACGCCCCAAATATGGCTGCAATGCCACTCATCACGCCGTCAGCGAGTAACCCACCGCGGACCTCGCTCGTTGTAGCGTTTCGCCCCGTTTCCGAGACGATCGCTGAAATATTGCCAACAGTTTCCATGGAAACGATGAGATAGACGGCTGAGACGGCGAGGATAGCGCTCGGATCGAATGCAATACCGAACCGCAACGGGTTAGGTAGTGCTATCCAACCAGCCTGCGCGACCGGCGTGAAGTCCACCATTCCAAGGAATACAGCCGTGATATAGCCGATGAGAATACCGAAGAACACGCTTGCGATACGGAGGATCCCCCGAAAGAACTGGTTCAGCACGAGCGTCACGAGAAAGACGAGAGTAGCTAAACCGAGATTGACCAGTGAGGCGTAGTTTGCAGTCGCCTCCGGACCGCCGCTGGCACCAGCAGCGTAGTCGATCCCCGTTTGAATAAGCGTCAGTCCGATAAGCATCACTACGATACCGTTGACCAATGGAGGAAAAAGGAATTTGAAATGTTCGTAGAAGGAGCCGATGAAGATTTGAACCATCGAGCCGACGAGTGCTGCCCCAAATACCACTGCAAGGCTCGACTGATCAGCGATAAGGAGTAGTGTTCCGAGAAACGCAAAGCTCGTTCCCATCATGACAGGCACCTGGCCACCGATCGGACCGAGAGGGTATGCCTGAATGAGACTTGCTACTCCCGCAACGATGAAAGCCATCTGAACGAGAAAAATCGTATTTCCAGTTGCAAGGCCGACTGTGGAAGCGATGATCAGCGGCACAGCAACGTTTCCAAGAACCATCGCAAGTACGTGTTGCAAGCCGAGTGGGACTGCTTCGCCCAGTGGCGGTTTATCCTCTATATCATAGATAACATTCGATTGCCTCGGTTTGTTTGATTGTGTCATACAATCACGAATCATGAAACTTGTTTACAGATACTTAATAATTTCGATACCAACAATAAAATTGACAATAATTAATCTATATGTTGAAAATGCATTTAGAAGGGTGTCAGATTCTCAGTGGTTGCGCGTGAAATACTGCTCGGCTCAAGACGTGTTTCTGAGGTATTTCTACATTCGTGCTTGCTTTCGCTTAGATACGTTGTCGGAGATCGTCAACAACGTTCGCTGTTGTACTTCCTCCTCCCAAATCAGGCGTTCGTGGAGCACCGGGAGTAGATAGCTGTTCAGTAACGGCATTCCAGAGCGCAGCGGCAGCGTCATTCTCTCCGAGATGGTCGAACAACATCGATCCTGAGAGTACGGTTCCGAGAGGATTCGCAATACCCTGATCGACGATGTCGGGAGCACTTCCATGAACCGGTTCAAACATTGACGGATAGTCGCCGGACGGATTGATGTTCGCTGACGGTGCGAGACCCATGCTTCCGGTGATAATCGCGCCAATGTCTGTAAGAATATCTCCGAACAGGTTTGAGGCAACGATGACATCGAAATCCTCTGGACGACGGATGAGATCCATACTCGCGGCGTCAACCAGCAGCCGTTCGACCTTGACATCAGGATAATCGACCGCTATTTCTTCAACTATTTCGTCCCAAAAGACCATACTATACGCTTGTGCGTTCGACTTCGTAATACTGGTCAGCATTCCGTCCCTCCGACTCGCGGCGTCGAACGCAGCTCGAAGGATTCGTTCAGTCCCTTCTCGCGTGAATGCAGCACTCTGTACAGCGATCTCGTTGTCGAAACCGGAGTGTTCGCGTCCACCGAGATCCGAATACTCACCTTCCGTATTTTCTCGATAGACGACAAAGTCGATATCGCCTCCAGTGTAGCCCGCGAGTGGACTTTCAATCCCATCGAACAGGACTGATGGCCGCTTGCAGATTCCTTGATCGAACCCTTTGCGGATCGGAAGGAGCAGACCATGAAGAGTGACGTGGTCCGGAACATCCGGATGTCCAACCGCGCCGAGGAGAATCGCATCGTATCCGCGCAGTGTATCGAGTGCGTTATCCGGCATCATAGACCCCGTTTCAAGATACCGCTCGGTCCCCCAATCGTATCGCGTCGACTCGAACGAGAAATCAAACGACGCCGAGACATCCTCGAACAGGGGTTGCACCGCATCGACAACTTCCGGACCGATACCGTCACCTGGAATGGTGGCTAACTCATACGCCATACTACACCGATTTCGGTCATAGGATAAAAACGCTACGGCAATAACAGTTGTCACCCCATCCTCCGACTAGCACAGCGAACGATTACGGTGACAGTAGTCCGATCGTCGCTGGACTGTGGATCTGCGTCGTTTCCGTCGGCTCACGCTACCCGATTTTTGAGATCCTCTTCCGACTGGAAGCGCTGTACGTTCTCTTTCACGACGGCAGCAATATCACGGTGGTAGCGGTTCGTGGCAGAACCTTTGTGGGGGGAAATGATGACCTCATCCATGTCCCATAGGGACGACTTCTCGGGCAAGGGTTCGGTCTCGAAGACGTCCAACGCTGCGCCCGCAATGGTTCCCGATTTGAGGGCAGTAACGAGGGCGTCCTCGTCAACAATAGGACCACGAGCAACGTTGATGAGATAGGCGTCATCGCGCATCGTCTCAAGTTCGGCAGTGCTTATCAGATTCTCCGTCGCTGGCGTATGCGGAATAGCGAGGGCGACAAAGCGTGCATCTACAATGGCCTCATGGAGGTTTGCAGGATCATAGATGGCAGAAACGCTGGGGACAGGCTCGTCGGACCGTCGGACGCCGACGACGTCCATTCCGAGCGCATCGGCGCGACGAGCGATACCTTCACCCAACGTCCCAAGCCCGACGACACAGAGGCGCTCCCCTGCAATCGTGAATGGACGGTCGTACGTAGGCGTATACCAGTCGTGAGTGTTCTGGTAGTCCCGGTAGAGATGCAGCAACCGGGACAGTGAGAGCATATAGCCGACGGAGATCTCTCCGACAGTAGCGCCGTGGATGCCTGTACTGTTAGTGAGTGGAACGTCAGCGGCCTCATAGGCATCAGTATCAAACTCGTCATAGCCAGCTCGAATAACATGAACCCATGCGGCATCCAGAAATTCTGAGCGCGGAGTGAAGGAAGCAACTGCGTCGGTCTCGTCATACGTCTCATCATCACCGACGAGCTCTGTTGGAATATCGAGATCGTCGAACGCCTCAATGAAGGCTTCTACGGGGATTTTTTCATCGACTGAGTTATGGATGCAGAGCCGTTCAAGTCCATGTATCTCGGTCATACGCATCTGAGTACGAGAAACGAGACTGAATATTTTTTGGAATTGGCAGAATGTTCATCTATTGTTTTATAGTAGCTGCAGATACTGGTTACACCGGATCATATGGTTCAACAGGTACGTCTCGCCCGCTATACGATCGGTCGACGGGTCCACTCTCCCTTGTTTTGTTCCTCCGAGATCAGACCGTCTTCGGCCAGCTCGAGCCGTATAACGATAGTACTGTGGTGTCCATTTCAACCACGACGGGCACTCACGATCGTTTGAATCACTGCTAACCCCTAATGATCAAACTGACAGGCCATTATCGAGTGCACGAACTGTATCTGCTACGAATCTCATACCAACTAACGGTGTCTATAAGAACTAGTGGCACATATCGCATCAAGACTAAACAGATACGGCATATCTGTTTCGTATTGTAACAATTGCGTTCACAGATGGGGCTGAAGGAGGGACTGCCTTGTAAGTTACAGTTGTACATGTGTAACGGCGCACCATCCGTACGCTATCCAGTGTTGTCCCGATCTCCACGGAGGTTCACTTACGCAAAACTCCGAGTCTGCCTGCGTATATATTGACAATAGCGAAAGTCCTATTTTACATTTTGAAACCGTACTTAACCGTTACAACCTAGTAATACTCGACGTTGAGTTCAATTATGTTCTTTGCATTAGATAATTTTTCTGGAATATCTTTCGTGAATCGTTTTTCTCCCATTCGACTCGTTGGGCCGGAGACGCTGATTGCGCCGAGGACCTCATCGTCTGTCGTGGTAATAGGCATCGCAACGCATCGTAGTCCGTTCAACCGTTCCTCATCATCAAAGGCATAACCTCGTTCACGAATTTCGGTGAGTTTGGCAGTTAACTCCGCACGATCTGTTACCGTCTTCTCGGCCGCTTTAGGCAACCCATGATGGTCAACTATCTCTTCGACCCGTTTGTGAGGCAAGTGTGCGAGAATCGCCTTTCCAAGAGCAGTTGTATGAAGGTAGACGCGCATGCCCGCGTGGGTATCGAGATTTACCGCCTGCTCACTGTTGGCTTTTAACAAGAAAACACCCATTCCGTGCTCTTCGATCAGTAGATTCGCCATCTCGTTAGTTTCGTCCGCCAGTTTGTGTACCTCCGGTGCGGCGATTTCGTACAACTTCTTCCTGTTTCGTGCGTGTTCACCATAATTCAGAAATCGTACCCCAATCTGATATGTACTGCCGTTTTTGATTAGGTATCCTTCGCTTTCGAGTGTGTTGAGGTATTTGTAGACGTTGCTTTTCGACATGCCAAGATGATCAGCTGCTTCGCTGACACCTGCTCCATCCAATTCTTTGATCGCTTCAACGACTCTCAGAGTGGTCCGGGCAGTTTTCACCTGGCTTTTCTGCTTTTCCGCCATGATGTACTATTTCAAAAAACCTGTTTCTCATTAATATAGGTGTCTATTTATAACCTATTAATATAATAAGAAATTTTATAGAATCCGAACGTACGAATAGGACGATCGGCTCAAGGATTCTCCGTTGGATGGGCACGGTTTCAATGGCCTATCCAGGAACAATAAGAAACTCGTAAGTTTGTACCTTCAGGAGGTTTGGATGCAGAGAGCAGTCCCATTCCGCCTGTCTCATTCAGTTGCCAGTTCAGCAAGTCCTTCAGCTATTATTTTCGTTGCCGCTGTACAGCTCGTCCAGTCGGTCCACTCTAACGGACTGTGAGATATCCCCTCATAAGAGGGGGCGAACACCATCCCCACATCAGTGCTATTCGCGATATGCATCGTATCGTGTCCTGCTCCTGAATGAAGTTCGAGGGCTGAGAGTCCAACCCGAGACGCTGCATCGTGAAGCGTAGTTATACAGTGGTTGTCCATGACGACCGGTTCGATATCGTATGGACGCTCGAACGTAGTAGTGACACCGCGTTCAGTCTCAAGTCGATAGAGACAGCTCCGGACATCGTCGACGATAGACTCCATCAGATCATACGTAACATCTCGGATGTCGATCCCGAGTTCGACCGTACCTGGAACCACATTGATAGCGTTTGGGCCCACGTCAAGCGTACCAACAGTTCCGACAGCAGTCTCCCCATTGGCATCTACGATGTCTTGTGTTGCCGATTCGACTTCGAGAACCAGCTCGCTCGCTGCCGCGAGCGCATCGTTTCGATCCGCCATCGCTGTACACCCCGAATGGTTGGCCTCTCCATTGATTTCGACTCGACAACGAATCGTTCCCGTGATCGATGTTACTATTCCCACATGAACGCCCGCATCTTCGAGACGTTGACTCTGTTCGACGTGGAGTTCCAGCCACGAATCCCATCTGCTCGCGTCTAATCGACCGTCGCCTCGAAATCCGATATCGGTCAACGCCTCATCAAGCGTCACACCGTCGCAGTCCTCAAGTGAGAGTGCATCCTCAACCGCATATTGACCACTAGCGACAGAAGAGCCGAGTACACCATCTGAGAACCGTGCCCCCTCCTCTTCGGTGAAACACACCACGTTGATGGGTCGCTGTAAATCAATGTCGGTTTGTTGTATCGCACGGACCGCCTCGAGAGCACCATAAACACCCAATACACCATCGAAGATACCACCTTTCGGAACCGAATCAAGGTGGCTACCAGTAGCGACTGCTGGTGTGGTTGGGTCGACACCGTCAGGCACCCATCGTCCGACGATGTTACCGACCGCATCAACCCGAACATCGAGACCAGCCCGTTTCAATCGATCGACGAAGTACTCCCGAGCGTCTCCATTGGCTTCTGATCCAGTCAACACCGTTCGACAATGGCCCTGCTCGACTGGAACTTTGCCGTATTCCGCGTTCGTCGTGATATCACTCCGTAGCCGATCTTCGCTAACATACTGGTGAACTTCTTTGTTCATACCTTATACCATGTGTGATTATAGACTGATGCAGCTTGAAACTATCGAAACTAACGATCTTTCTGATTTTCGGTAGCCGCCGTGAATAATCCCTCCGTTCGGCGTCAAGCATCGCTTCGACGGTACTACAGAGAAGGGTTTAAGCGCCGAGAGGGAACCGCTATACCTCTCTGACGACGATTTCCTTCATTCCGTTTTCGAGTGTGTCCTGTTCCAGTGCCACGAGGTCTTCCCTGGACGCATTGAGTGTTGCGACGTGATTCCCTGCAAGCTCTCCTGCTGGACTCTTAAAACACGTCGGTCCACATGGAACGAGGATTTCCTGTTCGTTGCGATACCCTGGATAGAACAGGATGTCGCCGCGTGAAGGATAGACGGTGTGATTCTCACGAGGAATCTCCGGAAGGTCGATTTCATCGATGTTGATCCAGGTCGCGTGACCACTCCAGCGGACATGCATGAGGTATGACTTGAGTGGAAGGAACTCCCGGAGTACTTCGATCGAACGCGGCGCATCGTCTTCGAGCAAATCTGCCGTAAATACGGTTCCCTCGATATCGAATTCGAGTTGACCCATATCTCCAGAGGCATTCCCTCAGGTAATAAATGTTTCGGTCATGGTTTTTCATAACAACTGAACACCTGCCAGTACTGTGTCCCTCGTCGCGTTCCCACCAGAACCGACCCGTCACTATCGATATTATCGGAAGAATTTGTCTCAATCAACAACACTTTATGATTCCAAAGAACCCTACGTAGTATGGGCATAGAAGAAGATTCACTTGAGTATCACCAGCAGGACCCCCCCGGAAAGATCGAGATGTCAACTACCAAATCGACGAGTACCCAGCACGATCTCTCACTCGCATATTCGCCAGGGGTCGCAGCGCCGTGTGAAGCGATCGCTGCTGCGACCGACGAGAGTTATTCATACACCGCCAAGGGGAACTTGGTTGGTGTAGTTTCGAACGGGTCAGCCGTACTCGGACTTGGCGACATCGGTGCACAAGCCTCAAAGCCAGTTATGGAAGGGAAAGGTGTTCTTTTCAAGCGCTTTGCTGATATCGATGTCTTCGATATTGAATTAGATCAGACCAAATCAGAGGATATTATCAAATCAGTACAAGCGATGGAACCCACGTTCGGGGGAATCAATCTCGAAGATATCTCATCTCCGAAGTGTTTCGAGATTGAGGAGCGACTGAGAGAATCGATGGACATCCCAGTGTTTCACGATGACCAACATGGAACAGCCATTATCTCGGGGGCAGCGTTGCTCAATGCGGCAGCACTCGTTGAGAAGGACATTAGCGATATGCGGATCGTCTTCTCTGGAGCAGGCGCGAGTGCGATCGCAACAGCCAGATTTTATATTTCTCTCGGGGCAAAAAAGGAGAACATCGTTATGTGTGATTCCTCTGGAATCATCACCCGAGCTCGGGTCGACCACGACGATTCCCTGAACGAATTCAAAGAGGAGTTCGCGCGTGATGTGCCCGACGGCGAGTTGGCAGATGCCATGAAGGGAACCGATGTGTTCGTCGGCCTTTCAGTTGGGGGGATCGTCTCCCAAGCGATGGTCCGGTCGATGGCTGACGATCCGATCATCTTTGCTATGGCCAACCCTGATCCGGAGATCGGCTATGAGGAGGCCAAAGCGGCCCGAGACGATACGGTCATCATGGCGACGGGACGGTCGGACGATCCCAACCAAGTCAATAACGTCCTCGGGTTCCCATTCATTTTCCGGGGAGCGTTAGACGTGCGTGCAACCGAGATTAATGAGGAAATGAAGGTGGCTGCAGCAGAATCACTCGCAAAATTAGCGCGTCGAGACGTTCCCGATGCAGTGGTGAAAGCATACGGTGATCGGCCACTTCAGTTCGGTCCCGAATACCTGATTCCGAAACCCGTAGATCCCCGCGTGCTCTTCGAAGTCGCTCCCGCTGTCGCCAGAGCTGCCGAAACAAGTGGGGTAGCCCGCAGACATCTCGACAGCAACACGTATGTCGAGGAACTCGAAGCTCGCCTCGGTAAATCCAGAGAGATGATGCGGGTGGTTCTGAACAAAGCGAAAACAGATCCCAAGCGTGTCGTACTAGTAGAAGGCGATGACGAGAAGATCATTCGGGCCGCCTACCAGATGGCTGATCAAGGAATCGCGGAACCGATTCTTATCGGCAACTCCGGATCGATTTGGAACACCATGGAAACCCTGTCGCTGGATTTCGAACCTGAAATCGTCGATCCTGCCGAAGATCAAGTTGGACCCTACGCAGAGAGGCTCTATGACCTTCGCAAACGCAAGGGTGTTACTCATCGTAAAGCGACCGAGCTGATCCAAAACAGGGACTTCTTGGGAAGCGTCATGCTCGAAATGGGAGATGTCGACGCTATGTTGACGGGTTTGACTCACGACTATCCGTCTGCTCTTAAACCCCCGCTCGAAATTATTGGTACCGCTGCTGATGCGGAGTACGCGGCCGGTGTCTACATGCTAACGTTCAAAAATAAGGTCGTTTTCTGTGCTGATGCCACAGTTAATCGGGATCCGGACGGGAAAGCCCTCGCAGAGATCACGAAACACACCGCGACCCTCGCTCGGCGATTCAACGTCGACCCACGCGCTGCACTGCTGTCATACTCGAATTTCGGCTCTGTCGTCGACGAAAAGACCCGAACTGTACGAGACGCAGTCGAAATTCTCTCGAACGACCCGAGCGCGGATTTTACTATCGATGGAGAGATTCAGGCTGATGCGGCTGTCGTCAAAGAGATGCTGACTGATGAATACGAGTTCTCAGAACTCGACCGTCCGGCGAATGTGCTTATATTCCCGAATCTGGAATCCGGGAATATCTCCTATAAGCTTCTCCAGCAACTCGGGGACGCAAAAGCCATTGGGCCGATACTAGTTGGCATGGACAAACCCGTTCACATTCTCCAGCGCGGTGATGAAGTCAAGGATATCGTCCATCTCGCAGGCATTGCGGTCGTTGATTCGCAGTAAAGACGGATCCAAAAATTGATTTCTATTTCTTGAATTTATATCTGTATGTGATCATTTGAATAGATATACATAATATATTATTTCCCTAGAAACATTTATAGATATTGAATTCCAAGGAATCGTTCATAGCATGAATGTAACAGACAGTATTGCCCATATCTTAGCAGAAGAGGGCGTCGAACACCTGATCGGTTTCCCAAGTAATCCTCTTTTCGACGATAACGCTGCTGAGAAGGCAGGTATTCGGCCAATAGTCGTTCGACAGGAACGGACCGGTGCGCACATGCTCGACGGGATCGCCCGCGTCACATCGGGAGACCAAGTCGAGGCATTTGCCTGTCAACACGGTCCCGGGACCGAGAATTCGATTGGAGGACTTGCGCAAGCGTACGTCGAATCAGCACCGATGGTTGCGTTCCCAGCAGGTTACTCCCGTGCGAAGACCAACACCGATCCGAAATTCAGTTCGCTCATAAACTACCAGCACGTTACTAAAACGACCGAGCAGCTGACCGATCCCGATGCGGTCGACGAAACAGTACGGCGAGCGTTTCAGGCAGCACGCAATGGGCGACAACGCCCCGGGCTCGTTGAGATACCGAAAGACGTTTTCGACGAAGAAATCGGTGAAATCGAGTACTCGCCCACAACTTCGACGCGAACTGCTCCCGATCCGGATGGTGTCCCTGAGATCGCCGAAGTGCTTCTCGAGGCCGAACGACCGGTCATCAACGCTGGTCAGGGGGTTCATTACGCGAAAGGCTGGGAGCCGCTGAAGGAAGTCGCGGAGCTCTTGGAAGCACCGGTAGCTACCACCCTCAACGGCAAAAGCGCGTTCCCAGAGGACCATCCGCTCTCCCTAGGGGCTGGAAGCAAGAGCGAACCCCGCGAACTTAACCACTTTCTCGAACAGTCGGACGTGATCTTCGGTATCGGTTGTAGCTTCACCAAGACAGCCTACGGTATCACTGTGCCGGAGGGGAAGACAGTTATCCATTCGACGCTGGACGCAGGTGATATCGACAAGGACGTCAAATCTGATTACGCTCTGGTTGGGGACGCCAAGCTGACCCTCGAAGCACTCAGAGACGAAATCGCCGATCAGCTCGATGGCGAACCACGGGGTCGCCTAGCTGAGGTAGAAGCGGAAATCTCATCGATTCACGAAGAATGGGTCGAGGACTGGCGACCGAAACTCACCTCAGATGAGACACCCATCAACCCCTACCGGGTCGTCCACGAACTTGACCGGACCATCGAGAAGGAGAGTATCATCGCGACCGCCGACGCCGGTAATGCGCGTGACTTCATGGCCCCGTTCTTCGAAGTGACCGAGCCACTCTCTTACGTCGGCTGGGGAAAGACCACGCAGCTCGGCTACGGACTCGGACTCATGATGGGTGCGAAGCTCGCCCATCCCGAGAAAGTCTGCGTCCATGTCATGGGCGACGGTGCGATCGGCATGACAGGGATGGACTTCGAAACAGCTGTCCGCGAGGACATCCCTGTCCTGGAAATAGTGCTGAATAACTTCGAGATGGCGAGTTATGACACGCCGTTCTCCGGGCATTACGCCGATTTCGCCGAGTCGATGGGTGGCTACGGCGAACGGATCGAAGATCCCAACGAGGTTGCCCCAGCTATCCAACGCGGCGTCACGGAAACTGAGGAAGGGACGCCGGTCTTATTGGAGTTTCTCACAGCCAAAGAAACGTCCCTCTCCCGGCCCGATCTCGCGTGATGGGTGGACGACCTACAGTATAATATAAACCCATCTCTCCTTCGTGTGCTGTGAACTATCGAGGTCGTGGACAAGCACATAGAACAGCTGTACTCGCTAGCGAGACGCGTTACACACTCCAATCGGGGATATCACGCTCAATGAATCGTCCGTGGCCACGTTCTCCCACGACTTCGTCATCTACTGCTACGATTTTACCCCGAACCAATGTTGTCGTCACGGTGCCTGTCACCTCACGGTTTTCGTAGATCGAATAATCCGCCTTCGAAACGTTGTCTGCAGAAGTTATGGTGTGCGTCTTTTCGGGGTCGAACAGCACGATATCCGCATCCGTACCGGGATCGAGTGTTCCTTTGTTCGAAAGACCGAACGTCTTCGCAGGATTTGTAGACATGACGCGAACCAAGAACGGATAAGAATACCCACGATTGTTCACTGCTTCATCGTGGAAAACGGGCAAACTGACCTGTAACCCATTCGACCCAAACGGATCCTCCCACCACGGCCGATCTTGTTTGATAGCTGCTTTCTGTGCAACGTGATCGGTCGAGACAACACTCAATACGTCCTCTTTCAGGTATTCGAACATCGCATCATTGTCGTCATTCGAACGAAGAGGGGGTGCTATCTTCGGAAGGTTTCCTTGGGTTTCGTGAGCTGACTCGGTCAGCACAGTGTAATGGGTACACGTTTCACCTCGGACCCGGCTTCCATCGTTTCGATGGTGGTCAATCGCTGCTGCAGCCCTTCGGCAACTGGTGTGAAGCCCGTAGTACTTTGCCCCGGATTCGTTTGCGATTCGTAGTGCATCGTCTGCCGCCATCGCTTCGGCACATTCCGGTCGTGACCCGGGATACTGCACGGGATCGTCCTCGCCAGCAGTTCGTAGTTCCGACGTCAGCGCACTACAGACCGAATCATCCTCGGTGTGCATCACGCCAACAGCACCGAGGTCACTAAGACGATCGAAGATCTTGTACAGAAACCCATTCGAGAGACCGAAATCGTACGTTGTATACATCTTAAACGACGTGATCCCCGCATCAACGAGTTCTTCTAACTCTTCGAACAGGCCATCGTCCTCTCTGAGAATCCCCCCGTGCAAAGAATAGTCGATGAGTGCCTCGCGTTCATTTTCTCGTTTGCGGGCAAGTCCATCAAGGAGTGAGCCGTCTTTATTCCACGGGCTTCCCTCGCTGACGTACGGTTGCCACGCGAAATCGATAACAGTCGTCACCCCTCCGAGTGCAGCTGCACTCGTTGCCGTCGCGTAGGAGTCGATGGAGACGTGATCATCGATGTGTACGTGCGGATCAACGATGCCGGGCATCACCAACTGCCCGGAAGCATCGATAGTCCGATCGGCATCTGGAAGTGACCGTTCTGTTCCTACACCAATAATTGTGCCTTCGTCGATCGCAATGCTGGCATCAAACATGGTTGTTGCTGTGACGACAGTCCCACCAGTGATGATCGTATCGACAGCCATCATACGACAATCTTTATCGGCAGTATTATATGTTATGGTCGAGGTGGATTCTGAACGATTACATATTGACCCATCCAGTCGGTTCAGGGGATTCGGAACTTACATCGAACGTCTATGACCCGTTCAAACCGTTCCTACCGTTCAGTACAGATTCTACAGATTCGATCGCGTCCACCAACGTCGATACCGATGTATTTAGTTCAGAACCTGATAGTTCGAATCTATACGCTGGCCCTCCGATCGAAAGGGCACCGACGACAGTGTTTTGTGGTCCGTTGACCGAAGCTGCAATCGCATGGTAGCCCCGCTCTAGCTCCTCATCGTTCGTCGCATATCCTTGTTCCCGGATTCGCTCTAGTTCATCGAATAGCTCTTCTGGGTCGGTTATCGTGTTTTCCGTCGTCGCAGAAAGACCATAGCGATCGATGATCCGCTCGACTAGCTCGTCATCGTATTCAGCAAGAATTGCTTTGCCAGGTGCTGAGTTGTGCATGTCGTATTTGCTTCCGACGGTGAGGAACTGACTACCGGCCTCCGGATTGGATGGGTTTGCATCACCCATGACGTATTCGATCGTGTACATCTGTCCATTCTCCTCGACAGCGAAGTACACTTCTTCGTTCGTCGACTCTGCGAGACGGTAGACTTGAATCTTGATAGGCTTGTACAACTGCTTCCTGTTTCGTGCATGCTCTCCGAACTCCAAACACCGCAACCCGATGTGATATCGTCGCTGTTCTCGGACAAGGAGTCCTTCCTCTACTAGCGTTGCCAGATGGTTGTGGACGGTACTTTTAGCCCGGCCGAGTTCCTCCGCGAGGTCGGAGAGTGTCGCGCCCTCCATCTCTCGAACGTGTTCAAGGATTCGAATCGACGTCTGAGTCGTTGTAACCGTTCTAGCCTTGTTCGTATCCATCATTGGCGTAATGAGAACTGATACTATTTAAATATTCGGTATATGTGAACAGCCACCTGGTACTGACTGATCACACGATGGGGATACCGGATAGTTACCCATCTCTTCGGCCAGAGACGAATCCGAAACACTGGATGAAGCGTGTGAATCCCTGAGCAAACAGGGCTGGACAGGAAAGTCAGATCTACATATATTGCGTGTTACAGCGTCAGAGATGACTCCGTGCGACCATTATAACACATTCACGTCCGAAGATCATTCACATATCGTGAATTCATTCTCTTTACTACATATCCATATCCATCATAACATTTTATTTCACTAACTTGCAGAAAAATATTAGATATATTATCAAGATATTGGATATGGATACCCAGTCGTTCTATATGACTTGAACGATTGGTTTGTCGGCCGGCCCTGAGTTCGGAATATGCGAACAACCATCATTATATTATAATTATATCTACTCTGTCTTGATCTACGATGCAGTCGATGAGAAGTACGAACAGGATGCTAGACGGCATCATCTTATCTCTACTTGATACCACTGAGCTATATCGTACAGCGGCTCGCAGATGCATTACATACGTACTTTTGTAACCCGCACAGCGGGTAGCGAGTCGAAGATGTATTACACACGTACTCTTGTAACGGGAACACTCGATGACCGAGTGAACAAGTACGATTTACGGCCGACTAATTAGATTCACTGGATCACATTAGACTAGCAGAATATAATTTAGTATAATAATTATATATCTATTATATGTTATATAAGATTAGAGAGATAATAGATCAAAGTGTATACAGCATTTTGGGAACCACGATATCTCTTGAGACAGCTCTATGAAACATAATCTATATGGTATCAGGACTGTCCTCTCGTTGACGAGAGGATACCAAATACCCTCATTTCCTACTTCCCCACTACAGAAATAGAGGTGATTAGAATTATAATAATATTATATAATGAATAAACTACATTCTATCTGGGCCAGATAGATGCTACAATAGATTGAGATAATGGTTAATGAAGAAACGTCGTATTTTGTCACGTTTTCATGAAAAGTCAGGTGCACTGATGGCGGAGGATTGATCATATAGAATATATGAATTCAAGGCAAAGGCTAATACGTATTAATGACCTATCATTCACTGATGACTGTCTCGTCAGACGATAGCGTATCTCAGGGCTTTTTCGCCTATTACCGAGCGTATGCTCGTTCTGGGATACACGCAGCAAGCGCAGCAGCACTGACTGCACTGATCGGGCTTGCCAGTTACACCGACAACAACGGATACATTCTGCTGGCGATCACAGTCTACGTGGTCCCGCCAATATTTCTGTACCTCACTGCGGAGGGGGAGAACGTGCCCTCTGTTGTGGGCGACGAAACCGCCGATAGCGACAAACTCAAACACAGTGATAGAGATGGAATGGAGATCGATCGCTACGACGACTCTGCTGTGAGTGGTAAATCAGCGACCCGAGCAATCAACGCGACAGATGCTGACGATACCACCACGAGAGTGGGGGAACGCTCGCGAAACGATACGGGTGAAGATACGGTAGTAGCCGATTTCGTCACCTCAAAAACAGTTGGTAGCGAACACGACGCTAGCAGTCAGCGCAACATCGACTCCGAGATCGAACACGACTGGATCGAGGCCGAGACGCCAACTGAAGAGACGCTCCTTGATGTCGTTTCCACCAACAACGGCGCGTATGCAGTTGGCGAGGGCGGTGTCGTCCTCACCACTGCGGGCGAGGAGTGGTCGATCGCGCTCGAACGCGGTCCCACAGCGAATTCGAACACCCTTCGTGGTATCGACGCCACTACGGATGGCAAAACAGTGTGGTTCACTGGTGACAGCGGCGTACTCGGACGTTATGAAGACGGACGACTTACCGACCACTCCGCGCCCCGAGATCAGACGAGCACGTGGGAAGACATCGCCGTCACTGGTGCGACTGGTAACGAGCGGATTCACCTCGTCAACGGCTCTGGCGAACTCCTCAGTGGTTCATTCGAAAGCGGGAACGTCTCGTGGGGTAACATCAAACAACCGGGCAGCGGGTCAAGCATTTCGAACATCACGTTTGTTGATAGCGACCACGGGCATATTTGTGACACCAACCAATGCGTCTACGAGACGACCGATAGCGGCGAGAGCTACAAAAGGATCGGTATCGAAGACGCAAACGCCACATTCACCGGCGTCGGAGCCACTGGTTCGATGGTAGCCGTTGCTAGCGACGATGGTTCGGTGTTCCGCTACGACGATGCTGTCTGGACGCGGCTTCACGTCGGTAACGCGCTTTTTGCTATCGATCTTATCGAAGAAACAGGCCTCACGACGGGAGACGGTGGGACAGTTTACGAGCTCACTGAGGATGGTTGGAAGACAGTCGAAACACCGACCGATGCCGACTTATACGGGATCGATATCGGGGCTGACGACAGCACACCGTCCCTTGATGTCGCAGCCGGAACCGATGGGACGGTTATCGAACGCCATCGATAGATCGGTTTTTACCGCGTCTAAAAGCCACGGTCATCGCTTTGCTCCGCTCCGGAGCGAATAGAGGTGTTAGTGATGTTAGATGTCGGCGCTCAGGGTGGTCATCTCAATTCGAGTCAGACGGATGATCTTCGACGCAATCAAGCCCTCTACCCCGTGTGATTCACTGGCCAACGGTCCGTTCGGTATGTACGAACGCGTGTTTTTAGTGGATATCTTTCATGTCTTCGAAGGCCGATCGTGCAATAAGACCCAGATTTATCCTAAGAGATGTATCCTCATATAAATAATATTATTTAATATTTATGAGGTGGATGATTTCCTAATGAGACCGTAATAATGAATCTGCTCGGTAGCGAACAGGGGGATTTCTCTGTTCTTTCCCAGCCGTCTACCCAACGGAATTTCCTAGAGACGGTCCCTGAGGGACCCTATGCGATTGCTGATTACAGTGACACAGTGTATTCAACCACTGCTGTCGGATAGTTCGATCCGAAGGTCCGTTACAACAGTACGTATGTAATGAAATTCACGATCTAACGCAGGATATTTACGAATACGAAACTCCTGTTCGTGACAAAGCTCGATCCCAGTAACGTGAATCCTGTCGATTATCTCCAGTTCAAAGGCAACAGCCAGTACGCAGCTGCCTATCGTCCTTGATCACCTGAACTCTCCCGCATAAATATCATATTTATATCATTTTTCGAGATGTTCTGATAAGTTATCTGAGTCACCGACGTGATCGGTGCGTTACATCACAAATAACTTCCATAGATGACGGAGCCCTCCACGCCTTCGATATGGTATCTATCATCTATACCCTATTCATATGATACATTAAGTTCTATGATGTTTTGAGCATCTAAGACCAACTGCGGAAGTTCTTTCTCGAATCGTTCACCGTTTAATCTACTCCGTGGACCCGATACACTGATTGCTCCGAGTACTTCTCCGTCTGAATCTGTTATCGGGGCAGAGATGCAACAGAGCCCGTATAACCGTTCTTCCTTGTCGTACGCCCATCCTCGATCTCGAATCGAACGTAACTCCTCAAACAGTTCGGACTCCTCAGTAATCGTGTGCTCAGTCATCCGAGCAAGCCCATGCTGGTCGATGATCTCAATCACACGTTCTTCAGGTAAATATGCGAGGATAGCTTTACCCATGGCTGTCGTATGTAAATACACATCTCTTCCTGCGTGCGTGTCGAGGTTGACTGCTTGATTGCTATCAGACCTATAGAGGAAGATGCCACGGCCGTGCTCTTCAACGAGGAGGTTCGCCATCTCATTCGACGCTTGGGCCAACTCCTGTATCTGTGGCTTTGCCGTCTCATACAACCTCCGACGCCGACGTGCTTGTACTCCAAGACTCAAAAATGGAAGCCCTACGTAGTACGTGTCATCATCCTCTTTGACCACGTATCGCTCTGCTTCAAGAGTTTTGAGGTGTTTGTACACTGTACTTTTCGATAAGCCAAGTTCTTTTGATATTTCTGTGACTGTGCTCCCGTTCTGTTCGTGGAGCACTTCGACGACGCGTAGTGTCGTTGTTGCAGTCTTGACTTTGGTTCCGTTTTTTGTAGTCATGTATTCTTCATCTTGGATACACCATCCGAAGTTAAAACGGTTGTTCTTCATGCACAAATTGGTTTTTACTATACATGGATTACCGTTCGTATCATTTATATTACTTCATCATATACGAGGTCGAAGGCAGCACGAATACGCTCGAAATACCCAACGGGCACAAAACCGCTCGATATATTCATATTTTTACTCAATCAGCACGACGTGTATATCAGATCCAACTACATTGGACCATAGGATTCCGCTGGGCGAAGAGACAACTTCGTCGATCCTGCAATATTATCTACTTTTATTATTAATGATTAATAATTCTATACTACAATCCAACGATGTAATGCGATCGTCCTGTGAAGTGGTGCTCCCGGATCTTAATTCACCACATTTAATAATGTTCGAGTTGCCACTCCGAGTGACTAGGATGACTGCAATCGACGAGCGGATACACGATCGGAAATTCGTGCGGACGTTCTTCACGACCCCGACGGCGGTCGAAGAAGACGATACTGCCAAGATGTTGCGCAGCGCGTCCCAGCTTCGCGGGATGCAAGCACCCGACGTTTGGGTGCCGGACAACGAAGACGCTACGGCGCCAAATATGCGCGACGAAGGCGCCAGAAACATCACTGAGGTCGTCGCCGAGGCGGGCGAAGACGTCCCCGGCGAAATCCACCCCCGCGTCGTCTGGCACCGGGACAGTCCCGAGACGCGCTACCGCGGCTTTCAGCATATGCTGGAGATCGCCGACCCAGAAAAGGGCGCTGTTGAGCACATCGACGGGTTCGTCATCCCCGAAGTCGGGGGTATCGACGACTGGAAAAAAGCCGACGAATTCATCACCATCGTCGAAAACGAGTACGGTCTCAAGGAAGGAAGTCTCGCGATGTCGGTCATTATCGAGTCTGGGGCAGCCGAACTCGCCATGGAGAAACTACGTGGTGAGATGGGCAAGCCCACGAACAACCTTGAACGGTTATTCCTGCTGGTCGACGGCGAGGTCGACTACACGAAGGACATGCGCGCCATCACCCCGACGGGTGAACTCCCATCGTGGGACGAACTGCGCCACAATACCTCACGAGCTGCCAGTGCAGCCGGTCTTATCGCGATCGATGGGCCGTACGACGATATCCGTGATGTCGAAGGCTACCACGAGCGCATGCAGAACAATCAGGCTAAAGGACAGCTAGGCATCTGGTCGCTAACGCCAGGGCAAGTCGTCGAGGCGAACAAGAATCCCCTCCCACCCACAGAGGGCTACTGGCTCATCGATGAGGATGGCCGTGAGGTCGAACTCAAGGAGCAGGATGATATCCAGGTTTACAACGGCAGCCGCATCGCACTTGAAGAAACAGGAGAAGGCTACATCCTCACGATCGGTAGTGATCAGCTTGAGCTCGAAGACGAGGATGCACTCCAAGAGGAACTGCTGGGGTTACTGTCCTACGTGCCGAGCCTAGACGACATTGTCGACTCCATGGAAGAATTCGAGGCTGCTAAGGAGGCAGGCCAAGGAGCCATTGCTATGACTCAGTCGGCCACCGTCAGTATCGACGGCGTCGAGACCGACATCAGTCGAGACCGAATGTGGGACGAGGCGACCTATCAGGCCCTCCAGACGCCAATCACCTACTTCCAGGATATCTACGAGAGCCGACCAGACCAGCACGACGATCTCGCCGAGCTCTACAGCGAGGACATCGTTAACCGCGCGATGGACGTCGGAAACTAAAGCCGACCACGTTACTGCTGTTTTCCAATAACTGGTTTCCGAACACGACATCTCGGTGGTGGCCAAACGATAGATCCCCAGTGTCCACATCCTCACTATCATAATCACCACTTCAACGAAGCTACTCAAACGGTGTGGCCATCCACGACACACCGAAGTACCGTTTTCATACGACTGTGGCCTGCGAGCCGCCTGCTTCGAGAAGTGCACATACCGACTAATAACGATCGAAAACTGGCTAGAAAACCTCGATCGCCTGAGCATTCCGGGACTTGAAATGACCGATGGATCCGTGGCGTACGTCATCCCATTCTCGTTAACCTTTTCGATATACGAAATTTGGCGGCCAAGGCTGAAAGACGGCCACGCGACTGCCGATCGATTGTTCGGCGATGTGAATCCCATCGGAAAACCCTGATCACCTTCGGACAGGAGCGTGGGAACTACCCGACAGCGACCGAAGAACGCTATTCCGGCGTCGATCGTGGCAACGGCTTTCCGGTAGCCGAGTACTCAGAGAGAGTGGTCGTGGGCTACCGCCACTTCGATGAACAGGACATCGAACCGTTGTTCGCGTTCGGCATGGGCTACGTACACGTCATTCGCACATCACGATCTGCAAGTGACCTCAAATAACCGATTAATTGACTAATCCCGAGTGGCGGTGAAACAGTTGTCGAGAACATTGGCGAACGGACAGGTACAGAGATCATTCAGCTCTATGTTGCTGAGGAGCATGCCAACGTCCACGACCACCGCGGGAACTCAAGATGTTTACAAAAGTAACTGTAGAGCCTGATGAGCGAACAACCATCAAATTCGAGTTCGACGAAAACGCGTTCTCTTTTTTATGACACTGATACCGATGGGGGAGTGGCCGATCCCGGTCGATTCGACGTACTAGTGGGCCGGTTATCACGGGATATTCGATCCACGGAACAGACCCTCATCCATGAGTCGGGGTCGTAACGTCATTTCGAACAGGATGGGACACACCACTGGGATACGAATAGAAATGTGGATTGTTCGCTCAACGGTCGACCCATACCTCCCTACTACCAATAGTCCTATATTTAAATTAATACATTATAGATATTCATATTATGAAATATAGAACTGCGTATGATTATCCTTGATGCTACAGCATCACCGGCCAATGGGTATCATTTGAGATCGAAGTTGATGGTTTTCGTCTGAGTGTAGTGCTCAAGAGTTTCAGCGGCGGTTTCACGTCCGATACCGGACTGTTTATAGCCACCAAACGGTTGGCCAGCTGGAAACTCGTTGTACGTGTTTACCCAGATGTTCCCAGCCTCTATGTCTCGTGCGGTCTTGTGGGCTTGCTGGAGATCCGATGTGATGACACCAGCAGCGAGACCGTAATCGACGTCATTTGCCTGGTCGATCATCTCATCGTACTCCGACCACTCGAAGACTGTCTCAACCGGACCGAATATCTCTTCCTGAACCGCCCGACTTTCGTGGTCGATGTCAGTGATGACCGTTGGAGTGACGAAACAGCCATCGGAGAGTGCTTTTTCGTCCGGTTCGCCTCCACCAGTTACAATGTCTGCACCGGAGTTTCGCGCCTGTTCGATGTATTCAAGGGTACGCTGAACCTGTTCGTCAGTAACCTTTGGTCCAAGAGTCGTCTCCTCACGAAGTGGATCTCCCACTGTAAGAGACGTGACTTCGTCGATAAACGCGTTGAGGAATTCATCTCTAATATTCTCGTGAACGAAGAGACGCGTTCCTGCACAACAACACTCTCCCGTGTTGTGGAACATGCCGACGCGTGCAACCTCAGCAGCCGTTTCGATATCAGCGTCCGGATAGACGATCAGTGGACTTTTACCGCCGAGTTCGAGAGTAATATCGGTAATCGAGTCCGCAGCGTTTTTCATCACAGTACGACCCACCTCAGTCGAGCCCGTAAAGGCTATCTTCCTGATATCATCGTGATGGGAAAGTGGTGCACCCGCATCTGGACCGTATCCTGTGACGACGTTAATGACGCCAGCAGGGAGGATCTCGTCGATCTCACGCATCAACTCAAGGATTGACAGCGGGGTCTCCTCAGCGGGTTTCAGAACGATCGTGTTACCGGCTGCAAGCGCTGGGGCGAGCTTCCAAGCAGCCATCAACAGCGGAAAGTTCCACGGAATGATCTGTCCAACAACACCATACGGCTCTCGGAGCGTTTCGATATGGTGATCGGGACCGCTCGGAAGCGTCCTTCCTTCTTCAACACGGCATGCACCGGCGAAATATCGGAAATGATCGATTACGAGGTCAATATCGATACGTGCTTCCGAGATTGGTTTCCCATTGTCGAGGGTTTCGATCGTCGCGAAGTCGTCCGCACGAGCTTCGATTCGGTCCGCGATCGCGTGAAGCGTCGCTTGTCTATCAGTCACCGAATAGTCCGACCACGTCTCGTGATAGGCTACCCAGGCGGCATCGACTGCCCGGTCGATATCTACAGGTCCTCCGGCTTGGACTTCTGCAAGAACGCTGCCCGTCGTGGGATCGCGCGTATCCAGGGTATCACCGGAGTCACTGTCCCTCCATTCACCACCGATGTAGAGTTGGCCGGGATCGGAAGGAACGAGTTCGTCAGCTACTTCGAGGTGACGTTGTTTGATCGCGCTTTTTGACTCGGTCGATCGCTGCGAATCGGTAGACATCGCAATATGGTATATTATACAATGCGTATTAATTGTTTTTCTTATATGGTTATTAATAACTATAATGAGATATAGTAGAGATATAAACTATTTTGGTTATTGGGTTTTTATGAATATCAAATGTAACATCAAGCGTAGTAGTTGAGTTTGAGGCTCAGCAATCATTCGATATCCAAGAAGGTGAGCGTGCCACTGGAATCATATGATGTCGCCGAAGTCACTGGGTGGAACATCACCGAATCGACTGGCACCGCTGGATCGATTAGTTATAACGATATCAATTCTTGAACCTTGGTTAACGTCTACTCTCGAACACCCGTCTCAAGTGCAGAACATCGATCAATAGGGGGAACAAAGTAGTGAAACAGCAATTTAGTTCGGGACAAGTGTCCAAGAACATGTAAGATCACGAGAAACCTACGTTGACTACTATCGTCAGATATAGCAACGCATACATAACTATTGATCACACTAACAATTATTTTTAATATGATTTATACGTAGCGTCATAGGGACGTCTCAGCTACTCACCCCGCCACTAGAACACGAGAGGTTTGAACTCTGATCAACAATTTCTACCTGCGAAATGCCACTACGTAACTGTACGATGGCGTTACAGTCGGCAGGTCCTTCTCGCCGGTCTTATTTATTCACACGTCCATGATGAACGATACTTCCCAAGTAGGGGAGTGACAAAGGACCATTAATTATAGATAAATAATTATACCAACATCATTACCGCATCCCCTCCATTTAATTATAAATTATTATATAGAAACTAATTTTCTAAGGAGGGAGATTAAAATATCTAAAGCGAGAAGCGAATAAGTGGTTAATGATGTCCAGCGACCCACCACATAACCGATGCGGATACAACCCTGACGTTACATTAATACACGAAAACATACCTCAAATAACTTGTTATAGACCTGTTTGGAACGACCGAGATCGCTGTGTCTGGCATGCGAGGGAGGCAGGAAAATCGATCACTGACCTCAAAGAATTGAAACCGAATCCCGGAGAGCATCTCGATGGAGCCTACCTCGAGGGGGCAAAACTCAGAGATGTTGACTGGTTCAGTGATGTATCATTGGTTAACGTCGATTTCACTCGTGCAGATGTCCGAGCGACGGACTTCTCAGGGGCACAGCTACGATTCTCGAGGTTCGAATATACAAACGCAATATATGCTGATTTCAGTGGTAGCGACCTCGAAGGAACGATTATGTCAGATACGGATCTCCGAAGTGCCACACTCGTCGAAACCCGTCTGAATGGAGCAATATTTTCAGATGTGTATATGAATAGAGACACCGATTTCGGTGAGTATTCAGTGTACGAAACGGAGGCGACACCAGAAACACTGTACGAAACCCACCCACTCCAAGCTGCTGCATGGGTGTATCGTGAACTTCAGGAGATATATCATGATAACTCACTTCCAACGTTAAATCGGCACAGCTATCAACGAGAGAAGGACGCTCGTCGCCGACTGGCATGGAAAAAAGGAGAGTATGGTAATGCGATCAAATATGAGCTTTCACGGTGGATAATGTTGTATGGAACGAGTCCATACCGAATTCTTACAGCATCAATAATATTAATGCTGTTATGCGGTGTTTTATATCCATTGGCTGGAGGGGTTCGGATAACAGGAGATGGGGGATCGACCACGTATACATTCGACCATGTACAAACTGCCCCTTTATCATGGATTGTAGAGGTTTTACTTCAAAGCATCTACTTCAGTGTAGTTACCTTTTCTACGCTTGGCTATGGAGATATCAAACCAGTCGGCTATTGGGCACAGCTCTTGTCTGGGATTGAAGCGATTCTCGGAACACTGTTTGCGGCGTTACTAGTGTTCGTCTTAGCACGCAGCGCCACGTGGTAATACATGTCCCAAATCACTCAGTGCACGACATCTCCATGACGGACAAACGGATCGTTGTCGAAACAGAACTGACCGACAAACCCTAGTGATAATATTTCTATCTTTCGTGGTACGGGGACTATCGCCGAGCCAGTGCTCGCATAACTAGCTGGAGGACATGCACGAACACGCCAGCAACTGCGATGTAGACGCCGATCGTCTGTAGAGCGATGGAGGCGTTTCGCTCGTCACGTACCTGCCAGACCTCCCAACCAAGTCGGAGTACGAATCCCAGGAAAATCAGAATGAAGCCGACGAGCAGGACGGGCTGGATGAACGTTCCGATCGCGATCGCCACGATGCCACCGATAAACGAGTAGTTAGCGACAGTCCCCCAGGTCTCGAATGTCTTCGATCGGGCGTAGACGTAGCCCGAAATCACTGCAGTGAGTACCGCAACGACGATCGCAGTCACACCGAGGATCATCGGTTGGCTCCCCCGGGGTGCAAACGAGAGTATTCCCGCACCGAAGATTCCAAAGGCGAATTGTAGGATCAACAGTCCAACGACAGCGAGACCCATGTTATCGCCATGGATACCTCGCTCTGCGAGGATCTCGCCGCCCATGATCGCTGCGCCGTACACCAGAACACCGATGATCGGAACTGCGAACAGGTAGTTGTTGATGGCCGCGAGTGGCGTCACGACGAAGACGTACATCAACAGGACGTTGATCACCATCAGGGCACTTGCGCCGCCAATAATTCGTGCTTCACGACTTGAGAGCCCAAACCATCCCCCAGTCTCTTGTGGAGTCTCAAAGGTGCTCATAATCTTTCTATACACTGCTGAGTCGGAAAAGCATGCCCCCTATTCACGGATCGTTCCCGGTACTATTGGAGATCGTGGTAGACTCGATACAGAACTGAGAACCGACTGTCAACTACAGTCGACAACTGCTACCGCAGAACTCATGCTACGTCTGCTCCATTCTATTCGAAGAAAGCCAGCAAGACCGTATTTGTAGCTTAGCTAACTGATGCTGAAACGAATCCGGAGTATATTGATAACAGTAATAAATGCCTACGGACAAGGGGCAACTATGTCGAACCGTATCTATAGTATCGATAGTTTACGTGCTATTGCTATCTTTTTTGTCGTCATAGCACATGTCTCACCGTTCTTAGGATTTGACACGTATGGAACGTACGTCTTCTTTGTACTGGATACGATTGGACAGTTCGATGTGCCGATCTTCTTCGTGACTTCCGGTTATTTTTTCGCGAAGAAAGTTGATCACTCCAATGTCAGTGCATACACGAGATACTCCGTTCAGAAACTGAGCTCGCTCTATCTGTTCGGGATACTCATCGCATTAGCAGCAACTGTTGGTGTTGCACTGATCCACGACCAGAACGTAATAGACGCATTACTCACCCATCTATTCGAAGATAACTCATTGATTCAACTGCTGTACTACGGTGATGCGATCTCGATTCACCTCTGGTTTCTAACTGGATTGATCTTCTCTATCTGCTTCGTGTCGCTGTTCGTCGCTGTCGAGAAGAGTCACTATGTTCTACCCGTCGCCACGGTTACACACGTTCTCGGCATTCTCAGTCAGAACTATCCGATGATCGTTGATTTTTCATATCAAACTCAAGATGCTCTTTTCTTCGGATTCTTCTATGTCGCCCTCGGATTCCACATTCGGTCATCCGACTGGACGATCTCCGAGAACCGTAGTCGACTCTATCTCGGAGCATTCTGTATCCTCCTGATGATTCAACTACTCGAACAGTATATCATCGTCTACCACATCCACGGACTCACGTTCGGGCAGGATATCTACTGGACGGAGTTCACCGTTTCGACGGTCCCCCTCGTTTTCGTACTCTTTGCCTACGCTCTCTCGAATCCGGATCTGGGCAAAGGAACCATTCTCCCGGATTTGGGAGAATACGCTGTCGGAGTTTATCTCGTTCATCTTCCGGTGTTTAACGTACTGTTGGCTCTGAACGACATCATAGTACCGATCATCGGTATTGATCTCAGGACGACCGTTCTGTGGCATCTGTTCATAACGCCATTCGTCTATGTACTCTCGTTGGCCCTCTACATCCTCATAGCAAAGATGGGTATCATCGAAATCGGGGGGAGTCACATTCCGTGGTTTAGTTATGTGCGCACTCGATTACGAACGTTGAGATCAGACCGGGAGGTCACAGCGGACTGATTGTCCACTACCGTGAGAACGAGTTCAATGATGAGGGGTTGGATACGTTTGTCGAGCTGATCGATACACTAAGCATGATGGACGGTGACCGACGAATCCGACGGTGTCGTAGACCACACCAGTGAGGGTTGGTGACGATACCAAACGAAAATAGGCTGAATGATCACGAAGACAGTAACAGCCCTCGAAGGTGAGCCGATCAGTGGAAATGAATTGGATCCTATCACAGTGCATGTAGTGAGATATCTATCACAGTTTCGCTTAATCAACCACAATAAAGTGGCAGTGTTTATGATAGTTGTAGCTAATAATATATTACCTAGTTTTCAGTTCTAGCATTGAACAGTAACGATATCATAGGACAGATTTATGCCGTGCTGGGGCAATTAATTCGACAGTTATGACAGGTTCTTCCGGTGAGTTCGACGGGTATGGTGGGCGTCACGTTCCTGAGGCTCTGAAGGGCGCACTCGAGCAATTAGCGAACGACTACGACGAGATCAGTCAGACGAGCGAGTTTAGGGATGAATATCGAACCCTCCTCGAAGAATACGCAGGTCGACCGACACCGCTGTACTTCGCTGAGAATCTCAGTGATCGGTATGGTGCGGACATCTACCTCAAGCACGAAGACCTGCTCCATGGTGGCGCTCACAAGATCAACAATACGCTCGGTCAAGGGTTACTCGCAAAGAAAGCGGGCAAAGAGCGGCTTATTGCCGAAACCGGTGCTGGCCAGCACGGGACGGCGACAGCGATGGTCGGAGCCTTACTTAACATAGACACGGAGATATACATGGGAAAGAAAGACGTCGAGCGCCAGAAGATGAACGTCTTCCGGATGCGTCTCATGGGCGCGACGGTCAACGAGGTCACCCGAGGTGGGGAAGGTCTCGCTGACGCCGTTGATGCTGCGCTTGAGGATCTGGCCCAGAACATCGATACGACCCACTATCTCGTAGGATCAGTTGTTGGTCCCGATCCATTCCCTCGGATGGTCCGGGACTTTCAGTCCGTCATCGGCCGGGAGGCTCGTGAACAAATCCTCACGAAGACGGGCGATCTCCCGGACGCGACAGTTGCTTGCGTCGGTGGCGGATCGAACGCCATCGGGCTGTTCGACGCTTTCCGTGACGACGATGTCGATCTCTACGGCGCCGAAGGCGGTGGTGAAGGCTCTTCATCAAAGCGCCACGCGGCTCCCCTCGCGAACGGGAAAGACGACGTGATTCACGGGATGAAAACCCGAACTATCGACGACGATGTCGAGGTTCACTCCGTTTCTGCAGGACTTGACTACCCCGGGGTCGGTCCCGAACACGCCATGTTCCACTCGATGGGGCGGGCTGATTACACGGCAATCACCGACGAGGAAGCTCTCGCAGCATTTAAGGAACTCAGCGAGACTGAAGGAATCATTCCAGCTCTCGAATCGAGTCACGCTATTGCGCGGGCACGCCAGATCGCAAAAACGGACGAGTACGAAACGATCATCGTGAACCTCTCCGGACGAGGAGACAAAGATATGGAGACTGCAGCAGAGAGATTCGATCTATAACAGAAGATTATGGCTAATATCTGATAATTATCTGTAATCAATCAGAAAACACAACGTTCACGAAGGGGGAGAATGCGACACGTAGCCGTCTATTCAACTACTGCATTCCGTCGGTGTCGAGACACTTCGCTCTTCCAACAGCAACCCCCTCCATGATGATTGCGGAGCACCCGAGCTACCACTGGTTGTACTACCGAATCTCGGAGATCGAGTACTCGCTGCCGGTCTCAACGGACTTGAATACGATATCTATCGTCTCATTCTCTCAATACAGATATCAGAAGAATCATCAGATAGAGAGATAACTGATCAATCTGTGTCGCTGCGTCTATTACAGTACTCGGACATCGAGAACGCCTACGACGATCCCGAGCGCATCGGACGCCTTGCCGGGCTCATCGAGGAATTGCGCGATGAAACGGCGTTGGTTGTCGGTACCGGTGATAATACTGCACCGGGTGTACTCGCTATGGTGACAGAAGCCGAGCAGGCGCTTACGTTCTTTCAGGCTGTGGAGCCGGATGCAGAGACGTTCGGCAATCATGACTTCGACTTCGGGCCCAAGCGCACGCGTGAACTGGTCCAGGCCTCCCCACAACCGTGGCTGTGTGCGAACGTTTATGATGAGGATGACCGTTTTGGAGCGGCCGAGGGAGTCGTTCCATGGACGATTCTCGAAGCTGGTACCGATCGTGTTGGGCTGTTCGGTGTCATCGATCCAAAGACTCCGTCGATGGCCCCTGCTGTTGACAATCTCACCTTCACCGATCCCGTTGCTGAAGCTCGAACGGCTGTCGCCGAACTTCGCAATCGACAGGTCGACCATATCGTGGCACTTTCACACGTAGGATCCAGCGATGATGACCTCGCTGCCGCACTCGATGTTGATGCTATTCTCGGCGGGCACATCCACAACGAACGACTCGAGCACAGACACGGGACGCTGCTCACGCGACCAGGTGCTGGTGGACAGATCCTCTTTGAAATCACGCTTGACGAGAATGTGAGTGCAACGCGGTATGATGTCACGGATGCGCCGATCGATCACCCGGTACAGGCCGCACTTCACGAACAGTGGGAGCAAGCGGGCTTGACCGAGGTCGTCGCCCATACCAACGCCTCGATCGAGTGGACCGGGGCCTCGGTGTACGAGGGGGAGTGTCAGATCGGTAACTTCGTCGCAGACGCGTATCGCTGGGCCGCGGATTCGGATGTCGGCCTCCAGAATAGCGGTGCGATTCGCGTGGGCCCGCCCCTTACCGACGACGTAACCGTGGGTAATCTCGCAAGCATCGTTCCATTCGGCGCACCAGTCGTCGTTGCGGCGGTCTCTGGCGTCGAACTCTGCGAGCTATTCCGTCAGGGTGATAGCGCGTTGGTGGAGCTCGGTGATGCAACGCGGTGGTATGCCCACATCAGCGGTGCCGAAATCGTCTATGACCATGCCGAGAGGTCGCTTGCCGAAGCGACTGTCGATGGCAAACCGATCGACCCAGAGCGAACCTACAGCGTCGCGACATCGGAGTATCTCCTGCAAACTGATCTCGAATTTCCAATACTGACACCAGCCCATCGAACCCAGACGCTCGACACCCAGTACGAGATTCTCGCTGCATACGCTCGTGAGCACGGTATCAACCCACAACTCGAGGGAAGAATCACACGGCACGGGCGCTCTTGGTAGTATATCACGATACCAGTCGAACGGTTCGATTCATGCCTCGCGCGTTGAGAGTTCTGTCACCTGACATCGGCTCGGTAGATTTCGAGATAAAACCGTGCAGTAGGGGTCTTACCTAGCCAACTTCAGATACGTATAGAAGCGTGTACTCAGAACGGGTCGAAGAAGGTCACTCGCTGTCTGTAGGATGGATAGATGCGTTCGATGATTGGTAGATAAAGCGAGATAGTCGGTGTACTTGGGATTCAGATTGCTCGATTGTTTCCTCCAGCACCTACGAACACAACTGCTAAGATGGATCTATACCCATTCCCCTGAAATCTATACTTCCGTTATAACCATCATAGCAAATGGTTGATATGCCCGTACGGAGGATCCTTTGGATAGTACCACCGATAGTCTGAAGTTCATGGATCTCGAACACCTAGTTATGACTTCAAATCGTGATGGTGTCCGCTCGGACGGAGGAATCGGTGCATTGGATCCTCCACCGATCGACAGCATTGACAATACAACGCTCGATCCAGCAACGTTGGCGCGGAACGCTCCACGGCTTGAAACGGTCATCCACCTTCTCAATCAACCAGCACTGGCTCGTGTCTACGTGTTCGTGTGCTACTGGGGCCCTGTGTCTCCACGGACGGTCATGGAGACACTTGATCTCTCGAAATCAACCACCTACGAGTACATCGATCGGTTGGTCGACTACGGCTTGCTTGAGCGCGATGACTCGACGCGCCCTCAGCAGTTGACCGCCGAGCCGATTATCATCGTTGAGCAGGCCGTCCCGATCGTTATCACGCCAACCGTTCTCCACGCGTTTGCCCGCCAAGAGATCGACAAGGATGTTGCCTACTTCGTCGACCACCATGGTATCGGAACCCTCGTGGCGGCTGTCCGTGGGGCGGGTTTACACGCTGCCGGGAGAACGACTCAACGGATGGTCGCCAGCGACATCGATGTCCGAGACACGGAGGCGATGATGATCATCTATGCGCTTGAACCGGTGCTCACACTCGGCCGCGCCCAGGATCCGTACTTCGAGTATCTCTTTCCCGATGTCGACGATGCAATGGACCTTCCGGAGCTCACCGACAGTGACCTGCCAGCAGACCTCCCTGATGTTGACGAGTGACACGAATGGGCCACGATACGCCGTTGTCCGCTGGAACGGACGTCATCGTCGATACGAACGTATTCTTTGCGATCGGCCAACCAGACAATCCACGGTATCGGAAGTTTCGACAGGCTATCCAGACTGCTGGTGTCATCTGTAAGCTCCCGAAGCGAGTGATCAGCGAGTTGGGCGGCTCGGAGACCGATCGAGTCCAGACAGCACTGACAGAAGGGTGGGCCGAAATGATTGATCCCCCATCCCTAACCGATGGAGATGCTGTAGCGGCGAGTGATATTGCTCGGCGCACCATTGCAAGCGAAACTGGTCGCCCCGAGCACGAGATCGAAAAAGCTGACGTGCTACTCGCCGGGATTGCCGTTCAATACGCCAGAGATCGCTCGAGGGTGGCTGTGCTTACTGATGATAAACCGGCGAGAGCAGGCATCAAGAGCGCTGTCAGCGCCCTGGGACATGAGGAAAAGATTACCGTCTACGGAGTGACGGACATTATCGGCAATGATTCTGGCGACTCAGTGAAACTGATTTGATCGCTCGAAGTGCTCAACTGGGGCGTGTTGCGATTACCATCGGCTTTCACGGTTACGATTAATACACTCTACTACAACAATAACTTAGGGTACCATCACTATAGTGAATCGGTCAAATCTCGGTCTGAACGTCGGAGGATAGTTTGCTACAAACCACATGTTCTTTTATAAGTCTGTTTTTTTGATCGACCTGTGTATCAGCAGTCAAACTCACAGAGAACGTAACCAAAGATGATCACTTGATCAGCTACTCTGAGGTGAGGAATTCGGGCCTGTGATCTGAATCACCGCTCTCCGGGTTCATGCCCTGGCGGAAGAGGCTAGCTCCAAGGATGGTGATGACACCTAGTGAGACGAACAGGACAACATACCCACCTGTCACGCGATGGAACGCACTTGCCGGAAGCAGTGCGAGGAAGCGGAGCTAGCCGTGACAACAGTGAGCACGCCAACCGTCGCAGATGCGTTCTCGGATCCGAATCGTGTGGGGACGATGGGGGACCCGAGCAAGGTGAGTGACCGAGAACGATCCCAAAGCCGACGAGACCAATGTAGACTAGAGGGTCGAGTGAGCAAATGGGAAGGCGAAGGCACGCCCTGGCGAGGGCTACTCTTATCACGAAGGTTTTACGATGATCAACACGGCCGCCAGTGATCACCCATCGACGCGCGAGTGAAGACACTTGCAGTCTGCAAGCCCTTGGTGGCCGGCAGTAGACAAGGCTCGACACGAACACGACGACGGCAGCCACACCGATGACGACGGCGAAGGTGGTTCGGAGGCCGGTCCGATCCAAGAGCCAGAGCCACGCGAACGGCAACACTAACGAGCCGAGACCGACCCCGACCGTTGCGAGGGTGAGCGCCTCGTATTGTCGGTCAGTCCGTACTGAGACGGCTCATCATCCTCGGGAGGGTTCTGAGAGATGGAGAGCAGTCCGTTCCCGACGAGTTACTCTATGCGCCGAGTACGAGCGACAATATCGAGGGAGGTTGGTAGTGGTCGTGACGAATCAGGCCCGCGTCGAACCCGAGTAAAGCATTTCTCATTCTGGATTGAGAATTTGGTGGATATAGCTCTGTAAACCCTCGTTTCTCTCATGAATTATCAATAAATATATCATTCTTGATCTGCGGTCGGTGGCTGCGTGTCGATGTATTTTGGCAGCAAAGTTATCGACAACACTGCTGAGTCAGGCAAGATTGGATGATTGAATGACGGAGACGTGCACCCACCATCAGAAATAAAACGTATTTAATTCGACGGCGGCTGATCAGCGATCTGGTCGATCGACGTCACCACAATCTCCGGGTCACCGTCAGGCTCTGGATAGCGTGTAACTGTGCCAGAGACGTAGGCGTAGCTCCGACGAGGTCGCCCGATCGTCTGACCGTCGTATTCGCCTGCGATGTACCGTTCGGTGAGCAACGAGAGAATGCGCTCTCCATCCAACGTCTCGAACGCATCAGGGATGAACAGCTTAAACGGCTGGCTCTGTGACCCAATCGTAACAATAGCGTGGTCACCACCGAGAGTCCGCCGGTAGTTTCTTAGTTCAGTGAAGATGATGACTTCATCGCCAATTCGATCGGACAGTTCAGCGTAGTCGAGGCGACTGTCGTAGAGGTTTTCGACACCTGATGCTTTCGCCTGCCTGAAAGACTCAACTATCTCCGCCCGCAGTGTCCACCAAGCATTCAGGGTATCGTAGTTGCGCATCTCCTGACCGTTGGCTTCTATCTGGTCCCACACGCCAATGTGGTCGGCCTGGGCCTGACGTTCGGCTTCGATGTAGCGGTCGTGGTACGACTCGAAGTGGGCGTACCCGTACTTCGTGAAGTACGGGCTGTATCCGCGTTGGATCATCCGCTCCTGGAAGTCTTCACCATCCTTGTGGATGTAGACGAGGGGTCTACCGTAATTGTCCCGGTATCGACGCAGGCAGGTATCGACCGGTTCGTCACCCGGGAACTCGACAGTAATCGTCGAACCCTCCGGAAAGAACGATGTGGCTTCCTCCTTGGCGGCTGCCCCCCAAGGCGTGTACGGCTTCCCCGGAACCGGACGAGATTCTTCGGTATCGAGAGTGAGTATGCGAAGGTTCTCAGGCTCACCCTCTAGGTCGATTTTCACGGTGTCTCCGTCCACGACGGCGATCACTTCGACATCTATGGTCGTTCCAAAATAACTAGCATTTGCCATATACACATTCCTCGTTTTCATTGGGGCGTCGAACCGTTCTCTGAATTTTCAGTCCATTCCCCAAGTGGCACAATTAATCCGCACAGTTTTAGTATTTTCTTAGGACAGAGATATAAATAGGATTTTTGCTTAGAATAATTTTAGAACGTGTTGTGCTTCAACCCTCTCGACATAGACGCGTGCCATCATCAACGTCGAGAACTCGACACCGAACATAGTTGATCCCTGACTGATGTGGTTGTTGATGTTGGGTTCAAGAGGCAAAAGAAGCGCACCCATCGACATGATTCGTATTTGAGTCGGCGAAACCATGCGAAACCGATATATGATGTACGGCGAGCGCTCTCTGTTATGCGTCCGTGCTCATAGCTGGAACTACAGTGGCACGTGAGCCGCTCCAACCGGTAGAAGCGATGTAGTGACTCATGCTATTGCTCTACGACAGTAGTAGCTGTACTCGTCGGTGACAAACCGGCAAGAGTAGATATTGAAATCTCCGTCAGCGCACTGGGCAACAATGGAACGACCATTGACATACAAGGTATCTAACATTATCGGTGCTCTAGCCAGTGTTAGAACCCCCACAAGCTGAGTCGAGGCCCGTTTGTCACGCTGTAATTGAGTGGCGAGTTTCAGTCCCACAGTCGGAACACTGAATGATGATCACATCCTGTTCGTCAGCGGGATCTCGACATCTTTAATTCTCATACGTTTCATTTTCAAAAACAGTACGGACAGAAACGTTTAAACTCCTTTGCAAGATTACTGATTGGAAATCACAGTCCTAGACGGTATCGATTATCGGTGGGGGCCGTTTACCGTTCGGAGTAGCGTTGGATTTCGAGGGAGCTGGTTATATCGGCTGATACGGTGGCTCACGTGTTTGGTTTCGGCGAGAGCCGAAACTCTTGCTACGTCCAGAATTTTGGTACTGTCGCATTGACCTGATAGCCCTCGCTTTGGGTGCTATCAGACACGACCGTTCGTCGGGGACCATCCATCGACAGTGGTCCCAAGACGGTGGTGAGCAGGATCTTTCGGGTCTGGGTCCGGTAGAGTTCATACCACTCGGCTCCGTTGACGCTGGCGAGCACGACCGAATCCGTTCCCGTGTCCATTGGGGAGTAGCCGAACGCCATAAGACAGAGTTCGCGCCCATCGTCTTCCCGAATGTGCCAGCGCCCACGGGCGTACATCTCCATCGTGTCGTCGGTTGGATCGGTCTCTATCTTAATGTATGGACGAACGAGATCATCCACTCCGTCCGGTTTGTCGTTAGCCCCCTTACGCTCCCAGCGGATGATCCCCTCCGGAGTGCCATCAGTGCCGAACGCGACGCAGTCTTTGAAGGCAGCAATCTGGGTCAACATGGTGACCTCACCTTGTTCTGCGATCGCCTCCCACGAGCTGCCACGGTCGTCGCTCCAATACAGCTGTGTGTTGCCATTGTCACCGACCACCACCCAGATCCGATCGGCGTACGGATCGTATTCGACGTCATGGACATGGAGGTTTGCCGCGTCTGTGGTCTTGAGAGGAGCTTCGAGGATGCGATTGAACGATCGACCGCCGTCAGTCGAGAGGATCACCTCGTTGGCGTGCTGGTTCGCCTCAAAATCCGAGAGAGCATAACACGAGAGAACGATAATGTCGTCGTAGACGGCGTGGCCCATGCCGGGCAGGGCGCGGCCGTACTCGAACTGGTACAGCTTTTCTGCACCGCTGAGATCGTCATGGAGGCGGTAGATCCGTCCTCCGGTGTCGCCCCGGCCTCCCACCGCCGCAATGATGTTCCCACCCTCTGGAACAATGACCATTTGGACGTGATCGTCATCTATTTCCTCGAATGAAAATAATACCTCGGTCGTATGATACCAGTCGTCGCTGACCGTCACGTCGGTGCCGGAGCGTCCGTATATTCGGCCGTTCTGATCGATCCAGAGAGGATACGTGTTCCAGCGCTTGTCGTGAACGTCCAACTGGTAGTTCGTCCGTGGATGACTTCCAGGTTCCACGTCCACTTCGTGCTCTTCCCTGGTAGTCTGTGCCCGTCGGTGAGTCGAGGACGTTTCTGTATCCGTTTCTGTCTGGTCCTCATCCGTCTCCGCGGGCAGTTGGTCAGCGCCACACCCTGCTAGCGCCAGACTCGTACCTGTCGTTGCCGTAAGCGTTACAAATCTCCGTCTTGTCAATGATTTATTAGGTGCCATTGATCGTTCGCTCGTGCGTGTATTTCGTACTACGTTCGACTGTGAGCGCCAGCTCGTAGTAGTATGACAACACTCATGATAGATATCAGATCGTCAGAACCGATCGTAATTATACACCCTATATATGGATTGATTCACTATATATCTATCTATTAAAATAATAACAAGCCAACCTACCTGGATACTTCTGAACCGTTATTCTTCGTTTTGTTCACCCTCGTCATTGAGGAGATGTCGTTTTTCAATGAATCCAAGGGTATCGAACGTGCTGGACAACTTCTCGAAGGGACAGTGCTGACGCGGTGAAAATCGAACTCGGAGACGACTAGTCGGATATCAATAAAGTTTTAGGAAGATAGTCAGTGGCGAATTTCACGTTCTGCAGAGACACACCTCGCGATGATCGACTTCGACATCCGGTGTATGACACACAGTGAACGGGTTTTCAATCCGTGTTCCGGTATGTGGTCGTGCTGGCGAGGTCCATCGGTCTCCTTGCGGAGAAGTGGTGCGATAGTCCAGCGACGTGTTCAGAACCGAAACGTAGGAGATCATCCCAACAGCGATCTATCAGCCGGTGCGGCGAAGTAGCGCGGTCGCTGTGAGAGCCACGACGGCAAGGATCACCAGACCCACATCGAACCTCGGGACGGATACTCCGAACCCGTCACTACTACCGGCCTGTGTAGTGGTCGCTGGCGTCCCGGTACTCGAAGTCGGGGTGACTGTTCCACCGGTCTCTGTGAGTGTACTCGGGGCACCACTGGTCCCGGAACTGATTTCGATCGGGTCGTTCATATCGAGTGCGATCATCTCACCGGTACCCGAGCGAACAACCCAGCGTTCGATCTCGTTCTGGTCGGGCGGGCCCTCCCACTCCTCGAACGGATAGTTCGCGGATCGCTCATTGAACTTCATATCGACGGTAATAGTGGTGTCGGACGAGCGTCCAAGACCTCGAAACGCGGCCCCATCCGTTCGGTTTCCTCTCAAAAGCCACTCGATGTGGCTCGATCCATCATTATGTTGGAACACGTCGTCTCGGTTGTTGTAGGTATCGTCTTCGACGACCCAGTCACCGTTTGCTGGCAGGCCGGAGATATCACCCGTGATAACCGCTCCGCCCTCGTCGCCAGACTTGTCGTGAAGAAAGACGAGGCTCAGGCCGCTGCTCCCACGATAGATGAAGAGTTGGCTGACCTGATTGATCTGAATGTTCGATGTGCCGTAGGAGCCGTACTGACCCTCTGGTTCCGTTGCTGGCGACCGGTAATCGTAGAACTCCTCGACCGACCGAGAGCCGTCACCGAGCGGTGTGACACGGATGGATCTGTCGCCCTGCTCGATGACGAACGTCTGAGGGGACTTTTGAGCCATCGTTGACGTAAGCGGTGTCGACGCGACCACGACTACCACCGTAAGTGACACGACCGCAAGTAACAATCGGTTCATCTATTCTCCAGCACCGTTTGTTACAGTCGAGATTAGGTGTTCAGGTGTGAATACGAACCCACACATAATATAATCCACTCCCCCATATATAAATTTAGATCTGCTTGCCAACAGCAAGCAGTGGTAGCTGGCGTTATTGGCTACACGAGTACTGAACGACGACGATACGATAGCGTCGTATCGATGGGGACCCGCCTCATCAAACCGCCCCAAACTAGTCCACAACCCATCTACTTTTTTAAGTCGAGACCCCGCAGTTTTCGAACGACTCCGCCGTGTGCAGTCCGTCTCCTCGGGAGTGTACTGGCTTCCGGTAGAGCTATGATTTTTCTTTTCGTTGTCCTCATGAATTGGCTGTACTTCGCAAGTAGTCGTGATCTATCGTTTCGTAGTAGGTTCTGCAAATGTGGAACCTCGCTACTGTCCCCACTTCACTGTTTTTCTCAGCTGACTTAGATATAAATACCGCTCTCAGTTACTTTCGACTGTCACGGCCAAACTTCCGCAACCACTAGAGTCTTCCATCTGCCCGGAGTGTTCATAAATATGCCAACAGACGACTTCCCACGATTTGGACTCGGGACATACTCAGACGATAACAGAAACCAGTGGGCTGAAATCGTCGAATCAGCACTCACGATCGGCTACCGTCATATCGATACAGCACAGGTCTACGGCAATGAGGAATACGTCGGCGAAGGACTCGAAAAGGCGTCCGTCCCCCGCGAAGACGTCTTCGTCTCCACCAAGACGGTCCACGTCGACGTTCCGGGCCCTTCCCCCGATACAGAGGATATACTCGAGGCCGCCAAAGGATGTCTCAACCGGCTCGGTGTTAACTACGTTGATATGCTATACGTTCACTGGCCTGTCGGCATCTATGATCACGAAACCGTTCTTCCAGCGTATGACAGTCTCTACGAGGAAGGGAAGATCCGTCACGTGGGAATGAGCAATTTCACGCCGGATCTACTCGACGAAGCACGAGAAATTCTCAACGCACCTGTCTTTGCCCACCAAGTCGAAATGCATCCTCTACTCCAACAGGAGGAACTACACCAGTACGCTTACGAACACGATCACTGGCTTGTCGCCTACTCTCCACTCGCACAAGGAGAAGTCTTTACCGTTCCAGAACTACAGGAGATCGCAGATAAACATGATGTGAGTCCGGCACAGGTGAGCCTCGCGTGGTTACTCTCGAAAGAAAACGTCGCTGTCATCCCGCGTACGATGAACGAAGACCACCTTCAGAGTAACTTCGAGGCTCAAAATCTCGAACTCGATGAGGATGACATCAGGACGATCGACGCGATCGAGCGTGAAAAGCGGTGTATCGATCCCGACCACGGCCCCTGGAACGCGTAGCCACGAAAGCAACATCTCCAGACGTTCTGAAAGATGAAATCACCGATTCGATGCGGTTGGGTCTGATGAGACACCGAAACACGTACGAGTGGAAACACGCGCCGAAGAACAATATCAACGAGCGTTGATTACTGTGTAAGTATCTGATAGCCATCTTCATATTTTACAGCAAAGGACAGCCCTGAAACGGCGGAAGATGTCTTCTATGTCCCATCTATACGCTTTTGAAAGTTTTATCCTTATACACCATTCATAATCTTTTGTATTAATTATAAATGATGTATAATTTCTTCAGAATTCAAAATTTTTCTGGGTAAGGAGACAACATGGCATCATCCAGCACCTGTTTACGTGACTCAGAACACATCAGAAGTAGTATACGGCTGCTTGTCCCCAGTAGGACAAGCACGTGCGAACTATCGATCGTTGATGAGGGGGAAAAGAGCACCGAGGATCACTCCGTATACGAGGTGTCCAACCAGACTCATCAGATCAAAGTTTGGGAGTGGGGGAGCCATCGGAAATCCAACCACACCTAACCAGATCGGCATGACGATTCCTGCGGCGACGATCCACACGATGACGCCGTAAGCGAGCCCGAGTCCTGCGCTGGTCGGAACCGTACTCGCGTATTCTCGGAGTGATAGGCTAGATATCACAACTGCGGCGAAAATCAGGCCGAATACGAGGCTATGGAAGAGATGCACGATCCAGCCAGCAGTCAGACCGTTTGCTCCATACAGCGCCGGAACTGCCATCGTGATGACCGGCGTCATCATCATCTGTAACATGATTCCCATCACTATTGCGTAACCCCGTTCTCTACTTCTCGAAACAAGTCCAGATAGCAATAGTATTATCTAGCGGATCTCGACTCGTTCAACCGTATTTGGGGTGTGCGACCGGTAATCCGGTTAGTATTACGTACGTACAGATGTAATGCTCGCCGTTCGGAACGTCTCTCGATCGCTTGATCAGGACGTAAGTCACTGATAGCAGTCGTTACTCCTTCCACGCCGTGAGGAAAGCTGTTAGCTCAATTCGGAGGCAGTTATCGAAGATCATACACTGGCCAAAATGAAATACGCATGAAAAACTGTCCGCCATACACCAATAGATCGGCTAGAGACGGGGTGTTTCGAGTTACCGACGGAGATGGCGACACCGAAAGCGGTTGGGTTCCTTCGACAGGTCGTTTCAAGTGTTCGGGTGGAACCGCTTCACAAACGGTAGGGTCACTGTATACGAACGTCGGAACACCAGTCACACCACGACGCTGTACCTCGATGAACTGTTCACGTAGACGGTTCCGAGATTCTTTGTCCGTGACACATTAAAATTTCCTCACCCACCAGCCCGACATCCTCGGCAATCTCGTCACGGACACCGATATCGCCGATGCCACGTCCATAACTGGATGAACTACGCTTTTCCGGAATACAGTGTCGTAACCGAAGAAACAGGAAGGCGAAAAGGCCGCAGCTGAGCTGGGAACAGAAATTAGATAGATCACGTCTAGCTATCATTTCCATGGGGTCACTATCATTTCCGCCTGTATTCGCGCACCGACTTCGATGTGACAGTCCGATCGGGGCTCAGCGATACAGAGGAGAGCGTAGCCCTGTTGCTGCTGATAGTCTTTGAGTGCCCGTGGCGGTCGCTGGTGGGTGAGATCACCCACTGTAAGTCGGCCAGCACACGTAGCACACGCCCCGGTAAGGCAACCAAAGGGCAGCCCCAGATCGTTCGCTCTAGTTGCCTCCAGCACGGTCTCGTCCTCGTCGACGGAAATGTGCTCGGTCTGTCCATCCTGCCATTCGAGTACGATGTCGTGGGTAGTCATGCCTTTCACTGCCAGACGTCACTGGTACAGTCGCCGTCGGGCCAGCGAATTTCGTGAGCACGGGCCGGACCATGCGGTGAATCGCCGAAATCGACGAGGAAATCTTCATCCAGTTCCATGGTTCCGTTTCGAGGGTTGACGTCGGCCTTGAGCATCACCGATCCCTTCTCGGCCTCCTTCGGATAGAATTGATTATCCCACGAAGAAAAGAGGGACGTTGTCCAATAGAGACGTTCCCCATCAAGCGACAGTTGCAGCATCTGGGGCCCGCCAACGACTTCACGGTCGTCTGCACCGGTGGGGTGTGAATCACCGAAATAACCACCAGCCCAGATACGGTCAGCCAGCCGTGGATTGGCGGGATCACTGATATCATACATCCGAACATCTCCATGGAGCCAGTTTCCAAAGAACAGATAGCGATCGTCCATTGATATGAGAAGGTCGGTTACGAGACCGGGCACGTCCATTTCCCAGTCCTCGTGTTCGCGCGATTCGACATCGATAACGTTCTCGGCGTGCCACTCGCCGTCCGCCTCGAAGAAGTGGAAGATATTCGAAGAGAGTGCTGCGCCGACGTACCCATGCGTGGCCTCGGGACTGTGGAGAAACCGAACTTCGAGCGGAATCAGACCATCTTCACCGAGATCGATGGTCTGCTCGACGTTTCCTTCGGCCCAGTCCCAGACGTGGAGCCGCTGCCCGTACATCCCGTTCTCGACGTCCTCGAGGTCGAATCCCGGATAGTAGGTCGTCGGTGCCGCCCACTCCGAAGAAACCATCACATTGTGGCGCGGTTGGTACCAGAAGTCGTAGTTCATCTCGATCTCGCCGGGCGGATCCCACCGACCTTCGATCTCGAAATCGTCGTTGAGTTCGAGAAAACCTCCGGGTAGCTCCCCGTTGGCGTCGCCGAGCATGCTAATGAGGATTTCCCCATCCGGAATACAATGGACGGTGTGCGGAGCCGAGAGATCGTACTCGAAGAGTTCCTCCGGTTCGATGACCGTCTCGATCTGGGGATCACGACGATTTTTCGTGTCGACGACGTGAATGCGTGAGGAGCGTTGTCCGGGAATGATGAGATGTCGACGCTCCAACTCATCGATGTGACATGATGACGAACAGGCGTTCCAGCCGAAGTGGTGGAGTTCATCGCCTCGATTGGGCATTTCGACGCGATCGATGACCTCCGTATACGTTTCGGACTCTGGATCGACATCGACGACCGATAGGAAGTCGGGCGCGTCGACATCCGTTCCGACGTACAATCCCATCACGTACGCAAGCCTCTCCGGATCTGACTCCTCGATAGCTGCCTGCGGGGTCGCGTAACCCGGACCCTCCGTCTGAGCGTGATGGTGTACCTCAGTATCAGCTGTTGGCTCAATATCGCTCATGGACGTATGATTCGTGGTATCTATTAACAATAGTTGTTGTTCAGGACAGAATCGCCGATATATGTGACGCTACCGATCGTCGATTACGGTCATAGGACTCAGAAACGGCAAGTTCAGTAGCTGTCTGTTTGCGTTCTTCTCGACTCGCCGCTGGATGCACGACAGTACCACAGGCCGCGTTCAGTTGCCTGATCGGCCGATTCGGCAGTATAAACCATTCGGCCGAGGGAATTGGCTGTCGTATACGCACGCATATCGTGTCGGTGAGATTGTAGTTAAATGCTGTCGCTCATTCGTCGCCGCTAAGCTTGTATTTGAGATAGAATACTGAATCTGCGCACCCACCAGCTGTTTTTATAATCCATCGCGGTTAATAACATGATATGGTATCCGAGCTGACGATCGGTGCTATCCTTGCTCTACTCGCGTGGCTTGGGTTACAAGCCGCGGTGTTCCACGGCAAATACGTCGTCGACAAGATTGCTGCTGGGGAGTACGCTAAAGGTCCCTTTAGTCGCTCAGAGGACGGCTAGTCACATGAGTAACGACGACGGACTCCCGGGTCACAGTCACGATGAAGAGCTCGCTCGGGATCTCTCGTTGTTCGACATCACGATGATCGGCTTGGGAGCGATGATCGGCGCTGGGATCTTCGTCCTCACCGGCCTCGCTGCTGGACAAGCTGGGCCAGCACTGGTCATGGCGTTTGCGTTCAACGGCTTCATCACCATTTTTACGGGGATGGTTTATGCTGAACTCGGGTCTGCGATTCCCGAAGCAGGTGGGGGGTATCTGTGGGTTCGAGAGGCGCTTGGTCGTTCCCAAGCGTTTCTAGCTGGCTGGATGTCATGGTTTGCGCACGCCGTCGCAGGATCGTTGTACACTCTTGGATTCGGTGCGTTCGTCCACCTCCTTCTTACTGAGTACTTCGGCATTGCTCTTTTCCAACCACTCACGATTGGATTGCAAGGAGTTACGCTCTTATCACTCGGGCCAGACAAGCTCTTTGCTGTGTTTGCGGGGGGTCTCTTCACATACATCAACTATCGCGGCGCGAAAGAAACTGGACTCGCTGGCAATATTATTACGATCGTCAAGGTAGCCGTCATTCTCGTTCTCATCGTCTTTGGGTTTGGCTACATCTTCGATAATCCAACCCAAGCGACCGGCCGGTTCAGACCGTTTCTGCCGAGAGAGCTTAGTGGCGTCTTCATCGCGATGGGGCTGACATTCATCGCCTTCGAAGGGTATGAGATCATCGTCCAATCCGGCGAAGAGGTCATGAATCCGAAAAAATCCGTACCAAAGGCGGTCTTCTACTCGATGTCGATCGTCGTCACCATCTACATGCTCGTCGCCATCGTCCTCATCGGCTCAGTGACAGTCACACCCGAGCTCTTTGGACTTGCCCAGGAAGGTGCTGCTGAGGGTGTCCATGGTGGAGGGCACCTCCCACCGGTTCCATCGAACATCGAGGATGCTGCCGTCTGGGAGATCCTCGGCCATCTCGGGGAACTAGGTCTGGCCCGCGCTGCTGCCCAGATCATGCCATACGGAACCGTTATCATCCTCGTTGCAGGAGTCTTCTCGACGCTCTCAGCACTCAACGCGACGACCTACTCCTCAACGCGCGTCTCCTTCGCGATGGGCCGAGACCACGTCCTCCCAGACATGTTTAGCGAAGTGCATCCTGAGCAGCGAACCCCCTATCTCGCGACCGCGCTCTCAGGGGCGCTCATCATCTTCATGGCAGTGGCCTTGCCAATTGAGGCCGTCGCGGCGGCGACTGACGTGATGTTCCTACTATTATTCTTGCAGGTAAATTACGCGGCAATCGTTATTCGTCGAGAGTGGGGCGATGAGATCGATTATGGGTATATCATGCCGTGGTTCCCGTACGTTCCAATTGTTGGGATTGTAACCAAATTGTTTCTCGCAGTGTATCTGTTCAACTACAGTCCGCTTGCATGGTACGGCGCGATCGCGTGGATTCTAGTTGGATTCGGCATCTACTTCCTGTATTCTCGTAGGCGTGTTCGAGAGACTGCAATTGCGGAAGAGACGCGGCTCATTACCGAAGAGCGCGCAGGAGAAGGGCGCGGCTACCAGGTACTCATCCCACTTTCCGATCCAGAGAACACAGCGCAGCTCATCCGTACTGGCAGCGCAGTTGCCCGCCACATGGACGGCGAGATTCTCTTAACGAGCGTGGCGACAGTGCCAGACCAAACGCCCCTGTCCGAAGGCCGTCACTACGCTGATGAACAGCAAGAAATATTGGATGATGCCATGCGATACGTTCCAGAGGACGTTCCCGCTCATCAAACGGTCACCATCGGCCACGACGTTGCCAAGAGCATCAACAACGTTGCCTATCAACGCGATAGTGACCTTGTCTTGCTCGGTTGGCGAGGCGAACGGAAGCGATTCTCCGATTACGTCCTCGGTTCAACGATCGATACCGTCGTCGAGAACGCCGAATGTGACGTCTCGGTCGTAAAGACCGATGGAGCACCAGAATCGAGTCGAGTGCTCGTCCCGCTGGCTGATGGACCAAATACCCAGTTAGCAGAAACCTTCGCCGCCGCGTACGCGAGAGCCGGTGCTGATGTGATGTTCTTCCACGTGGTGACCGACGACACTGGTGACGATGCCGAATCATTTCTCACGGAAAAGCAGACGACACTGGCCGAGGAGGATCTGAACAGTTCCATCACTGTACAGGAGGGTGAAGACATCACTCAGACGATTCTTGATTACGCACGTGAGGAAGGCTTTGACTCCATCCTCATCGGGGCAGCCGGTGAAGGAATTCTCCGCCGGGTGTTGTTCGGTGAAATTCCCGAAACGGTTGGCATGCGTTTCGACGGCGAAGTCGTGATGGTGCGCAAACATCGACCAGTACGATCGGCAGTGAAGCAGGTCATCGGCAAGTGGCTCGGAAAAGGTGCAAAGACAACTGTCCCCGATGAGTGATCATTCTGGCGAAACTGCCGGACCGCTCGATGTTCGATTCGAACGCAATAACGTCATCCGCTCCAGCGCATCGATCTCTGTACGTCAAGATACTGACAAAAACCACTCGTTGTCTGAGTTGGTATTTTATCATTACCCTAATTTCCAATAACTCAATAACGATATAAAAATATGAGAAGCAGCTACGAAAGGGTTGATAATGATCCACAACACCAAGAAACTGCCCTCCGTAAATATCCTATGAAAGAACTACAGTGCTGTTCATCGAGATCTCGTTGGACTGTAGTCGTGACCGTTGCAGTTTTCCTGTTAGTCGGATCGGTAATCCCATCACCGTTCCCCCGTTATTCGGAGTTCGAACGATTGGGACCGGACAAGTTTCTTCACTTCGTGGGCCACGCAGGTCTTGCAACGGCACTCGTGAACGCGCTTGAAACCGAACGACAAAGTGAGCGTACCGCAGTGCTTCTCGCAATCAGTGGCTCAACTACTTACGGTATTATTACTAACTCAATTCAACGATGGATTCCGACACGAGATTCCGAACGCACCGACATGGTTGCTGGTTTCCTTGGATCGGTTGTCGGAGCTGTTGCTGGCACTACACGGGCAACTCGTGAAATCCATAATGTTGGAAGTAACTAGGAGAGGCGAGAATACCCACGCCAGCGCTGGAGATCCATATTCACTACGATCCAAACCCCGTTTGACTGGCTCGCGGTAGCAACGTGAAAACCACATAAAACAGGCGGGCGTAGTCGTATTTGTATGCCAACTACGATTCACGTTGGAGGAATGATGTGTGATCATTGTGAACAGACCGTCGAGGAAGCTCTCCGTAATATCGCTGCTGTTTCTGACGCTCACGCAGACAACGAAACGGACACAGTCACAGTCGAGGGTGATCCCGACACCACTACCCTCGTTCAAGCGGTCGAGGACGCAGGCTACACCGCTCACGCATAAGTAGACTAGCGAGCAGTGATACGTAACGATCCCTAAGAAGGGAAGAAAGACAGGACGTCGTTTCTTCGTTGAACGTTCGACTGCCCTCCTGATGTTACGATCGAAACGTTCGACGAGTTTGAGGTTTGAATCCTTCGATATGGATCGTGTAGAGACTGAAAGGGAGTGAATGATATTTTCATCCTGAGCGGCAGATGCAGTCGTCGATGATCCAGACCACGTGACATCACCGCTGGATCTAGAGATATCGTCGTCGCTCATTGCACACCACCGACACCTGAATACCGTGGGTTATATTATGACCAATAACTATTACTCATACGAGTATCCAATGACAGACGAAGAGCGAATTCGAACGACACACATCGGAAGTCTGCCGCGATCCCCGAGGCTCCTCGAACTCCTTCAGAAGCGTCAAAACGGGGTCGACGTCGACGAAGACGAGTGGAACGTTGCCGTTGCAGACGCAACGCGGAACGTCATCAAACGCCAACACGAGATCGGTCTGGACATCGTCAACAACGGCGAACAGCCTCGTGTTTCGTTCAACTGGTACGTCGCAGATCGATTGAGCGGTATTGATGGTGAACGCGAGCAGTCCCTTTGGGCCGATCTGGCGGAGTACCCTGACTACGCCGAGGAGACGTTTTCGACTGATGTCATTGACCTTTCGACCCAACCAGTCGTCACTGGACCCGTCAAATACACTGGACACGAAGCAGCCGAGCAAGAGAGCGCGGCGTTCTTCGACGCGCTCGACGCCGTTGACACCGACTTCGAGGAGACGTTCATGACATCGGCGTCACCAAGTGTCGTGGCGACCACACACGTCAACGAGTACTACGACTCCCACGAGGAGTTCCTCTTTGCCGTCGCAGACGCGATGAGCGACGAGTACGAACTGATCGCCGAGACAGGTGCAACCCTGCAAATCGACGCTCCGGAATTGCTTGCGGCTGGCCACGCGGACTACGCAGACCACACGACCGAGGAATTCAAGGGCGTGACCGCTCTTCACGTCGAGGCGCTCAACAGTGCGCTGGAGAACGTTCCAGCCGAGCAGGTCCGACTTCACACCTGCTGGGGAAGCTACGAGGGACCACATCATCTCGACACCGACCTCGTCGAACTCTTACCGGAACTGTACGAGGCTGACATTTCGGGACTCAGCATCGAACAGGCCAACCCCCGTCACCAGCACGAGTACCACGCATTTACGGAACAGCCAGTACCGGACGGATGGACACTGATCCCGGGCGTTGTCGACGTGAAAACGAACATCATCGATCACCCCGAAACGATCGCCGACCGACTAAAGCGCGTCGCGAATTCGGTCGACGACTCGACGCCACTCGTCGCCGCGCCCGACTGCGGTTTCGGCACACAGGCCGGTCTAGGCATGGTTGCTCCCGAGATAGCGTGGGCGAAACTCGACGCGCTCGTTGAGGGGGCCGAAATCGCGGTCGAATACATCCACTAACGGCACTGGCAAGGTTGTTCTCCCTTCGATGCCGCACTCGGTCTCGAACGGCCATCGGTCGTAGCATCGTTTCGAGATCTGTGTGTATCGAGACCACATAGACCGTCACCAACGCTACGGTTGAACTTGATCTGTGGGGCAGGTTAGAGCTTCATCGATGTCTACGTGTTAGAGATGTGGCCATCGCCCCCCCGATTTCTGAAGATGCGTAGTAGCGATCACGATTTACCCATCTAGCTCTGATCCGAACTCTGTCGTCGTTAACTGAACGGGCCGAAGCGTTCGTGATAGCACCATCACCCAGTCGAGAGCGCCTTCTCAAGGCGTCGTTCGAGATCGGTGAGATCCTCGTGAAGATCTTCTCCTCCTTCGATCTCGTCGAGCCGAGCCGCCAGACCCCGGAGTCGTGTAAACTTCGCGCTCTCATCGACACCCGTCTTCTGGACGTATACCTGCTCGTCAGCATTATAAACCTCCGATTCAGTCAGTTCTGTGACCGCAAGCACAACGTCCAGCTTATCGGAATCGACACCGAGCACCCACTCGTGGGGGATACCATGCTCATCGAGCGCGTCCAGCACCGTCTCGTCGTTTTTCGGTCGGCGTCGTTCGCGTGTCGTCCGGCGGACCGTTCCGAACCGACCATGTAACTGCTGGTCGGCTCCAAGTCGGTCGAGTAGGTGATCTTTGACGGTTTTCCGAACGCGGTCGGCACCGCGTTGAACGTCCGACAGCAGGACGTACAGATCAGTGAGTTCTTCAGTGTCGAGCGATGCCGGATCGTTTGCGTCCAGTCGGTCGAGCAGATCAGCGAACAGTACAGCGTCATCGTGTACGCGCTCAGCACGGGTTCGTGTTTCTTCAGGTGGTATGAGATAAGAAGACTCGCCCCCGACAGCGGTGTCGGGTGACCGCGAGAGCATTCCGTTCTTGGAGGCGTGCTCGGGAGAGAGGCTTAGAATGGTCATATACGGCTCGACTCCGGGAGGAACGTTCTCAAGCGGAATCGAACCTTCCGTGAGACGATCGGCAAGCACGACGAACTGCTCGCGGCGAAGTGAGCGTTCTTCACCACTGTCTCGATACCGAATGACGATTCGATCGTCGAACGTGGTCACGACCGAGAACGGTCGTTCCGAGACTGGTGTGATCAGCTCCGCCCTCTGATCAAGGCGGTCGCACTCCTCTCGCAAGTGGTGCCAAACGTCACCCATGAACGATCATACACCGGGGAGCACGAAAAACATCGTCCCCAGATCACGGCTCTAAGCTACTCAATGCGTAACTTCAGAAAGATACACATCCGCCTTGGATCCACGGTCGAATTTGTTGCCAGTGAAGCACCTTTCATTCGAGGGATTTATTATTCTATACAGAGATATTTATTTTAGTTACAAGTTATCTTTAATAATAGCCATATTAAATACAAAGTCGATGGCTGACGATCAAACCGATAACGATGGTGAGGAGATCGGCGAGAAGACCACTAAGCACAGAGTGACCACCGAAGAAGCGGGAGAAATCGAAGAGAGTGAAGCGTTACATGGAACAGGGGATGAAGCTCGCGAACACCTCAGCGAGGATAGCAAACAAGAGCAACTCGATGAGGTTCGCGAGGATCACATGGATGAATATCTGACGACGGACCAAGGAGTACGCGTCAACCATACCGACGACTCGCTCAAAGTCGGCGAACGGGGACCAACCCTGATGGAAGATTTCCACTTCAGGGAAAAGATGACGCAGTTCGACCACGAATCCATTCCTGAGCGTGTAGTCCATGCCCGCGGAACCGGCGCTCACGGGTATTACCAACCCTACGAGGACCCAGATCTCGGGGAGTACGACGACATCTCGGAGCTGACCAAGGCGAAGTTTCTCACGAATTCGGACCAGAAGACCCCCGTTTTCACGCGGTTTTCGACAGTCGTGGGATCGAGAGGATCGAGCGACACTGTTCGGGATGTCCGTGGGTTTGCCACGAAGTTTTACACTGAGGACGGTAACTACGACCTCGTTGGGAACAATATACCGATCTTTTTCATTCACGATGCGATCAAGTTCCCTGATCTGATCCATGCGGTCAAGCCCGAACCGGACAGTTCAACCCCACAAGCCGCAACAGCCCACGATACGTTCTGGGATTTCGCCTCTCTCACCCCCGAGATAACCCATATGCTGATGTGGGTGCTTTCCGATCGCGCACTGCCGCGCGCCTACCGTATGATGCAGGGCTTTGGCGTCCACACGTTCCGGTTCGTGAACGCAGAGGGTGAAACCCGGTTCGTGAAATTCCACTGGCTCCCCAAATACGGCACCCACTCACTGTTGTGGGATGAGACGACGAAATTGTGGGGAAAAGCATCCGATTTCAACCGTGGGGGACTGTACAACGCGATCGAGAGCGGTACTTATCCGGAGTGGGAACTTGGCATCCAGATCGTCGAGGAGGATGACGCCGACCAGTTCGACTTCGATCTGCTCGATCCGACGAAGATTATCCCAGAAGAGGACGTTCCCGTCCGGCGAATCGGCAAACTCGTCCTCAACGAAACCGTCGACAATTTCTTCGCCGAAACCGAACAGGTGGCGTTCCACCCCGGCAACGTCGTACCGGGGATCGACTTCACGAACGATCCCCTCTTGCAGGGTCGACTGTTTTCCTATCAGGATACACAGTTAAATCGCTTTGGCGGCGCAAACTGGGATGAGATTCCGATCAACCGGCCGCTCGCAAAACGCCACAACAACCAGCGTGCCGGGTTCATGCGTCAAACCATCAATAAAGGAAAAACATCCTACTCACCCAACTCCTTAGAAGACGATTATCCCAGAGAAGCAACCGAAGAAGAGGGTGGCTACGTCCATCACACAGAAAAGATCGAGGGCAAGAAGATCCGCGATCGAAGCGAGAGCTTCCGAAACCATTTCAGTCAGGCAAAGTTGTTCTGGAACAGCATGTCTGAGCCGGAGAAACAACACATCGTGGATGCGACGCATTTCGAGCTGGGAAACGTCGAGAGCAAAGAGGTCCGCGAGCGTGTCGTCTATGAAATCTTCAACAACGTCGATCACGAGTTCGCCGTCCGAGCCGCCGAAGGGATCGGCGTCGAACCGCCCGACGAACCCGGACCACACCACCCGGATCACGACAAGAGTTCGCCCGCGTTGAGTCAGAAAAACACAGTGATGGACACGATCGAGTCGCGTCAGATCGCGGTCCTCGCGAATGACGGATTCGACGACGATCACGTAGACGAAGTCACATCAGTGCTCGAAGAGCAGGGCGCACAAACAGCGATCGTCTCGAAGATGCTCGGCGAGAAAACAGGCATGAACGGCGATGTACTGAAGGCCGACCAGAGCCACGTCATGGCCGACTCGGTCGTGTACGACGCGGTCTTCGTCCCCGGTGGCAACGATAGCGTCGAGATGATGAAAGAACAGAGCAATGCTAGACATTTTATCGCTGAGGCATTTAAACACAAAAAGCCGATTGGCGCGCTTGGCAACGGGATCGATCTGCTCGAAACAGTAAACTTGTCGGACACGGATGTTTCGGCAGATGGAGACGGTCTGGTCGTGGAACAGGGCGTCGTAACGAGTCGATCGGGAGACGACATGGACGAGTTCCTCGATGCCTTCAGTGATGCGATCGCAGAACACCGCCACTGGGAGCGAAACGCATCGGACGTACGCGCGTAGTTCAAAGACGATCGATCGTTCTACCCGTCAAATTTTCATTTATGAGATTACAATCACCAGTGCCGACGTTACGTTCGGATAACACCCATCCGAACCACCTACGGATGAAAAATCCGTTCGGAGCGATGGAGGAAAGTATCCGTCCATCAATTATCGGTGTCCCCGACCATTAGCACGCATCTTTCCATACTATTGATATTAATATGAGCGTTATTTCTGACTTCACGATTCCAGCCGAATCCTCCATCCTCGGTCAGACGCTGACAGCTGCAGCCGATATGACCGTTGAGGCTGAACGGCTGGCAATCCACAGCAGTGAATAGGTGCTTCCGTTTCTCTGAGCCTCCGGAGAAGAAATAAACTCTATCATCCGACAACCACTCGATAACAAGAGCATGGGTTGACAACAGCACGATGTGATGCGTTAGTGACTGTAGTCATAGGGGATATTTGATATTAAACAATATTATAATTAATAGGTTAAGAGATATTCCCGATATCTCCTCGAACGCTATTTCCCGCAAATGCGGCGTGCTTCTGCTGCTCTGATTCGAGATACGTTGGCGACAGATATTAATTAGAATTATGATAAATAATCAATCCGGCCACAGTAATATCAGGTCTATTAATCGTGATAATCTCTAGATTGTATAAAGACTTATTATAGATTATTAATTAATATATCATAATTTATAATGACGAAGACATGGGTGATCTCGCCCTAAACTTTATATAATTTAAAATATTCTTAATGGTGTGGATAAAATGAATACAGGGACAGATAGGAGAATTAACCGTCGAGACGTACTCACCCTCATCGGCATCACCGGGGTGGCAGCACTGACGGGTCGTGGGAGTGCTCAACAAGGTTCCAGTATCAATAGCCGACGAACAATCAGTTCTCGATCGACAAAGAGTCCATCGTCGCAGTTGCCAACGCCAGAAACAGATCCTGTCCCCAAGCCCTCTGGTCGTCCCGAAAACCTTGTCGTACTCGACTGGGCTGGGTTTGAGAGTGCTGTTTCATACACCTTCGATGATGGCCAGCCCTCTCAGCTCGACCATTACGACGAATTGCAAAGAACAGGAGTCAAATCAACGTTTTACATATCGAGCAACGTTGATTTCTCTGGCTACGAGGAAGGATGGCGACAGGTCGCAGAAGACGGGCACGAAATCGGGAATCACACAGTTAGCCATCCGCATTCTGATCTTACCGGAAGTAGTTTTGGAGAGCCCCTAGAAAGCACGGCAGCAGAAATCAAGCAGTGTACAGAGTACATTATGGAAACGTTCAATCAACGGGATGTATGGACGATGGCGGCTCCCTTTGGTGACACTGGATGGATTGAACCGGCCAAGCAGGCCGATGTCTTTTTGAACCGTGGTGTCGGTGGAGGGACTATCGCACCGAACGATGCCACGAACCCCTTCGACTTACCGTGCTATACCGCAAGCGACGGTGATACTGCGGAAATATTCAATGATCTGGTTGATTCGATCCATTCGGACGGAGAATGGCTCATTTACCTCTTCCACTCGATTACACCGACCAATGATCGGTGGTACGCACCAGTCAACATATCTGAAATTATAAAAAATATTAATTATGTTAAATCGGTAAATAACGTCTGGATCGATACTATCACCACCATCGGAGCCTACTGGTTGGGACAGAAGATCTTCAATTCTATCACGCCTACTACAGTTGGAAATGATAAAGTTTGGACGTGGTCATTGCCTGATGGCTTTCCTCGGGGGCAGTATCTTCGGGTGAGGACGGACGGAGGAACGCTCAGGCAGGGAGGAGACGTTTTAGAATGGGATCCGCACGGATACTATGAGGTTTCGTTGGATGAGGGTTGCTTGACACTGTCGCCGTCGTCCCCAGGGAGGGAAACGACTAATCCCTAGTAAAACCACCCCGAGAACGGGTGCGAACATCAAGACTACTGACAACGACAGCGGTAGGTGAAAACAGAATCGATGAATGGCTGTCAGTCACAAAACCATTTTGAAACACTCGGCATAACTATCATTGTGTGAGATTCTACTCGATCGAACTTACAAGCACAGCTACGCGTCAAATCGCTCGCCTCGAAGTCACGAACTGATTGGAGGAGGTCAAAATACGCGTATACCTCACACCACACAAATGACATTTATCTGTGAATAACGGCTGTCGACACTAACAAAATCGGACCAAATAAGATTCTGCTAGTCCACGTTGGAACGCCGTTCTCCTCGGACAATCGATGTCACTTTCTGAAGATCGAACAGCAAGATAGCGATCACGGCCGCTCACTGATCCTATTCGTTCTGAAAGTAAAACGGGAAACATTTTCACTGCACAACTTAGGGAATGGTGACAAGTCCAATTATTCTGAGAATGTTGTTAGTAAATTCATATGAGTTGTAATTATATAATGTCCAAAATCATCGATTATTCAATATGTGATTTTCCCGTCCCGTCTCCAAACTATCGAATATGCCCAAAACAGGACCATCTCCGACAGACGAAACAGTCGCGGTAATTCCGGACGAAGCGAGTCAGACGTTCATCGACCGATTCCGGGGTGAAGTGATCCATCCCGACGATCAGGGGTACGACAACGCCCGGCAGATCTGGAACGGAATGATCGACAAGCACCCAGCGATAATCGCTCGGTGTACCGGCGTCGCTGATGTCGTTGAAGCGGTGAATTTTGCTCGAGACAACGAACTGCTCGTTGCAGTCCGTGGTGGCGGACACAACGTCGCAGGGACAGCTCTCTGTGATGGAGGCATCGTCATCGATCTCTCCGAGATGAACGGTATCCACGTCGATCCAGAAGACAAGACAGTTCGTGCTGGCGGTGGAGCAACGCTAGGAGATGTCGATCGAGAGACGCAGGTCTTCGGATTGGCAACGCCGTTGGGCGTCGTATCAAAAACTGGAATCGCAGGATTGACCCTCAACGGCGGGGTTGGTCACCTCCGACGAAAGCACGGATTGGCGTGTGACAACCTCGAATCCGTTGAAATCGTCACGGCCGACGGAGACGTTCTGAGAGCCGATCACGAGCAACACGAGGACCTGTTCTGGGCACTGCGCGGTGGTGGAGGGAACCTCGGTATCGTCACATCGTTCGAATATCGACTCCATGAGGTCGGCCCCGACGTGTTCGGTCTCTTCGTCGTTTACCACGGGGACAACGCTGTCGAAGTCCTCGAACGGTTCCGCGAGTACGCTGAATCGGCCTCCGAGAACGCGAGCGTCATCCCCTTCTATCTGTTCGTACCCGATATCGAGGAGTTTCCGGAAGAGGCATGGGGCGAACCGGCAGTCGGGATCATCGGCTGTTACGCCGGAGCGATCGACGACGCCGAAGCGGAGTTCCGCTCGCTTCGATCGGTCACCGAGCCGATCATCGACTTCAGTGGACGAATGCCGTATACGGAGTTACAGATGCTACTCGATGCCGACTATCCGGACGGTCGTCGGTACTACTGGAAAGCGACGTACGTGGACGAACTCACGGACGACCTACTCGATTTCATCGTTCGTCATGGAGAGGCAAGTCCATCGACACTGTCGACCGTCGATCTCTGGAACCTCGATGGTGCAATCAGTACCCGTTCCCGAGACGCGACAGCCTTCTGGCACCGAGACAAGAGTTTTATGCTTACTTTCGAAGCCAACTGGGATGATCCAACCATGGACGATGAAAACGTCGCGTGGGTGCGTGAGGGTATCGACGAAGTTCGGAGACTGAAGGTCGCCTCGGGTGGATATGGCAATTTCCCCGGGTTCAACGAGGATCCCGGACGAGCTATCTTCGGCGAAAACTACGACCGGCTGGTGGAGGTGAAGAACGAATACGATCCCGAGAACCTGTTCCACTCGAATCGATACGTTGCTCCCGACACCGGTGATGACTAACGAGATGGAGAGTATCGACACACCGATCGTACACGCCGAATTGGCGCGCTTCGTCGCCGAAAGTCGAGACTTCTCTGTCCCACAAAGAAGGCGTTAACGAACGAATACACGGGTGTACTCGATTCGTACTCATCGTATTCAGACACCACTTGTCAGACATAAAATTAGACCCCGATTTATATTTTAAAATATATAAGATGGTTTATATGATTATCTATCGTCATCAAGACGATACGTCTGCGTCTGAGAAGAACGTTGATCTATATTTTATCGTTAAATATTACACAATTTTTTTGACAGTCGTCTTCCGATGATTTCCATTCCATCGTCCCCTGGATGGAGTAGATCAGCTGTCAACCCGGAGAATGACAGCAGCTGAGATCCATCGATGAGGGTGAGATTATCGTGAGGAGAATCATCGACGATGGAGCGTAGTGCTTCTCGATACGCTCTGGCGTGTGCGGGATCGCCCGATTCGATCACGTCATCGAAGTACGGAAAAAGGGTTATACACGCGATCGGTTTCTCGGGGTGTGCCGTCGCAATCGTATCGACGAACGCTTCGGCGCGTCCCTCGAACTCGTCGGGGGAGAACCCACCTGTATTCGCCATATTCACGGACAGCGCGAGAGTCGCCACGTCCCAATCCTCTCGGGTTGCGATGTAATCCGCCATTGCGGATTCACAGTAGGCTGATCCGGAACATCCAAAGTTCAACGCGTCGAACCCGCAGTTTCGGGCAACGTGGGAAACATAGTTCATATGGGTCGCTGAGGAGGCAGCCCCCTCGGTGATCGACGTCCCATACGCGAGATATCTCTGATCGGGGAGTTCGTCAGCAGTGGGTGGACGACAGTTACCGGAGACAGCATGGACGGCGACCGCTTGGAATCGTTCGAACGCTATCCGGCAGACGTGAGGATCGAATCGCCCCGTGTCCCCCCTAGTGGGTAGCTCTTGGAGGCGGTCTGGGAGGGTAAGTTCGAGTGTTTTCGGTTCCGGACCGATCTCGATCGGCTCCCATGGCTGGAACGAACCCCAAAACGTTCGAACCTGCGTTCGTTCGATCGCGGAGAGCGTGATTTCGATTTCGTCTGTCTCAGAACGAGGAACGAATCTGATCTCACTTCCGGTCGGATGCCGAACCCGCTCACGGGCCGTCTCGTTCAGAGCTGCTCCCACCGTGGCGGGAACGCGGCACAGTCGATCAGCGTCGGCGGCCCATTCTGCAGATACCGTTTCTGCGACGTTGTGTAGAGAAATGGACAAATATTTCTCGGTCATCATGTGACCACATCGAACAGAGCTCACGTGACTCTATCGGATTGCTGTCCCATCGTCATGGGATAGATATTCACGTCGACGAAGTAATTCATAATCTTGTCAGCAATGGTCTGTGGTCGTCGAGATATCCCCTATAGGCAAGCACAGCCATACCGGCCCGTGGCCACTAGCATCCCCCGCCAACGGATAGTATCCTAACAGCTGTTTTGAACTTCACCTGATAACGTGTCGTTGACCAACACCAAATAGATGAAATATAATGGAAAATTTATTATGATATATGCATTCGGGGCAGTGGACGATCACAACTGTGATCTGCCGGTTCGGACCTCTAGAGACGACGTTCTCCCTAGCGGATGCTCTCGTGAGCCACCAGAAGAGATCACGAGAGATACAGCACAGTCGAATAGAAACCAGTAAACGGACCATTGTTCTTACTATGATGATCAATCCTGTGTGCGGATGTTAACCGTACAGTGCCGGTTTACCGTCGAGACCTGCCGCTCAACAGCATTATAATCGACGAAGAGGTGCCCGTGTTTTCTTCGCAGTTTCGATAAAGATGGAGCGTCCCGTTACACAGATACTGTGGCAACGATGGCCGATATCGACTATTTCGAGTTGAGAGCGTCCGGATCAATCGATATAAACTCCGAGTGTGAGGGATGATCACGCCGCTCGATGGACCAGATACATCCCACAAAGGACGTATATAGCTCCACTGGTGACGTTAACGAAAACCGGATCCCAAGGTACGTCACTCGGCATTGTCGTGATCAGTGGTGTTACCAGAACGAGCACCCCCATCGTGAGGATAACCGATCCGGCAAACAGTTCGACCGGCAGTTCGTATTCGTTTGTATCGGACGCAGCGTCCGATTCGTCAGTCGTTGCATCTGTGGTCGTCGTCTCGGATGTATTGGTCATAATTATCACCTAAAATATGATGGTTGCACCGACGAACGTCAGTGCTGCAAGCGCTGTCGTGACGACAGCGGCGTGTTTCACCGTTGATGAAACAGTCGTCACGGTTTCGTCCTGAACGGACGAGAGAAATGCCGTCGGCGTCTCTCCGCTCCGCGGAGTCGTGAACACGCTCACGACGCATATCACCGCCACGATCGCAATAAGGGAGTACAGCGATCTGATGTAAGTAGCGTCATGACCGAGTTGGAAGCCGAGAAACACACTGAAGACGATCCCAAACACGATGCCTCCCAACGCGCCAGCGGTCGTTGCTCTATCCCAGATGCCACCGACGATAGCGATCGCGGCGAACGTGGGCATGATCGTCACTAACAGAGACTGCGCGACTAAGTACATCGAATCCTGTAACGAGAAATAATACGCCATGCTGACGGCGATTGCCATGAACAGAACTCCAGCGATTCGACTCACCGTGACGTAATGCTCCGCCGATCGGTCCGGGGCTACGTGCCGACGATAAATACGCTCGGTCAGTAACGTCTGGAAGTTGTTGAGTTGTGAGTCGACACTAGAAAGTACGCCGGCGAGTAGTCCGACGATCACCACCCCATAAAGGCCGGGGGGCATGATGTCACGGATCAACATTGGCATCGCCTCGTCGGACACCGCAAGATCGGGGTAAAGGGCAGCGGCCGCAACACCCGGAAGGAGGATGAACAAAGGCACGAGAACCGCATACCAGATGCCGGTGTACAGAAATCCTAGTTGAGCGGATTCAGAACTCTCAGCCGCCAACGGTCGCTGGAGGATCTGTGATTCAGCCCCCCAGTAGGCGATCGATTGGGCGAGGAACCCCAGATACAGGAGCACCACGGCGACCGGTCCACCGAACGGAAAGTCAGCGATCAACGGGTGGTCGGAGGGAGTCATCGTTCCCTGGTACGATTCGATCCCGTCCACGAGTCCCGATACGCCACCCACCATATCTAGGGTCATCGGCAGGACGAGCGCAAGCGGGACGAACATGAGTACGAACTGAATCGTATCGGAGCCAGCAACGGCTCCAAAGCCACCGAGCAACGTGTACGTGGTTCCGATGAGCACCACGATACCGATCGAGAGCCACAGATCCCATCCTAACAGCGTGTTCAGAACGAGGGATCCTGCGTAGATGTACAACCCCATATTGATGAACATCCAAACGAACGTCCAGATGAAGTCGTACGCCTCTCCGACAGGACTCACAAACCGTTCGTTGAGCCACTCACCGAGCGAGAAGGCTCGGATTTCACGGATGAACGGGATGACCGCGATCGTCACGATAACGATACCGATCGCGGTCGAAATCGGTGTCATGAGCGCGATGACACCGAACGCATAGGCGAAGCCGGCCAAGCCGATGAAATCGTTGGCGTTCAAGTTCGTTGCCACGGTGGAAAACGCCTGAATCCACGGGGGAAGTGATCGATCTGCGAGAAACGTACTCGCGGAATCAATCGTGTTCTCTCGCATATAGATCCCAAAACCGAGGAGCGAAAGTGCAAACGTTACGATTGCTATCCATTCCGTTATGACGAGCGTCGGCGAACCTGCTGTCTGCATGGTACAGCAAAACAATACCACAGTGTTACTTATATCTTCCCATCATATCTAAATGTATGCTAGATAGTATTCGAATATACTGGATACAAATGAGGATGGTCAACGACGCTCAAAACAGCGAATCCGATGTGTGGGAACATCTTTCTATCCGATACCACCGGATTCGCTGTTTGAGTTTTTCGTCGGGAAACAGACGATTTCCTCAGAAGACGATGCGATCGAACAGAACGATAGCGCGGCAACCGTTCGACGATATCGGACGATAGCCAGAAATTCCCGGCAGACGGCTCATAAAGACGATTCGTGTACACTGGTGATTACAAGGGTACAGCTGTAATTGGACAGCGTTTCTCTTGGAAGGGGATGAAGAGGCGAGATCTATCGAATGAAGAATAGTTTATTGATGTTCTAAAGTATATTATTGCAATATATTATAAATATTAAATTAGTCTTATCGTATGGTTATTGTGGGATTCATGAGTTCACCACTCCATATCTATTTAATATTTATATAAATATTAATTGGTAGTGTATAGATAGACATTTCAAACCAATATTGCGTATTCGGTTTACAACCAGTGAGATCGATAGAAAGGATGGTATGGAATAATGGCCTATATGTCGCTATATCACGATAAGGGCGTACAAATAGAATATTGTGGGTGTAATATCTCCCATCTCGGGTATCACTGGATGCTCACATTCGGCATTGACAGTATCCCATCCGTGCACTTCGAACTGATACTCCGACAGTCGGAAAACCCCTCTTCACTCCAAGAGCTGCCCGTGTTCGTCGATCTCTCCGTTGACGATCCGCGTCGACGAAATAGGGGTGCCGTCATCGGCGTATTCATACGGAACGACGATCGATTCAAGCGGATCAAATCCGCGCTCCGTCCGTCGACGGTTGAGTTCGGTCACCGCATCATCGGTTTCAGGTGAGACGACGACTGCATCCAACAAGGGATCACGGCTTGCAAATCCGTACGTATCGGTGAACTTTCGAATCTCGATCGAACGGTTCCATTCATCGACCGTGTTGAGCATCGCTTTGACCTGCCGTTTGCGCTGTTCATACGAGGGAATCGGTCGAGGATCGGGCTGACGTGTCTCCGTCGCGAACTCGTTGCTACTGATGCCGACGACGACACCCTCATCACCGTGCTCCAAAGCTGTTTTAAACAGTTCTCGGTGCCCGTCGTGGAGTGGGCCAAACGTTCCGGCAACAACGACTCGCATATCGGATGATCGATAGCGATCCATTTATGCTTGAACCAGGCAAGTCCCGACGATGTCGAAGGTTAGGTACGATGCTCGTCGGCAATACGTTCGAGCGCTTCGTACTCCTGCTGTGAGTATGCGATGACCCGGGCATCGGAGAGAGTGACTGGCTCGTGTGCCCGGATCGCCTCACAGACGCGCTCAGCACCCTCTTCAAAGGAAAATGCAGCCGCACCTGTTCCGAGAACCGGGAGTACGATCGACTCACAGCCCAACGCATCGGCCTGTTTGAGCGAATTCTGCGTGGCGTCACGAATGCTTTCGGCTGACGCTCGACCATCTCCGTAGTGGGGCATGGCTGCCGCATGGATGACGTACTCGGCCGCGAGTTCGTACGCATCCGTAACGGCAACCGTACCGAGATCGATCGGTCCCTTCGAGACGGCGTCCTCGTTGATCGGTCCATTCGCGCCACGTCTGAGCGCATCGGCAACACCGCTACCCATTCGCAGGCTCGTTCCGGCAGCGTTCACCAACGCATCGGCGCACTGGTCAGCGATATCTCCTTGTACGACGGTGAACTTCATACCAGTGGTCGGGCAGACACGGTAAAAGTACCATCGGTGAAAATAAGCTCGGTATCAAATTAATGTTAAATAGTAATATATTATATGTGTCAATACTTATAATATCAGAATGAATAATATATTGTTATATGATAATACACCACTACCCGTCAGTTTATCACTACCCGTGATGATCTAAGAATACAGAATTGGGGTTACAGTAAATTGATATCCTTGAAACAATTCGACAGAGACAAGGGGCAGTCACTCCGATACGGATCGTACGAAGATGACTATGATAGATTGTCAAAGCACGGATCGAAGCGGACACGACGTGTTCAGAGGGATCGGTAGCGATCGAGCCGTCGGTTATCGACGGCAGAACACTCTCACCGTCGAACGATGAGCGAACGAGCAGCAGACGCCCCCAACGTTACAGGCTCCCCGAAGCGGGGGTTGATCACGGCTACCTTCGGGTTTTTCGCTGGACTCACGACCATCGTTTTTTACGGCGCGGCAGGTCCCATATTCGAAGAGCACTTAACGTTGACCGGTATTTTCCACGGACTGTTATTAGCATCGCCTCACCTCAGTAAAGCGGTGCTCAGGATCCCGTTCGGTGCGTGGGTGGATGAAGTCGGCGGGCGAAAGCCGATGCTCATCCTGTTAGCATCAACGATTGTTGGGATCGCTGGACTGGTTGTGACGCTGTTTCTAACGTATCCCGAAAACTTCGATATGAGTCTGTATCCACTACTAGTCCTCTTCGGTCTCTTGGCAGGCGCAGGCGGTGCCACGTTCTCTGTCGGAATCTCTCAGACCTCCTACTGGTATCCGAGCGATAAACAGGGGTTCGCAATGGGAGCGTTCGCCGGTGTCGGAAACATCGGCCCGGGCATGGTGACGTACGTTCTACCCGTGTTGATCGGTATTGGAGGGTTGACGATGGCGTATTCGACGTGGCTCGTGTTCGTGGTCGTCGTCACCGTCGCGTACGGACTCCTCTCCGTTAATCCCTACTACTTCCAACTACTCGACAACGGGAATGACGAAACGAAAGCTCAGGAAACCGCGAGCGAACTCGGACAAGACATTTTCCCGTCAGGTAACGCGTGGGACTCACTCCGAGAGTCAGCCACGATCCGCCGAACGTGGATCTTGGTGTTCCTGTATACGGTTTCGTTCGGTGGCGGGTTCACGTCACTGTCCGCTTGGTTCCCGACGTACTGGGATCTGTTTCACGGCTTCGATCTCTCGACAGGAGGCTTGTTAGCGGGCATCTTTATCGTGTACGGATCGCTCATCAGGGTCCCTGGCGGCAGCATCAGCGATCGGTTCGGCGGTGAAAACGTTGCGATCGTGAGTTTCTCCATTATGGCGGTCGGTGCAGGGATCATGACGATCGCGACGGGGTTCTGGCTCGCCTTCATCGGGATGATGATCCTCGGAACCGGGATGGGTATCGCGAACGCAGCCGTGTTCGAGTTGGTACCGAAGTTCGTTCCGGAAGCCGTCGGTGGTGCGTCCGGGTGGATCAGCGGTATCGGCGGGGGCGGCACCTTGATCATCCTGCCGGTGCTGGGCTACTACGTAGATTTCTTGGGTCATATCGGCTATGCCCGAGGGTTTTCTCTGTTCGTAGTGCTGAGCGTTATCTGTGCTGGGGTCGCGTTGGCGCTGAAAATCTACGATCCTGGGACCTCTGAGCCGGTCGAGGATACGCCTGTTCACTGATAGCTATTCAGGAATCCATCGGAAGGATATGGATCCTACGTTTTCGGTTCCCGATGCACGGTCAAGACGGGGTTCTCAGCGTGACGAACGACGGTCTCGGTCACGCTTCCGAGTAGTGCTCGTTTGACGCCAGTCCGACCGTGGGTCCCCATCACGATCAGATCGATGTCGTGTTCGGTTGCGTAGGTGAGTATATCATCGTGGGGGTTGCCCCGCTGGACAGCGGTCTGGACATCGATTTCCTGATCTGTTGCCTGATCAGCGACCACGGTAGTAGTCTCGTGACCGGTCTTTTCGAGCGCAGCCAGTAGATTGTCGAGACCAGGAACACCTTCCCCAGTCCCGGAAACGATCGTCGGTTGATTGACGATGTAGAGAACGTGCAGTATCGCATCGTGGATCTCAGCGAGGTTTATTGCTGTTTCTACGGCAGGTCGGACTGCGTCGCTACCGTCCGTCGGGATGAGAATTCGATCGAACATGGGTGAACACCCCGTATCATGGTATCAGTCGACACAGTATAACGTTGATCATGGCATCACCATGGACACACCGAACTCGCCAACGAAAGCCGATCACCATGCTATTGCCGGGCGCACGCTTACCCGCTCTGTGGGCAACGTTTTGTACGATGGTTTGGGAATTTCAGTGCCCGGTCAATGGGTGCGAGTTTTCGAAGCGGGCCAACGAGGAGCCGACGGTCATCGAGAGCGCCCAAGATCACACACGAGACACACATGGTTCCACACCGACCCGCGAGGAGATCGAACAGTACGTCATCGGCCCGGGATAACGACCCGACAGATGAGTCTTCGCGATCAGGGGCCGGTCTATGAAACCCGAGAGAATTAGTGAATAGGGAACGAATATCACATCCAACGATGGCACAAGAGATGTGGACAGAAGAACGACCGCCGGGAGATTTCTATCGTATCCTCGATCCGGACGGCGAACTGGAGACAGAGGCGCCGGAGATGGACGAGGAGGAACTCCTACAACTGTATCGGACGTTCATCGCCACACGGGTACTTGAAGAGAAGATGTTGAATATGCAACGCAGCGGGGAAGTCAGCCTCGTCGCGCGAACCCTTGGCGAAGAAGCCACACCACTGGGGGGTGCTGCGGCGCTGCAACCTGACGACTGGATATTTCACACGTATCGCCAAACACCGGCACTACTCTATTGGGATCGTCCCATGGTAGAGGTGATCGCCAGCGCCACTGGGCGTGAACCCGAAACGATCGCCGAACAGTTGGACACTGAGGATCCGGCCGTGAATTTCTCTCCGGATTACACGCCGATCGGAACGAACGTCGTCAACGGGGTAGGCGCAGCCATGGCCGACGCGTTCAACGACCGAGATACTGTTACGATGGTGTTCACCGGCGATGGATCGACCAGCCAAGGTGCGTTTCACGATGGGATGAATTTCGCCGGCGTCTTCGATGTTCCGGCAGTCATCATCTGCCAGAACAACCAGTGGGCGATCTCCGAGCCCGCACACCGCCAGACTGGTAGCGAGACGTTCGCTCAGAAAGCCGCTGCGTATGGGCTGTCCAGCGCACGCGTGGATGGAAACGACGTGTTTGCCGTCTACGAGAAGGCGCGTGAGGCAGTCGAACGCGCTCGATCGGGTGGTGGGGCGACGTTCATCGAGTGTGTAACGTACCGGATGGGGGCACACAACACGTCGGACAATCCGAACCGGTATCGGGACGACAGCGAGCAACGGGAGTACTGGGAGGATCGAGATCCAGTCGATCGATACGATACGTATCTCCGTAACCGAGGGATTCTCGATGACGATACCGAAACGGAACTTCGAGACGAGATCGACGATCAGGTCGCCGACGCTGTCGAGCAAGTTCGCTCGATATCGAACTCGGAGCCAGACCGGATGTTCGATACCACACTACACGGCGAATCGTGGCGTGAGCGCCACCAACGAGCGGAACTACACCGGGAGCTGAATGGAAAGAATCCATTCGTCGATTTCACCGGGGAGGGATTCAATGAGTAACGATCTCGACCGCATGGAGCTAAACACCGACGTGGAGATCGACCCACAGGAAACCGAGGACATCGACCTCATCACGGCGGTCAATCGGACGCTCCATCAGGAGATGGACCGCGATGAGAGCGTCCGTCTGCTCGGCTACGACATCGGTCCGCTGGGTGGGGTCTATCGTGGAACGGAAGGATTGCTGGAGGAGTTCGGAAAAAATCGGGTTATCGACACGCCGCTTTCAGAAAACGGGATCATCGGCACTGCTGCGGGGATGGCAATGCGAGGTGAACGTCCAGTTCCCGAAATCCAGTTCATGGGATTTTTCTACCCCGCCTTTGGTCAGTTTATGTATGCTGTCGTGAAAATGTACAAGCGAACAGGGGGTGCGTTGGAGATGCCGATGACGATTCGGATACCGTACGGCGGAGGGATCAAGGCGCTCGAATATCATCAAGAATCGACGGAGACGTACTTCATCCATACCCCCGGCGTTCGGGTCATCTGTGCAAGCACGCCCGCACAGACGAAGGGGTTGTTGGCGGCGAGCATCCGCAACGACGACCCTGTGATTTTCCTCGAACCGAAAAGTGTCTACCGGGGAATAGACGAGCCGGTACCGTCGGCGGAGTACACCCTTCCACTGGACGAAGCACGCATCGTTCGGGAGGGAAGCGACGTGACGGTGCTTACGTGGGGTGCGATGGTGCATCAGGCGAAATCCGCTGCTACTGACGTGGACGCCGATGTCGAAATCGTCGATTTACGGTCGCTCTCCCCGTTGGACATCGAAACGATCCTCGACTCGGTGTCGAAGACGGGCCGATGCGTCGTCTTCCACGAGGCTCGGCGCACGCTCGGACTCGGGGCAGAACTGTCCGCACTGATAAACGAGTACGCCCTCGACCGTCTCAAAGCCCCGATCAAACGCGCGACGGGGTACGACGTGCATTTTCCCGGGCACGACATCGAAGACGACTATCTCCCGGACGACGAACGCGCTCGGTACGCCATCGAGGCGGTGATGAGCTATGAATTTTGACGCAGTACGATCATCTCGATCGATCGTCACATCGCTGATCGGCTGTGATCAAACCATGGAGGGATACACACAATGACAGCGTTCGAATTCCGTCTTCCGGATCCAGGTGAAGGGCTAACAGAAGCCGAAATCACGGAATGGCACGTCCAAGAAGGAGATGAAATCGAAGAGGACGACGTTCTCTGTGAGATCGAGACCGACAAAGCCGTTTCGGACGTTCCGTCACCGTGCCCCGGCACTATCGAAGACCGCTCCGCAAGCGAAGGCGACGTCGTCGACATCGGAACGGTCATCGTGACGATCGAAACGGAAAACCCACCCCAACAACAGGTGAGTGGTGACGTTGAACCGGAAGAGAAAGACGTAGAGACGGAAACGGAAGAAGAACCGGAAGAGAAAGACGTAGAGACGGACGAGAAAGGAGAAGACGTAGAGCAAGCAGTACAAAAAGTCGAGTCGGAACACGTTGAGCAAGCGGCAGCTCCCGAGGCCGAGACTGACGTGCCAGAAGACCGTGTTTTCGCTGCTCCACGGACGCGACGGTACGCTCGTGAGGAAGACGTCGATCTATCGGACATCGATGGATCGGGGCCGGAGGGAAGAGTTCTTCAGGAGGACATCGATGCGTATCTACAGGAGCCCGAACCGGAGCGTGTCGAGCGAGCGCACCCGAGCGTTGCCATCGAACCGGACCCGATCGAGGAAGACGAGTCACGCTCGACACGTCGTGATCTCTCTGGACTCCGCGGGACCATCGCGGAGAACATGACTCGATCGAAAACGATCATTCCGCATCTCACGTCCGGGTTTGAGGCCGATGCGAGCGAACTCGTCGCGCTCAAAGAACGGCTCGATGAGAAACACGACATCCACATCACGTACACTCCGTTGCTCGTCAAAGCGGTCGCACCGGCACTCAAGGAGTTCCCGATCGTCAACGCCAGCATCGACGATACGACGGACGAGATCGTCGAGAAACACTACTACAACATCGGAGTTGCCACTCACACCGATGATGGACTCATCGTACCGGTCATCAAGGACGTCGACACCAAATCCATCATCGAAATCGCCGACGAACTACAGACGCTTGCTGAACAGGCGCGCGATCGGTCGATCGATATGAGTGCTCTACAAGACGGAACGTTCACCGTGACCAACCTCGCTACGTATGGCGAACACCGGACGTCCGGGACGCCAATCATCAACCACCCGGAGGCAGCCATCCTCGGGATCGGTCGCATTCGACAGAAACCGGTGGCGACCGACGAGGGAACGGTCGAGGTTCGACACCGACTCGGACTCGATTTGTCCTACGATCACCGTCTCATCGACGGCGCCGTTGCGAACCAGTTCATGGAGTTTCTGATCGACGGGATCGAGGATCCGGATCTACTGCTCTCCCGGACATGATCAGGGTGTACGTCGATCCGTAGCGACGTCTTCGCTAGAGAACGTAGCAACCCAGTACCGAAATGCATCGCACTGATGACGCTACCCACAGTGGTACGTACCGCTGTGAGGCATCGGACTTTGGGTACTTGGGACGCCGTTGCAGGCAACGACTGGCCAACCGTCGTCCCACAGAATCCGATCGACCATCAACGTGCGACCCTCCCGAGCCTCGGTCGCCTCGACGTGATACACCATCCACCAGTCACCGTTATCGTCCTGAATCGCCGTGTTATGACCCGGTCCGATGAACTGATCGGTCCCCGTCAAAACTGCAACGCCGCTGTGATGCTCGTTCAACTCGCGGAGATCCGTTCCGTCCTGGTTGTAATACGGGCCGAAAAACGATTCGGACCGTCCGACCTCCACTTCGTACGTGCTGTCGTATCCCTGACAACAACGTCCGGTCGAGTAAAAAAGGTAATAATATCCGTTTTCTTCGAGGATCATGCCACCTTCGCGCAGATCCCCTGCTAACTGGAACGTCGTTCCCGGCACGTACCCCCGTCCATCCGCAGTCAATTCGACGCCGTAAATACCGTACCAGCTACCCCATATTAGATAGGGCGTCCCGTCGACAACGTTGAAATCCGCATCAATGCAGTTGGTTGGGCCGAGATCGTTCTCTCGAAACACCGGTCCCTGATCTGTGAACGGGCCGTCCGGAGTGTCCGACGTTGCGAGTCCGATCCCGGGGTTATTGGTGCTTCCCCATTCCGAGTAGGAGTAGTAAATACGGTACTCGCCGTCGTAATAGGAGATATCCGGTGCCCACACCCCTGCATCGTCGTTTCGCCAGTCCGGCTGACTTGGCAGCGCTGCACCGATGTACGTCCAGTTCACCAAGTCCGACGATCTGGCGATGGGAATCACGTCTTCCGACGTTTCCGTGCCGTACACGTAGTAGGTCCCATCAGCAGTTCGCACGACGGTCGCATCACCAAATCCGAACGGTCCCGTCGGATTGTGATAATGGTCCGGACTCGGATCCCCAGACGCCAGCCCGCTCGTACGTATCCCGGCAGCACCGAGCGCACCCCCACCGATCGTTTGCAAAACGGTCCGTCTACTTACCGTATCACATCCACTCCGTTCCGTCATAGATACATACAATACATTATTGGTAATAAGAATTTTGTTTTTGATTATATTTGCTTTGGTTTGTATCTCACGAGCGATCGCCGCGTCGATACCATCGTTCGGCCGGTCACCAGGAACGTCCGTCGTCGGTGGGTTGAACCGTCTCGATGAAATCGAGCGTCCACCGTTGGTTCGTATTGCCCGTCCATGGCCACTGGATGACGTCGGCCCCGTCTGCCGTTGAACTCTCGTTCACATCGACGATATCGCCACTGTTGACGTTCCTGATACGGTAAGTCCCATCACCGTTATCGACGATCTCCCACTTCTGTGAGCCACCGGCCCACCAAGCGAACTGCTGGAGGCTCTCGCCGTCCGTCGTCGATCCATCGGGAACGTCGAGTGCTCGGTTGCTGTTCTGGTTAATAATGCGATACTCATCGCCACCGACGTACTCGATCCACCACCGCTGGCAGGAACACCCGTTTTGTGACCACTGTCTGACGTTGTCGCCGTCCGCGGTTCCGGCGTTTGCCACCTCCAGGAGTTTGCCGCTGTTGACGTTCTTTATCTCGTATATGCCATCAGCGATGATTCCCGAGTCAGCGGTGTTCGGTTGGACGGACTGAAGACTTGGGGTCTTATCGCCGCCGATAATCGGCCAGCCGTCGGTCCACTCGACCCGGTCGACGAACAGTTGTCGGGCCGGAACCCCATCGACGAACTCCTGGTCGTCCCGGTCGTAGGCGTGGTAGACGAACCAATCCGTGCCGTTGTCGTCGGTCGTGATGTCGCCGTGGGCCGGTGCTGGGAATCGGTCGTTGCCAGTGAGTTGAGCGATACCGGCGTTGTGGCTGTTGTAGTCCGTGAGAACTGTCCCGGACGGATCCGTGTACGGACCAAAGAGGTTCGTCGATCGACCGACCTCGATCTCGTAGGTGCTGCTGTAGCCATCACAGCAAGTTCCCGTGGAGACGAACATGTACCAATAACCACCGCGCTTGAAGACGGTCGTCCCTTCGTAGGCGTCACCTGCAACCTGCTGAAGCGTCGCCGACTGCCAATCCCGGAGATCGGACGTGAGTTCCATCACGTAGATCCCTTGGAAGCTCCCCCAGAACAGATACGGCGTTCCTTCCTGCTCGACGAAATATCCGTCGATGGTACCGCCTCCTGCGTGGTCGTTGTCGCCGATGATCTGCCCGTGGTCCGTGAACGGGCCATCAGGCGTGTCGGAAGTAGCGAGACCGATGCCAAATTCACCGCTGTCCCACGGACGGGGTTCGAGCGAATAGAACAACACCCACTTGTCGTTGTAGTAGTGAACGTCTGGGGCCCAGATAGACCCGTACGTCCACCCTGGCCGCGACTCGAACGCTTCGGTGACGTAACTCCACTCGTGTAGATTATCTGACTTGAGTATCGGTACCAGACGTTCTTGGGAGTCAGTTTCCCCATCGTTTCGGTCCATATTCGTTCCGTACGCCCACCACGTGCCACTGTTATCCCGGTGGATTGTGGGATCCGGGAAGTGGGGTCCGTACAGTTCGTTGTGATAGTGCATCGAATCGTCGGTGGTCGCAGTAATTGAGCTACTCGTACTGATAGCGCTACCGATGCCAAGCGTCCCAACACCGATGGCTTTCAGTACGTTCCGTCTGTTTACTACCATATTATTATGATCTCCAATTACGTAGTAGAAAGAATCTAATTAACAAATATGTTTGGGTAGGTGTAAATAGATCTGTGAAGACAAGCACCGAGATACGTTGTAGCGTACTCACGACGAACAGGGCATCAGCCGTTCCAGTAATGCTGAAAGCACCGGTCATCCTGACCGCGCAGCGGTAACCGTCCACACCCGAATGGCAAAGATGCTATAACTCATTATTTCGACATATGTGTTAATTTCCTTTCAGATGTGCATATCAGTGGATAGCACCGGATGTAACTCTCAGAGTGTTCATCTAAGTTCACTTATTTACACGGTATCGAAAGTGTATTTTGCATGCCTATTACATCCGTACTGTTGTAACCTCCTGAAGAGTAGACGTCCTTCAATTGTAACCAACCAAAGCTGTCTCCGTCCCCGTATTCTCGATGATTTCAACGATGTGGGGAGAGGTTCTGACGCTATCTTATCCTTGCCACCACTTGTAACTGTGATTTTCCCCAGACGTACGATGAAGACGGACCGAGGTAGAAATAACTGCACAGTCAGACCGTGATCGAACACCACGTCCGAGCCACTCGTGTCGATCACGCCAGCTGTGGGGCCGAACGGACCATTCGCTAGTGTCGACGGTCAGATCCGACAGCATTGGCGGACTCCGATCGTAACGAGCATGCTGCCACCCTATCGAGCCAGTAGCTGTAGATGAAATATCCAACAGATCATAGCAGTTTTACTACAGCGCACGTCGTCGAACGACGTTCGTTACGATGGGTGTCTCGTCGGTGGCATCGACCGACGAACGGGATCCGTACGGACAGAAATTCTCATCACAATAATTTTTTATTTGGTCGAGTAATAGATATGAACTGATCGCATGTCCGATAGCGAATCGCCATCGGAAAACGAGGACACGGAGGATTCATCGCTGTTCGGACCTGCTGGAACGACTCTCCGGTGGATAGTAAGCGCAACCATCGGTGGCAGCCTCACATGTATCGGTCGGCTCAAAAGCTGGTCACTACAGAATGGTCGGCAGGATCTCTTCACAGCGACGCTTCTCTCGCTTGAGTTACTGGGTCCCGTTTGGATCATTCTCGGAGCGATGCAGGAGATCGGTGTGAACAAGAACGTGCTATGCAGTAGCGGAGATCCGAACGTACTCGCGGGTCCGATCGCAGGGTTAGTAGAACTCCTCGTTTTCGTGTTCGTTCTCAAGGGCTTGCTCCGGTCGATGATCGCTACATCCCGGGTCGATGAGAAACTAACCGATCCTCTGCTCTCGATCGCCGCAGCGATCGTTCCGTTAGTGATCGGCTCCGTCCTCGAAGTCGGCAACGAGAGCCTCCTCGAATGTCTCTATCCGTGAGCAACGACAGTTGAGACGGCACTGGCGTCGGTTCCACCAGCACCTAGACTTATACTGTTCCGTATAATATACGGGAGTAGACCATGAAAAAGGTCCTCGCCAGTATCGGTATCGGCAACGCCACGGTAGACACAGTTCTCCCAAAAAACACCGTTCGACCGGGTGAAACGGTAGATGCGGACGTGCACATCACCGGGGGAAACGTTGAACAGGATGTCGGGACGATCCGTTTCGAACTCGAAACTCGGTATCGAACCGACGAGGGGTACCAGACGGGAGACATCGATCGGTTCACGCTCGCAGAGAGTCTCACCATCCACCCAGAACAAGAGGAAGTCCGGTCGACCGAGATCGAGATTCCGTACTCGACGCCGGTCACAGTCGGGGGTGTCGACGTCTGGATCGAAACGGAACTCGACATCGATTTCGCGGTCGATCCCGAAGACAGAGACTACCTCGATGTCCGACCTACCCCCCGACTTCAAACTGTCTTCGATGTGCTTGGAGATCTCGGGTTTTCGCTCCAGACAGCAGAATGTGAAGCTGATCCGTACGGACACTACACTGATCGTCGGTTCATTCAGGAGTTCGAGTTTCGGACTACCGGTCGGTTCCGCGACAGCCTCGACGAGATCGAGATCGTTGCTCACCCCGGGCCCCACGAACTCGAACTGTTCCTCGAAGTCGATCGCCGGGGAGGTCTCTTGAGCGAAGTAACCGACCTTGATGAGCGGCATGATCGAATGACGGTTCGTTCGACCGATGCTGAGACGATTCATAACGATATTGTTGCACTCATTGAGAAACACGTCTGAGTCCGTCGTCGCTGTCGCAAACTATCGCTGATCGAATCCATCGTTTCTCCGTCCGTAGACACCGTTCATCGTTCATCTTTGGAATGAGAAGTATCCCTGTGTTGTACCACACGTGAGATCAATGTGTAAACGACGAGCTACTACGCTCTGCTACGCTTTCCCAACTGATGGCTATCACTCACGATCTGATTCCCTTCTTAATCCGAGTAGTTACTTCTGTATTGCTTTTGAGCCGTGATCATTGCAGACTACCGGATAGCGTCGCTGGGAAGTCGTGCGATGTCTCTGTTACAGATGTACTGTTGTAATCAAACCGGCCCAGTGTGGAGATCGATCTCTGTCCGGAGATACCGGAAGGTCGCTGTGACACCAGTCGTGTGGTCAAGCGGTCCGTGTGGGACTGTGAGATCGTGAGAGCAAAAATGAGCGCGGATGTGAGGAAAACGGTTATGAGAGATAGACGACACGGAACCGGTATGACCGGATGAGGGACGGAAGCCGAGTTTACCGAGCGGTTAGGTTGAGCGCCCACACGTGTGTATGATTCGAATATGGACCCATCTCACGTCAGCGCTGGGAGGTACGCCGCATTCGCTTCGAGGAGATCATCGACCATGTCGTCGATCTCTGCAAGCGTACAGACGGCAGCAGTCAGCGGGTCGAGTTTGATCGCCCGTCGAAGCGAGGTTTCGTCCCGTTCTCTGGCGGCCTTGACAGCGAGCGACTGAACGTTGACGTTCGTGCGGTTGAGTGCGGCCAGCTGTGGCGGGAGGGTACCGACAGAACAGGGATGGATGCCCGTTCCATCGATGTGACACGGAACTTCGACTTCGGCGTCGTCTGGAAGGTTCGTGATGAGACGGCCATCGTTCGAGACGTTGAGGTTCATTCGTCGATTCACACCGGTTTCGAGCGAATGGACGATTCGTGCGGCGTACTCCTCAGACCGTGATAGTGAGGTGTCCATCGATTCCGGATCGAACTGGGCCGCGTGATCGATGGTCCGCCACTGATCGAAGTATTCACCCGTCGGCAGCCAGCAGACAGGTGAATACTCGAACTCGTCCCGGTCGGTCCCGTACGCACTGGCGTCGACGAGTCGGTCGATCTCCGTCTGATCGTGGCGAAAGTAGGGAAGATATTCGCTGAGATGATGGCTCGACTCCGTGATGAAATGGCCGAAGTGATCCATCGTCTCGAAGCGAACGACGTCTTGGGCGTAGATCTCCGGATCTTCTCGCGCCGCCTTGAGATCGGGGTACAGGTCATCTCCGTCGTGTTCCAGCTGAAGGAACCACGCCATGTGGTTGATCCCGGCTACCCAGTAATCGAGTTCCTCGAACTCGACATCGACGTAGTCCGCGATGTCGTGAGCCGTCCCAACGATGCTGTGACAGATTCCGCAGGTGTCGATCTCAGTTTCGGCCTCGATCGCCCAACAAACCATCGCCATCGGATTCGTGTGCTGTAAAAGCAGAGCATCCGGGCAGAGCGCTTCCATGTCACGGGCGATGTCGAGCATCGTCGGTATCGTCCGCATGGCCCGGAAGACACCTCCCGGCCCGAGCGTATCTCCAACGGACTGATTGATGCCATAACGTTGAGGAATCTCGATCTCGTTTTCGACCGGTTCCACGCCACCGACGTGAATCGTCGTGATCACGTAGTCCGCACCCGTAAGCGCTGCTCGACGATCTGTCGTGGCATCGACCGTCGTCGGGAGGTCGTGGTCGTCCACTAGAAGGCGCGTGGCGGTGTCGATCCGATCGAGGCGTTCCGCATCGATATCCATCAAACACAGCGTCGAATCTCGAAGTTCCGGAAACGAAAGGATGTCACGGACCAACGTCAGTGTGAACGTGTGGCTTCCAGCACCGATAAACGCTATTTTCACCATCGTGCGTCATGCCCTTACACACCCCACGGTAATATCATTTTGGTAGCTGACAAGACGCGTGAGCGAGCAGTCGGTCCCGACCGGTGTGGACGTCCGCCGAAGACTGGTGGGACTGTTCACGCCTCGAATCGAACGCGCGCAACCGCAGCCGGACCGAGCGACAGCGTCAGCGAGCCGTCTTCGACCGACATCTCGTCGGATTCGATCTCGTAGCTTTCGAGTCCCGTCCAATCGAACCACGAGTCGGGGAACGCCCCTAGCCCGTCTTGCGTATCGTGGGGATCATCCACCGGTTGCTGAACCGTCACGGACGCCTCATCGGAGTCGAGCGCCTCGGGGAGTTCAAGCGTGACCGTGGTCGCAGCACGGAGATTGCGGTTGGTAAGGAAGGTACACAGCTCGTCGGCGTCCAGTGTCATTACCGATGTGACATCGACGTACGGCACATCCGCCATTGCCCGAATACGAGAACCAGTGTCGGGAATATCGCGCGTCTTCCCCTCGACTGACGACTCGATCACCTTCCACGCCCGATCATCGTCGAAGACGGTTGCGTACAACTCCAACGTGTAGCCGACCGGGAGCAGCGGGTTCGGGTTCGCCGGCTGCTCGATGTGTTCTGGTGGGAACATGCGAACAGGAAGGTGAGTGTGACTCGCTCGTCGGATGTGGTCGCTCTCTCGGATGAACGCGTTGAACATCCCGGCAACGTAGGACGCGCCAGCCATCGTGGGCATGCCGGGCCATGGATCACCCTCTGCGACCGTGGGATACAGTCCCCACTCACCGATATGAAACTCAAGGTCAGCAAGACCGTACGTCGACGCCGTCTCAGCGGTCTCTGCGACGAGGTCCCCGAACTGCGTCGGGAACATGATCAGCACCTCGTTGTAATCGAGCGCGTCGGCGTCGTTCGTTTCCTTCCATTCCGGGATACTCTGGGGATCTTGTTCGCGGATGCCCCAGTTGTACCGGTGCATCTCGATCCCATCCATCGCGTCATCAAGCACGTCGAACAACGTTTCGTTCCAGACATCGGGATCGGGAAGCTCAGGATCGTCGTATTTGGGATCCATCCCGTCCGGAATCACGGTGATCGAATCGTCGACGGCCGTCATCGCGTCGATGAACTCACCAGCACGTTCGGCGAACTTCGCCGGATCGTCCGTCCCGCCAGCCTGCCACTCTCCCCAGACTTCATTGCCGATCTCCCAGACGGTCACATCAAACGGCTCCTCATAGCCGTGTTCGGCCCGTAACTTCCCATACTCCGTCGTGAGATCTCCATTACAGTATTCGACCCAGTTGGCTGCATCTTCGGGCGTGATCGGCTCAGGAGGCTGGAATTCCCGGTCTGTGTTTTCGACAGTCACGCCGACAGTGATCGTCGGCTCGATATCAGTGTGCTCGCAAAACTCGACGTACTCCGCCGTTCCCATCAAGTTCGGATCGAGACCGTTCCAGACGACGTTCGGTCTGATCGGACGCTCCTCGATGGGACCGATTCCGTCTTCCCACTTGTACGTGCTCGTAACGTTGCCGCCCGGCCATTTCAACAGCGAGACGTTGCGCTCGTCCATCAGCTCGATCGTCGTCGGATTGAACTTCCCGGCAACCGCGTCGTCTGGAACGAGCGACACCCAGTCGAGATCGACGTGTCCAGATCCCTCAGCGACGATTTCGAGGACGTACTCGCCGTACGGCGATTCGACGTCATCCAATGCACCGGCTTCGAGTTGGTGTCCACTCGGCTCTGTGAGCGTCAGTTCGATCCCCTCGTATCGCACCCACTCGTCGGTGAGATCCTCGATTCGCTCGTTCCCGAGGACACCGCCGTCCGGAGCCGTCAATCGAATGTCGAGCTCGTCGATACCGTCGGCCCGCGCAGAAAGCGCGAATTCATAGTCAAGCGTCCGCCAGTCGGGGAGCACGAGCCGCTGTCTGATACCACCCTCCGTGTCTCCAAGAACGACGCGCTGGTGTTCGTTGCGCACGGGCTGTTCCACGTCCGGCCAGCCACCATCGGAGTCCCAGGTGCCGAGTCCGCGAACACCACCTTCCTCAGGGCGCTCGAACGTAGCACCCTCGCCCAGCGGTTCCCACGGAAACGGCACGTTCTCGTACGTGCCGACGTCCTCGAAGCCATAGACGTGCGAGACGTGCTCCGGTTGGACCTGACCCCAGGCGACGAACGCGGTGTTCGTGACGTGCTCCGCGTAGATCCCGGGGTAGATCTCGTGTGCTCCGTAGTGTTCGCCAAACCGGCCGAACAACGTTTCGGGAACGCAGCGCTCGTTTCGCGCATCGAGGTCGAACGAAACCGTCGTTTCAGATGACTCGTGCTCAGCAGCAGAAACCGGTTCACTCCAACCAGCGAACAGCCCAGTCCCAGCCACCCCCGCCATGGTCAGAAACTGTCGTCGAAACACGGCACTACTCGGGATCGAGCGAACGCTTTTCTCATCCATACGGTGACCATTTGTGTGAACCATTATAATACTTATCAATATGACGGATAGAAGGAGGCGGTTCCTACGTTGTCGATCGTCTTCAGGCAGCTTCCTCAGACTCGGTCGGGACTTCGGGCACAGCCGTGTCGCTCAGTCCGGCGAGCAGATTCTCGCCGGCTGCGTTGAAGAGGTGGATGTCGGCAGGATCGAACGCGATCTGCACCTCTTCACCGACAGTCGGTTTCAAGCCGCCAGACACCCGAACGCGACACTCCGATCCCTCGATATCCAGATGAATGAAGTTGTCGCTGCCCGCTACCTCGACGACCTCGACGACGGCGGTGATCGTGTTGTCACCGCTCGCGTCGTACGTGATGTCCTCGGGACGAATCCCGAGTTCGAGATCGGAGGTGGTGTCCACAGTGGTGATCGTATCGACGATCGAAGACGGAATCTCGTACTCGAACCCGTCGCTGACGAGCGTCGTTCCGTGCAGTTCGACATCGAAGAAGTTCATCGCCGGGCTGCCGATGAAGTCCGCAACGAACCGGTTTGCCGGTGTGTTGTACACCTCTTCCGGCGGGGCGAACTGCTGGAGTTCACCTTCGTTGAGAACGATGATGCGGTCGCTCATTGTCAGCGCTTCGTGTTGGTCGTGAGTGACGTAGATCGTCGTCGTTCCGAGATCCTCTTGGAGCCGCTGGAGTTCCGTCCGCATGTGAACCTTGAGCTTGGCATCGAGATTCGACAACGGCTCGTCCATCAGGAAGATCTTCGGATCGCGAACGATCGCGCGACCGGTCGCAACGCGCTGTTGCTGTCCCCCCGAGAGGTTTGCCGGTTTGTCGTCCAACTGGTCTTCGATGCCCATCATCTCCGCCGTCTCGCGGACCCGTTGGTCGATCTCCTCCTCGGAAAGCGCCGTCGTCAGCCGCAATCCATAGGACATGTTCTTTCGGACGGTCATGTGGGGATACAGCGCGTAATTCTGGAACACCATCGCGATCCCACGGTCTTGGGGTTCGACGCCCTTGATGCTCTCCGAACCGATCCGAACGTCGCCGCCGGTGATCTCTTCGAGACCGGCGACCATGCGCAGTAGCGTCGATTTGCCGGACCCAGAGGGACCGACGACGGTGATGAACTCGCCGTCTTCGATGGTGGCATCGAAGCCATCGATCGCGACGAAGTCGTCGGAGTACACTTTCCGCACGTTCTCGAACGTCACTGATGCTGTCGTGTTTGTTTTACTCATTTTGAAGCTCCGTTAGTTCGCAACTGCTGTCGGTTCTAACCGATACTCTCGATTCACCCGTTTCCGGGGCAGCGATCCGGTGTCGATCGGCACGTCCGGTCATCGCTCGATCACCGCCGTCGGTACCGGCGCATCGGTCTCGGAGACGACCGAGATGAACTCGATGTGAAGCGCGAACGCGACGCCAGCGAACACCAACGCCACCGCGACGGTCAGCAATGACGTGAGAACGAGCAACACGCCCGTCACGATGCCGAGAGCAACCGCGCCGATAGCGTGACGAGCGGTCCAGAGAACACCTTCTGTGAGCGCAGTGGAGACGGAGTTCCCCGCTGCGAGACCGAGGAGCGTCGGGATCGAGACGAGCGAAGCGTACAGGCCGGCGTACGCACAGCAGAGTCCGAGCAGGCCGGCGACGACCGTCCCGCTCACGAGATACGCGAGCACGTAGTTCCCTGCGATCACGAACAGTATCAACGGGATGAATCCGAGCAACGTCGCGTGAACGGCCTGTTTGCGAACGGTCGCCCAGACCCCACTCCGATCGATTCCCGCGTGGCCGTCGTCCCGGAGCGACAACACGGCTCGATACGCCCCGACAGTCGCAGGACCGACCGTTACGATCGGCAGCGACGCGAGAAACCAGACGACACTGATCGAGACGACCGACACGAGGTGTTTCCAGACGAACCGTCCGGTCTGCTCGATGGAGGCGTACATCGGATCGAGGTTCGTCTCCGTCATTTCGTCGTCCCCTGCATTTCGACGGCTCGAACGAGCTGTTTTTGCATGACGAGGAACACGATCAGCAGCGGAACCGAGGCGATGACCGCGGAAGTCATGATCACACCCGGTTCGGTGACGCCCATGTTCTCTTGTAACGTCACCAGCCCGATCGGCAGCGTGTACATCGACTCACTCTGAAGAATCAACAGCGGCCAGACGAACGAGTTCCACGTCCAGATGAAAATGAACAGCCCGAGCGCTGCGAGTGCCGACCGCATCAGCGGCAGTACGATGTGAGTGAAGATCCGCAGGCGTGAGAACCCATCGAGGCGAGCGGCTTCTTCTAACTCCTCAGGAAGATCCTTGAAGAACTGGACCAGCATGAATACGCCGAGCGGGTTGGCAGCACTCGGGAGGACGACACCCCAAATGGAGTTGACGAGACCGAGTTCACTCACGATGATGTACACGGGAACGAGGTTGATGATCCCGGGCACCATGAAACTCGCCACGATGACCCCGAAGATCACGCGCCTACCGGGCCAATCAAGCCGAGTCAGCGAATACGCGATCATCGCATCGACCAAGATTACGACGAGAGTCGTGATCCCGGCGAGAATGATCGTGTTACCGGTCCACTGGACGACCAACGAACTCGTTAGGAGGTAGTCATACCAGTACAGCGTTAGATCCCATGGGATCAGATGCGGGACCTCCGAATAAACCAGTTCGCGCGTCATGAGCGACGTCGCAAACATGTACCAGTATGGAATGAGGAACAGACCCGCCGTTCCGTAAAGCCCGACGTACAAGGCGATGGTTCGAAGTCGATCGCTCGACAGGGAGACGTTCCCGAGAATGGATGATTCGGTGCTCATTGATCATCACCTGCGAGGAAGTAGTAGTTGGTTGCTGAGATGGCAATCAGGATCATAAACAGGACGTAGCCGACCGCAGCGGCATAGCCGAACTCCCGGCCGGTAAAGGCCGTCTCATAGAGATAAAGGACGATCGTCGTCGTGGAGAACGTCGGTCCGCCGTCGGTCATGATGAACGGCTGCCCGAACACCTGAAAGGAATTGACAAAGGTGACGATGACGACGAAGACGAGCGGGTTCCGCATCTGTGGGATCGTGATGTGACGCATCATCTGTCCTGTGCTCGCTCCATCCAGTTTCGCCGCCTCGTACAGTCGGTCAGGAACGTTCTGGCGCGCGGCCAGGAGGATGATGAAGTTAAACGCCAACTGCCACCAGATCGTCGCAACGGCGATCCCCGGCATCGCAAGCTCGGGGGATGTCAGCCAGTTCCCACCACCGAGGTGGTAGGGAATCAGCCCCGAAGCGTTGAACAGTTCCGTCCAGAGAAGCCCGACGACCGCGACGGTCAACACGTATGGACTGAAAAAGATCGTTCGCAACAGCCACTTGCCTTTCACATCACGGTTGACGCCGAGTGCGAGCAACAACGAACCGATGATAATCGGCGGCACCGTCAGAAAGACGAAATAGAAGGTGTTCCACAGCGCGTTCCAAAAGTCAGGGTCCGACAGCAGGATCTGGTAGTTCTCGAAGCCGATGAACTGCGATTGGGCCGGGGCAAGCGCGTTCCAGTCGTGGAGACTCATGTACAGCGCGAGTACCAGTGGGCCAAAGAGGAACGTCCCAGCGATCAGGATGTACGGAAGCGAAAACGTGGCTCCCGCAATCCACTCGCGTGTCATCGACTTCGAGCGGTCGAGTCCCGATCCGTCTGCGTCAGTCTGTTGGGTTGATTGTGCCATTATCTTCTGTTGAACGCTTGTTCGACGCCGTTCACAGCGGTTTTGATCATCTCATCGGGTGATATGTTCCCGGCGCGCATGTCATCGAGGGGCTGATAGATCGCTTCGGTGTACTCTTCGACGTTTGGCGTCGCTGGCGGCCGGATGAACTGGTCGTTGTTCACCATATCATGAAACACCCCGAGCGTCTGTTCCCACGTGTTCGATGTCCGGAGTGAATCGCTTTTGAGCGCCGCCTTGCTGGCAGGAAGGTGACCGGCGTTCCGTCCCCACCTGTCGTTGAACTGTTGGGAAAGCAAGCGAATGGTCTCGATCGCGTTTTCGAGGCGCTTCCGGTCGCGCTCTTCGCTCTGGGGAATGATCAGTGTATGGCTGTCACCGATCGTGACGGGATTGTCTGCGCCCGGCATGACGAACGGTTTCGTCATACCGAACTCGAACCCTGCCTCTCGGACGATGGTCACGTGCCACGTTCCTTCGATCTTCATCCCGAGTTCCCCCCGGTTCCACGCTTCCCACCCCGCTGTCGGATCGACGGGTGCCCACTCGCGTTCGTGGACCCAGTCGTGCATCTCCTGAACGACCGCTCGTCCGTCCGGCGTATCGAATGCGGGTTCGTAGTCGTCGGTCAGAACCTTGCCACCCCGACCGTGAAGCAACATCCACATCGTTTCTGCGTGATACTCCCCTTCGGGGAAATCGAACGCGTAGTAGTCGGTGTTTTCGATAATCGCAGCAGCGGCTTCGTGGAACCGATCCGGCGTGTTCGGCGGCTTCTCGGGATCTAATCCGGCTTCTTCGAAAATCTCCTTGTTGTAATAGAGACCCAACGGATGGGTATCGATCGGAACGGCGAGTTGTTCACCGTCGACCATTCCACCCTGAGCAACGTCCGTGAGGTACGGCTCCGTGCCGATCTCGTCAGTGACCGAAACGAGATTGTCTTGGTATTCGTTCATCATCCGCGAGTGCATCACGGCGATGTCCGGCGGGTTTCCACCGACCATCGATGTGTAAAGACGACGGTAGTGTTCGTCCCACGGAACCCGCTGTCGATTGATCTGAAAGTCATAGTCGTCGTTGATCTCATTGACCATCGACTTCATGACTTCGCCGTCACCCCCGCTGAACAACGTCCAATACTCGATACCGTCCGAGGAGCCGCCAACGAACCCAGTACAGCCAGCGAGTCCGGCAAGCCCGACAGCACCCGCTGCCCGAAGTACTCCCCGACGACTCGTATAACTCGAACGGGAACTCTCTCTTTTGCCACCTGCTCTCATACAACAGCACCAATCAAACATATACATATATACTTTACTTCTATACCAGTTTTATGTTTGTGTGGCAATATCGTTCGTGAGTAATCTCCACACGGTAACAGCCCCCGAGCCAGAGCACCACTCGTCGATAGGGGTTCGTGAACCGGACGAATTGTCGATTTATCGGTGGGTTCCGAAATGACACGACCCGAAGTATTAATACGGCAGTGCAAATATCGAACAGTGTATGGCTGATGCACGCATAGCGGTTCATACTGAGGCGACTATCGATCGAATCGCGCCGGAAGTACACGGGCACTTCGCCGAACACCTCGGTCGCTGTATCTACGGTGGGATCTGGCACAGCGACAGCGCGGAAGAAGAGGGCTTACGCGAAGACACCGTTTCCTTACTCGACGATCTCGATCTCCCCGTTCTCCGGTGGCCCGGTGGCTGTTTCGCCGACGATTATCACTGGGAGGACGGCGTCGGACCGCGCGAAGAACGGCCGCGCCGTCGCAACCTCTTTTGGGCGCAAGGGCCAGAAGAGACGCCTGAGGAGTCGAACGCCTTCGGCACCGACGAATTCCTCGCGCTCTGTGAGCGCATCGGCACAGAGCCGTATCTCGCCGCCAACGTCGGCTCCGGTGACCCACAGGAAGCCACGGACTGGGTCGAATACTGTAACTACGACGGCGACACCGAGCTAGCGGACCGACGGCGACAGAACGGCCACGACGAACCCTACGGAGTCACCTACTGGGGACTTGGAAACGAAAACTGGGGCTGTGGTGGTCGGATGACCCCCGAACAGTACGCACGGGAGTACCGACGCTTTGCGACTTACGTCGGAACCACAGACAACCTACTGCTCGATCACGATCTCGAACTCATCGCGTGTGGCTACGAAGGACACGAGTGGAACCGGCGGTTCCTCGAAGAGGTCTCCGGTGCCCCATGGGGACAAGCGTTCCCCCTCGACCATCTGACGTTACATCACTACTACGGCCGTACGATGACCGTCTCCGAGGCCGACGAACGACAGTACGACGAATTTCTTGCTGAAGCGCTCGAAATGGAGCACCACATCGAGCGGATGGCCGCCGCGATCGATGCGGTTGCTACGACACGCGACATCGGCGTTATCGTCGACGAGTGGGGATCCTGGCATCCCGAAGCCACGGCTGAGAGTGGTCTCGAACAACCGGGAACCGTTCTGGATGGACTCTCGGCGGCAGCCGTCCTCGACGTTTTCAACGACCACAGCGACGTCGTGACGATGACGAACATCGCTCAGACCGTCAACGTCCTGCAATGCCTCGTCGAAACGGACGAAAACGATGCTTGGGCTCGCCCGACGTATCGGGTTTTCGACCTGTATGCCCCCCACAAAGGCAACGACGCCGTCCGAACGTCCGTCTCTGCACCGACGCGCGACACGGGGGATGACGATCTCGAATTGATCCGTGGCTCGGCCTCGATCACCGAAGGAGAGACGTACATCACTGTCACAAACCTCGATTGCATCGACGAACACACCGTCGAGATCGAGATCGAAGGCGACACTCCGGACGAGGCGGACGTCAGCGGAAAGGTTCTCTTTGCTGAGCAAGCGCCCGATCTCGCGGTCACCGCAGACAATGCCGACGAGTTCGTCGCCACCGAGTTGACCGTCTCAATCACTGACGGGACGCTCACGGCCGAACTTCCCCCCTCGACGGTCGCCGCGATTTCGATCCGGTAGGGAAAGCCACCGATCATTACAGACGAGAGCATAGCGTTCAGATATCTTATGTTTGGAAATTTCTTCGGCTAGTCTGAAACTGTATTCTTCAATATAGAACGACAGGTGGCGATATTTGCTGTAAGCAAGAAGGCGATTAACGGTGAGAGACCGCCCCAAAACCATCGAATGGATCGTAGGATGTCACTGAACGACTGACTATCAGAAACACGGCCGTAGCAACCGGGAGAGGAGTGCCGAATCCGAGAGAATAGTCGACACTGCGCCGAATTTGTTTCATCTTCATATGATGTACGAATAACAATTGTCAAAATATAGTTCTGTATTGCAGAACGCATGGCCGTGAACCACGATCAATAGAACATCGACAGGTGCTATCGCAAGCTAGGAGAGATCGGTCTCAAGCCGACGTGTGTCGAATGCCGGTCCGGAGCCAGCAAGAGGTATTACATGAGTACTCCTGTAACGCGCGCTGGCAGAATATTCCATATCTTAAGTATATTCGATGACCTAACGTCAATAAATATGTTACTGAAACATTAGTCAGTATACTTTTGATGAAGCAGTTAGGCCATCGGCGATCGAGGAACCCATCATCAGTATGGAGAGCATTATACGCCCCAATTCAGACGCTTCGAATCGAGGTGACTAAGACGAATTCGCACATCACACGCGATAGCATCCGTAAAAACGTGTGTGACCCTCGAGGATTATCCAACTAATTCTATTTATCCGTTCAAAAGGGCACTCTAGCAGCAAGTTCCTTCGGACAGACGGAGACTGGCTCGAAACGAGACGCCAAATTCGTGGAATACGACAGCACATTTCATCTGCTTTCTCAGTAATAGAACAGTTCGAGGAGCGGTGCAATCGTGGAGACCAAAGCGAGGGGAGAGCGACGATGCGAGCGGGGGATCAATCAGACAGGGATGAACACGGAGCTGTCGCTGGGGATATGATATCAGATACTTATGAATAGAACGAGAATATGACCGACGCTGGGTAAACCTCATCGGGATACAAGCGGGACGAGGAAGGTTGCCGAGACCGGACGGAGTAAAAACGTCGAGGCACATTTACACGATACAGGCTGTACGATGTGTGCCTCGACATCCACAATCGATCGTGAATACGACGCTATCGTCTTCGACAATGACGGCGTTCTTATCGAGCGAACCGACCGCAAGCGGCTGGTAGAGGCATTTCACAACAGCTTCAACGAGTTCGACGTAACACCCGACGACGCGTTCGTCCGGTGTTGCGTTCACGAGGGACGCGTTCCGACCGATGAGATCCGCGACCGGTACGGTCTCGATCCTGAAGAATGGTGGCCACGCCATGAAGCACACGCCACAGCCGTTCAACAAGCGGATATTCGGACTGGGCGAAAAGCGCTGTACAGCGACGTCGACGCCATCCGTGACCTCACCCACACGCTCGGTCTCGTCAGCAACAACCAACATGAAACGATCGAGTTCATCCTCAACCACCACGGCTTGGCGAACCGCTTCGAAACGTACTACGGCCGAGAACCGACGGTGGTCGGCGCGAATCGAAAGAAACCGAACCCCCATTACATCAATCGTGCCCTCAACGATCTGGACACGGGCACCGCTCTGTACGTCGGTGATAGTGAGAAAGACGTCATCGCGGCCGAACGGGCCGGGATCGATTCGGCATTTCTTCGGCGTGAGCACCGACTTGATCTGACCCTGTCAACTGAACCGACCTACGAGTTCTCCGATCTGCGGTCGCTCGTCGACGAACTCACTAGCATGTGATGATTCTGGTCGGGGTTCGAGTGACTGAACGCCGTTCTGAACATCGTAGCTTTGAAATATATTCTTGATGAACCGTCGGTAGTATGGACCGCTCTCAAACAGGATCAGGAACCGAGTGGGATACGACCACCTACGACGAGGAGCACTCGTTCGTCTTCGAGCACGGAGAGAACGTCGTCGATCTCCTAGAGCCCACGGCGGGCGAGCGCATTCTCGATCTTGGGTGTGGAACTGGTCACTTGACCAACCAGATCGCCGGTGCTGGTGCTGACGTCGTCGGTCTTGACGCCTCGGCGGAGATGATCGCAGAGGCGCGTACGACCTACCCGGACTATGAATTCATCCACGAAGATGCACGCGATGTTTCGTTCTCGGAGCCGTTCGACGCGGTGTTTTCCAACGCAGCCCTACATTGGATTCCCGACCAAGACGCTGCTCTCGAATCAGTCGCGGACGCGCTTCGACCAAACGGTCGGTTCGTCGCCGAACTCGGCGGAACGGGAAACGTCGCGGCCATCGTCGAAGCGGTACAAGCCACAGCGGCCGACCGAGGGTATACGGTCACGAACCCGTGGTACTTCCCGAGCGTCGGGGAGTACGCCACGAAGCTCGAAGCACACGGATTCGAGGTGCGCTACGTGACCCTCTTTGATCGTCCGACGGAACTCGATGGCGGCGAAGAAGGGCTTTCGTCGTGGCTCGAACTGTTCGGAGACAGTCTCTTATCTGCGGTTCCGACAGAAGAACAGCAGGCGATCATCGCAGCCGTTGAGGACGCCCTTCGGGACGAGTGGTTCAAAAATGGGACTTGGACGGCGGATTACCGGCGACTCCGCGTCGTCGCCCGGTGTGGTGCCGACACGACCAGTTCGTAAGAAGCGTTACTACCCGTTTTCGGTGTCGATAACCAACCGCATCTGAACGTATTCGAACAGTTCGCGGCGCAACGCAGCGATCGGTTCGTCGTTGCCGGTGGTCACTCGCTGATTCCGTGCGCCGTGAAGAGCCGTCATGAGAAACGCGGCGCTTTGCTCCGGATCCACCGCTCGGAACACGCCCTGATCGATCCCATCACGGATGATATCGGTCATGTGTTCCCGGTGGAACTCGCTGATCTTGGCGAACTGTTCGCGGTAGGCGTCGTCGTGTGGGGCTTGGCCACGGAGCGCAGCGACCGCACCCATGAAATCGGTGTGTTCGGACTCGAACGACGCTGGGAGAGCGTGATCGATGAGCGCTTGTAGATGTTCGTGAGCATCATCGAAACCGTCGGTCGGCACGTGGTCTTTGAGCTGTTCGAGGAGGAATTCGAGCAATGCCACGAGTAGCTCGTCTTTCCCATCGTAATGCTGGTAGATGAGGGATTTGCTCTTGGGAAATTCATCACCGATGCGCTGAATCGTGAGGTTCGAATAGCCGTGTTTCCGCAACGCCTCGTAGCTCGCCTGCATGATCTGGGAATGGGTGTTTTCTGGCGAGGATTGGAACGGTGTCGGTGTTTCCATGTGAATGAATATTCATTCACAAAGTATATGTCTTACCACTTCGATCGAACGGTATGAGCGAGACGAACGCGATCGATGCCCAACACGTCGAGTTGACCTACGCCGACGGAACGGAAGCCATCACCGATCTCACGCTCACGATCCCGAACGGCGAGCTGTTTGGATTTCTCGGGGCGAACGGAGCTGGCAAAACGACGACAATAAAGGTTCTCACGACGCTGCTCGAACCGACCGGTGGTACCGTCACCGTCAACGGTTACGACGTTGAGAACGAATCACGAGCAGTCCGTGAGTCGATCGGGTACATGGCTCAAGAGACCAGCGTGGATCCCGAACTCACCGCGCGTGAGAACATCCAGTTTGCCTGTGAGATCTATGGGGTGTCAGCCGACGATCGAGCAACTCGGATCGATGATCTGCTTGACCTAGTTGATCTCGCCGATGTTGCGGACAAATCTGCCAAAGGGTTTTCTGGAGGAATGAAAAAGCGTCTCGACGCGGCGACCGCGTTGGTCCACGAGCCGCCGATCGTTTTCCTCGACGAACCGACGACAGGATTGGATCCCAAGGCTCGTAACCGGCTGTGGGACTACTTCGAGCGCATCAACGAGCGTGGGACGACGATCTTTCTGACGACTCAGTATTTAGAAGAGGCCGATCAGCTCTGTGACCGGATCGGCGTCCTTCGGAGCGGCGAAATCGTCGCTTCCGGCTCGCCCACCGAACTCAAAGATCGCGTCGGCGGTGCTGTCCTCGACATCGAAATCGCCGATCCCGAGGAGACGCTCGAACGCGCTCGTCGCGTTACCACTGAGGCGGACGTGTTCGACGGCGCGCCGATCGAGACCACCGAAGCGGGACTCAGCATCCGATCGACGGCGGCCAGACAGCAGGGGACGGAGCTTCTCGTTGCGCTGATGGACGCCGGGATCACTGTTACTGGTTTCAACGTCCGTGATCCGACGCTCGACGATGTTTTCCTCGCAATCACGGACGGGAAAGACGAAGGGACTGACGTGACGGATGCGGGAGCAACGGCAGCCATGGAGGTGACTCGATGAGCACCGAAACGACGGACAGACAGAAGACGACCGGAAACGGCTTCGTTCGGGACACGTGGATCGTCCTGAAACGGTGGTTGAGGAAGACCGTTCGGAACCCGTTCGTGGTGACGTCCTCGCTGTTGAACCCGCTCGTTTTCCTCGTGTTGTTCACAGAGGTGTTTGGCGGAATCATGGAAGGAACGATCAGCCAGAGTCTCGGTACAGAGGCGAGCTACATCACGTATCTGGTGCCAGCGATCGTGATTCAGACGGCGATGATCGCTGCGACGACATCGGGGATCGGTCAGGTCGAGGACATCGAGAGCGGCATGTTCGAAAAACTGCTCGTTTCGCCGCTCCACCGCGGCGCGGTGTTTCTCGGAAAGTCCCTCTCGGAGGTTATCAGGATCGTCGTGCAAGTCACCATCATCCTCTTGCTCGGCTACGTGCTCCTCACTCTGGATACGGGCGCGTCGCTGGAGGAGTATGTGAAGACGGGCGTACTCGGTGCGTTCGGAATCGTGCTCGTCGCCATTCTGTTTTCGATCTGGTTCACCGCGATCTCGAACGTGGTGGCGCTCCTCACTCGTGATCAGGAGTCGACCATCATCGCAGTGAACGTACTGCAGTTCCCGATGCTGTTTCTCTCAAGTGCATTCCTCCCGATCGAAGTGCTTCCCAGCTGGGTCCAAACGGTTGCCACCCTCAACCCGATCACGTACGGCGTCGACGCCGCGCGTGCCCTGATGTTCGGTCGGGATGTCATGACCGTCATTGAGGTGACTGGCTTTGGCGGCATGTGGAACACACTCGTTCCCGCACTCGGGATCTTAGCGGTGCTTGACCTCGCACTCGGAAGCGTCGCCGTCTATTTCTTGAACAGTGCATCGAGTTCCGCGGTGCAGTGAACAACGGGGCAGTTTCTTTGCGTCTCGCTGGGCTGGCCTGCGATCGACGAACGTTTCGAAATCGTCAACGGGCAGCGCGAAAATCATCGAGTGTGTCTAGTTCATTGGACGACCAAACGGCCGTGGTGACAGGATCGAGCAGCGGTATTGGATTCGGAATCGCACAGGAGTTCGCAGCTCGGGGTGCGAACGTCGTCGTCAATTCCCGTTCTCAAGAGCGGGCGAACGACGCTGCAGAAGAGATCACTACCGAGACTGGTACTAGTACTGTCACCCCGATCGAAGCGGACGTAACGGACGTGGACGCCATACAGGCGCTCGTGGAAGGAACCGTCTCCGAGTTTGGCTCTGTGGACGTGTGGGTGAACAACGCCGGGATAAACGTTCGTGGCCCTGTAGAAGAGATGTCGGTAGACGATTGGCAGCGCGTTATCGATGTGAATCTTACAGGTACGTTCGTCGGGGCAAAGGCAGCCGGCGTACAGATGATAGAACAGGACTCTGGCGGGAGTATCATCAATATCTCTAGCATGATGGGAGAACAGGGTCAAACCGGTCGCACACCGTACAACACCTCGAAAGGCGGGGTGAACAATCTCACCCGCTGTTTGGCTGTCGAATGGGCCGAACACGACGTTCACGTCAACGCCATCGCACCGGGTTACATCCGAACCGAGATGGTAGACGACGCCCAAGACGAGATCGGCTTCGACGAGGCGGACGTCATCGATCGAACGCCACTCGGGCGGTTCGGTACCGTCGAGGAGGTCGCCAACTGCGCGGCGTTCCTCGCGGAGAAGAATCATTTCATGACTGGTGAAATCCTTCACCCCGACGGAGGCTGGCTTTCTTTCGGGTGGGGAAGCAAATCTTGAGAGCCAGGCACCGACAGGAAATGGTCCTTTAAGTTGTTCTGGTGATAAGGTGAAGATATAGACGGAGGCTATCGATTCTGTCGTGCTACTCGTTGCGTAGCAGGAGCTTTCCTCTGAAGGATCCGTCCTCACCCAACTGATGGGCTTGAGTGACATCGGCGAACGAGAACCGTTCGTCGATGTGGGGTTCGATAGCGCCATCATCGACGAGACTCGCGATGTCGGCGAGTTCATCACCGATCCGAGTCTGTCGTTCACCGAGCAACACGGGGAGGATGACGAGGACGACTCCGAGTTCGAGCGATCGCTGGTGCATCGCCGAGAGATCCTGTGTCGAACTCGACTCGGTCGTCACGACGGTCCCGTACGGACTGACAGCCTCGAACGCCGTTTGGAGGTGGTCGTCACCGACCGGATCGAAGACGACGTCGAAACCGCCATCGCTGGCGTGTTCCTCGACGTACGTCTCGACGTCAGTCGTGGTGTAATCGACGGTTGCATCGGCACCGAGGGCAGTCGCAAACGCGCGCTTTTCATCGCTGCTCGCCGTTGCAGTCACGTCTGCGCCGAACCAGTCAGCGAGTTGGACGCCGATGTGACCGACGCCGCCAGCCGCGCCGTACACGAGGACCTCATCGCCGATGTCGAGGGACGTCTTGTCGGTGAGCATCTCCCAAGCAGTGAGTGCGACGACCGGTACCGCCGCGGCATCCGCGAGCGGAATCGTCTTCGGGGCGTGGGCGAACGTTCCTGCGTGGCCAACGACGTAATCGGCGAGCGAACCTTGTCGTCGTGCCCCGCCAGGCATCCCGTACACTTCATCTCCCGTTTCGAATCCTGTGACGTTCGCACCGACGGCGTCGACGACGCCGGAAACGTCACAGTGAAGCGTCGCGGGAAAGTCCGGCGCGAAATCGGGGATAGCCCCTTGACGAATCTTATAATCGACGGGGTTGAGACTCGATGCCACGACCTCGACACGGATCTCGTTCGGGGCAGGATCGGGAACGTTGGTCGTCGTCCGAGTGAAAACATCCGGATCACCGTGCTCTTCGATCACATAGGCGGTCATCTCCGACGTCATGTCGTTGGAGGGTTCGGTTGCCACGGCGGAGTATGCGATGCTTGCGGCGAACGGAGAGGGTGATCGACAGGTTCGACACGGTGGCGACCGTCGGTCTCGATCATCACTCGCAAAAAACGGTGGGAACGTTACTCTACCGGGGTGGTGTCGTCCCGTCGATAACGGTTACGACGCCGGTAGCTATGGATCTGTCCGTCCACACTGAGACGTACCTCATACCGACCAAGGATATCCTGTGTATCCGGGATCGAACGCCGCTCGATAAATTCGACGATGACACGCCATCCCTCCTCATCCCGGTCTACCTCGACGATCGAATCGAGCGGCCGATCGATCAGCTCTGGCAGTTGATCACGAACGTGCGTTTGAATTTCCTTGATGGAACTCTCTTCGATGGAACCGCTCGCATCCTCGTCTGCGTCGTCGTTCGCCTCTTCGGATCCTTCGATCGATGCGAGACTGCGTTCGATCGCGTCTCGGGTTTTTGTGATGGAATCGTCTGTCCCCTCAGTGTCTAGGTCTTCGAGACGGGTTTCGATGGCCTCTTTGGCTCCTGTGCGATCCTGCTGTTCGGTCTCGGCGTCGTACATCTCCGTGAGCGTCTCGGGATCGTCGATCGATTTGACCTCGTCCGATAGCTCATCCACCGTGTAAGCGTTCGGATTTACGTCTTGTTCTGCCATGATGGTCGAGGGAGAGCGGTGTGAGAGCCAACACTACAGCCGCATCTCGGTCGAATCGGCAGTGCGTCGAGTGTGTTATGCTCCTGGATCGGGTTCCACCATCGGGGAAGTCCCGATATCGAGGTTCTCGAGGTCCTCTATGTCATCCGATTGGGTGGCTTGCTCGATCTTGGACATTTCCTTGGTGTAGTGCAGGAACGTATCGATCGACGCGACGACAATGCGTGCCTCGATGGTGAGGATCTCGATCCCGACGACCGATACGCGGGCCCAGATGTCGATAACGATGCCTTTGTCTAACACTCGATCAAGCACCTCTACGAGACTAGCTGTGTTTGGACGCTCACTCGCCATTACAGTACTATCTACCGATCACATCGGTGTTAGTCTCTCGCCTGCCCCTGCAAGCCGAATAGACAAATCCACTGGAAGACGTGATATTATATACGGTGGTAAGTGTGTCCACGAGTGCGCGATGGCCAAGCGCAGTCCGTTCCGTTGGAACGGACGCCACCAGTGATTGAGGGAATTCCAATGAGTGGGGAGTATCTGTACGCCTATGGAGTGATCGAGAACGAAGAGCTAACAGTCGACATCGATGGTGTCGAACAAGCAACGCAGGCCTACACCGTCGATCACCGGACGCTCTCGGCGATCACATCGGACATATCAACCATGGAGCCCGAGGAGACGGACGAGAACGTCCGCTCCCACGATGAGGTCCTCCAAACGATCATGTTCTGGAACGGTGGACGAACCGTGGTTCCGATGCAGTTCGGAATGACGTTCAAAAACGAACGGCCGTTAAAGAACGTACTGCGCGGTGGGCGGCGGGCGTTCACCCATGCCCTACAGGAGATGGACGGGATGGTCGAATTCGGGGTGAAGATCGTGGTAGACGAAGACACGACCATCGATCGGGAGGCAGTGCGCGAATCTACTGCAGAACGCCTCGCAGCCGTGAGTGAGCAGGAAGCACGAAACGATCTCTTTAGCGACCGACTCGTCGTCAACCGTTCGTATCTCGTCGATCGGAATGAGCGAGAATCGTTCGACAGCGCCGTGGACAGAATCACCGACGAATACAGTGACTCTGTGACCGTCCAGTATACGGGACCGTGGGCCCCGTATAACTTCGTGGATATCGAGATCAGTTCCCAATAATGTTCCTACTCGATGACGTTCTCCTCAAACCGTTTACGTCGATTCTCACGGTCATTCAGGCAATGGCTGTCGAAGAACTGTACGATCGAGAGGAGATTCGAAACGACATGAAAGAAAACCGGCTCCTATTCGAACTCGGAGAGCGGTCCCGGACGGAGTACGAACGCCGGTCGGAGGAGCTACAGATCCAGCTCGATGTCGCAAATCAGGCCCACGAGACACTGAGCAACAAGATCCAAGTAAAACAATGACACACGATAACGACACCGAACGCGGCGGAATCATCCGGACGCTCCGAGAACTGCTCGAAATAGTTGCCACTGAACGCCGACATCACGAGGAGGGATCGACCAGTCGTGGCCAAACGGATGTGGGATACGAGTTCTCGATCAGTACCGGGAATCTTTCGGAGTACGAACCGCGATCCAACCGTGCACGGAACGCTACAAGCCCGTCGAATCGACCGACTGCCGTTCGGCACGACGGTGAGGACGTGCTTGTTACGATAGATGTTCCCGGAGTCAATTCGGACCGTGTGTCGGCAGGGGTCTCCGGGGACGAACTACTGCTCGGAATCGACGGAACGATCGAGGAACGTATCTCACTCGGCAAACGGTCCCTTGAAATCGATTCAAGTACTCTCACCAATGGAGTCCTCGAGTTTCGGCTCCAACCGACGGAGGAAAAACGATGATCGAAGCGATCATCCCGAGAGCGCAAAACGCCGTGAATCCTTCGCGTGGTAGGACGGCTGACAACGAGGCGTGTTCGGATGCGCTGCTGACGGACGGAGGAGAGGACACCGAAAACACCGAGACTGAGGAAAAAGGGGATGAGGAAGAAAGCGAGGACACTGAGGACACCGAAACCCAAGTACTGTATCTCGATCTCGAAGGTCTCTTTCTCGATCTTCTCGGTCTTGAGGTCGATATCGACCAGCTCGTACTCGACGTTACAGCCGTTCAGGGACCACAAAATCTCCTCGGAAACTTGCTGTCGACCGTGGCAGGAGTGCTCGATGACGGTTTGCCTGACCTGATCGGTGGAGAGCTGATTGAGCTTCCCAGCCTGCCGAGCGGCGACGACCTCAAAGATCGGCTACCATCGCCTTCGCTTTCCGATGCCGTGTTCGGCGCCGTGAATGTGCTGTTGGATGTGATACTGGCTGCTCTCGAAGATGAGGACTCGAGCGAAGAACGATCTGATACCCAACAATCATGAGTCAAAAAGAAGAAACAGTCCAAAAGCTCTCGCGCTTACGAGAGAATCTAACCAGCGAGAAGAACGGGGGAGCGCTCCTCGAAACGGTTGACATCGATCGAGAGGTGTACAAACATGCGAGCGGTAAGATGGTCGGACGACAACTCGGCGAAATCGTCGGTCGTCGGGCCGGAGAACGGCTCGGTCACGCGTTCGATGAGCGGTTCGATCGATCGTCGATCACCGACGTGGTGTCAGGTGTGTTCGAGACCGACGAAGAGACCGAGACCGGGGAGACTGAGGAGACGGCAGAGGACGGTAGCGAGGAATCCGGAACGGATGTCGGGGAGATGTCGACCGAAGAACTCCAGTCGTTGGCCAACCAGCTGATGGAGGAACTGGAGCAACGAAACGAAACGGAGGATGATCGATGAACGCGTTCACGTCCGATACGAACGACTCCGTGGAAGAAACGGTTGAACGACTGTCCGAGGTCGTCGGGGAAGCGAGTACTGAGCACTCCGAGACACGTTCGGACGGTATCGATGTCGAGCCCGCACCGGAAAACGCCCTCGAACTGGTAGAAGATGCTGAAACGGGCGTCGAATCGCTGCTCGCGTCGGTTAACGACGGAACGGCAGAAGAGATCCGCAACGACATCGAAGATCTCCGTGCCGTCATTCAGGAAACCAGCGAGTTGCTCGAAACGATCGATCTCACGCAAGCGTCCGATGCGATCGACCACGGCGACATCGACGAAGCGATCGACGCGAGCGAAATCTCGACTGCGATCGCCGAAGGAGAGGCGGGCAAAGCCGTCAAATACAGTGCCCTGTTGCAGTTGATCGAGTTCGAGGAACTGCTCGATGCGATCGATGTGAGAGAGCTAAAACAGAACAAAGACGAATTCGAGACGGCCGTGACCGAGTTCGTCGATGAAAACGACGGGAGCGACTGGATCGTGTTCGACGTGCTGCGGTGGCTGGTCGAAACGACTGTGGGGGGAACCGACGGCGACATGGGTATCACCGATTCGATCGATGATGCCGGAGACGCGGCTGGGATGGCTTCGGGAACGGAGGGACAGATGAAACAGGCAGCGATGCAGTCGAAGCTGCTCGACGCGGTTGAGGAGTTCCGCGAGGGCATCCTCGAAACACATGATCACCTCGCAGAGCTGCGCGAGCAGGCGGAACACGTAACCGAGACGACCGGCGACATCGGACAGCCATCATCTCGGAACCCGACTGCCTACTCGACGATGCCCTCCCACGGACATCCCCGGTTCGAGACGAAGTTCTCGACCGTTCCCCGAGATACGCGCCATTCGACCGTATCGAACCCGCCCAGAATCTACGGCTCCCGATTCGACACACAGAGATAACAATGAGTAATGCACAACCGACACGTAACGGAGACAGTCTCGCAGATGTAGTAGAGCTCGTATTGGACAAAGGTGTCGTCATCAACGCTGATATCGCCGTTTCGATCGGCGACACGGAGTTGCTCGGAATACAACTCCGCGCCGCGATCGCCTCCTTCGATACGGCCGCGGAGTATGGACTCGAGTTCCCCGAGGGGACGGATATGCAGCGGGTCGCAGAAGCTGCAGGAACGGAAGAGATAGCCGATGAGAAACGCAAAGCGGACGACACAGACGAAACGGACGACACAGAACGGATAGCGATCGAGCAAGCCGACGAAGACGGCATTACCGAGAAAGCAACAGTCGATGCCGAGAACGATGGAGGGTCCGATGACACAGATTGATATCGACGGAGAGAGCGCACGCGATGGACTGATGACGCTCGTGATTACGATCGTCGAGCTGCTGATCGAAGCCATGGAACGGGAGGCGATCCGTCGCATGGAATCCGGTGATCTCACCGAAGAGGAGATCGAGCGGATCGGTGCGCAGTTCGCCGCCCTTGATGCGGAGATAGCGGCGATCAAAGAAGAAGAAGCGATCGAGGACTCGGTCGGGGAGTTGCGCGACCGACTTGACGGTCTCGTTGTAGACGCCATCAGATCGGTCGAAGAGCCGCCACAGCAGGGATCTACCCACGAACCGATCGAAAATGACTGAACCCTCGTTCGAAACCGGTCGATATCTTTACTGCGTCGTAGAGCTTCCGGAAACGGAAGTATCCGGGTTCTCGACGACCGGCGTCGACGGAGAGGGCGTTTATCTGGTGCGTGTAGAAACGATCGGTATCGTGGTGCACGAGTGTGATACGCTCTATGACACCGCCGATGTGGACGTGGTGCGAAAATGGCTATTGGAGCATCAAAACGTAATCGATGCCGCCGGTGACCGGTTCGGTACACCGATCCCGTTTCAGTTCGATACGATCCTCCGAGGGGACGACGAGCGAGTCCGTACGTGGCTTGACCGCGAACGGGAGACGTTCGCGTCACGTCTCGACGAGATGGCTGGGTGTTGGGAATACCGTATCGAAGTTCGACGCGATGACGACACCGTCGAGGAGACGTTGCGCGACGACGAACGATTGGTCGAACTCGACGAACGGATCACCGAGTCCTCTGCGGGGACGAGTCATCTCCTCGAACGCCAGTACGAGCAACGACTAGAGGAGTTAAAACACCAACAACGGGCTGATCGAACGGCCGCCCTCATCGAACAACTCGAACCGATGGTGCACGATCTTCAAGATCTCGGTCACGAACGGACGACACTGGAGATGGAAACCGATACCGACGACGAGATGACGAGAGAAACCCGGCTCGCGGTTCTCGTCCACGAAGACCGACAGCACGACATCGACGATCTACTCGACGACGTCGCAGCCGACCCGGGTGTCGAGATACGGTATACAGGTCCATGGCCACCCTACACGTTCACACCAACGATCGAAGCGAATGATGCTAAATCTGACAACATATGAAACCAGAACGACCCGAGGACGGCGTCGTCGATCTCATCGACGTCATCCTCCGAGACGGAGCGATCGTTCGGGCCGACGTGATCATCACCGTTGCCGATGTCCCACTCGTCGGACTCAAACTCAGCGCAGCACTCGCTGGCATGGACACGATGACCGAGTACGGTCTCTTCGAAGCGTGGGATGCTCGCCAGCGACAGCGCCACCGAAAACAACCGGAAGCATCCGATTCGGAACGATAACAGCCGATCGAGACGATTACCCTTAGTGTTTCCTCAGTCCCCAGAGCAATCGACGTTGAAACACCAGAGTAGGATAGTCAGCTGGCTGCTCGGTGAGTGGCCTGAGCCACGGTGTTGAGCGCGTGAGTGAATTTGATGCCACCAAGACTCCCGATTATGGCCGCGTCTACGAACCGATTCGAGAACGGGTTGCCACCAGTAACTGCGAGCATCGTAGCGACGCTCCCGCTGAGAGTAAGAATCACAGCGCACCCAAGTACCACGTTTGATTCCGTCCCAATGGCGGTGGTCACGCCGATAATGACGGCCGAAAACGGAATGAGTATGAGCAGCGTTCTGGCCGCGACGTCGCTCCCAGTGCTTACTATAACGGTTCCAAACAAGAGCAGCAAAAGGAAGTATCCAGCGAGGAGGAGGCTCGGAAAGGAACCACGGAGGGATGTCATACTGAAATATAACTAGCGAATTGACAAAAATATTCTGTTTGGTATCAGTGTCATTCACGCGCCAGAGCGAGTAGCATCGATCAGAAGCTTTGAGACAGGTTGGACAGCCCAAAGTGATACTATTTTATTTTTGAACAACGACATGATCCGGCTAGACAGGCGACCAGCAAAATCGGACGGACAAATATCGTAATCGTCCACCAGTTCGTGTACGGAGTACGCCGTATCTTTTTGATGACGTCCGTCAATAATTTCAACATGGTATCGTTTGATCAGGCGGTAGCAGTCGTCACGGGCGGTGGCTCAGGAATCGGACGGACGACCGCGATGGAGTTCGCGGATCGTGGGACAAGCGTCGTGGTTGCCGATGTCGACGTTACGGGTGGCGAAGAGACGGTCTCAGAGATCACAGACGACGGCGGAGAGGCGCTCTTCGTGGAAACGGATGTGACAAATACGGACGAGACGCAAGCGATGGTGGACGCTGCAGTTGATGAGTACGGTCGGCTCGACTACGCGTTCAACAACGCTGGGATCGGCGGTGAACAGACCCCGATCACGGACTATCCTGCGGCGGAGTGGCAGCACGTCATCGACGTGAATCTCGTCGGTGTGTTTAACTGTATGCAAGCCGAGATCAGACGGCTACAAAAGCAAGACAGCGGGGGTGTCATCGTGAACAACTCATCAGTTCTCGGAAAGGTGGGGTTCGAGACCTCCTCAGGATACGCCGCTGCGAAACACGGCGTACTCGGGCTGACGAAGACGGCCGCCCTCGAGAACGGCGAGACCGGTGTCCGCGTGAACGCTGTGTGTCCTGGCTTCATCGAAACCCCGCTTCTCACGGAAGGGGGGATAAACGACCCTGAAATGCGAGAAGGGATCGAGCAGCGCCACGCGATGAATCGACTCGGAACGCCAGCAGAAGTTGCCAACGCCGTGCTCTGGTTGTGTGACGACGATGCGTCCTTCGTGACCGGAGAAGCCCTCGGCGTCGAAGGCGGCTATCTGAGTCAGTAACCCGATTGGACCGTTAGAACCGGTCGACCGCAAACGGTGTGAGATCGGCTTCGGGCTCCGAACCACGGACCGCGGTAGCGACGAGTTTGCCGCTGTAAGGACCGAGTTGGAGACCGGTCGGACCGTGACCGGTCGCGAGGAACGCCCCCTCGACGTTAGGGACCGATCCAAGCACCGGGAGTCCATCCGGAGACAGCGGCCGCAATCCGACACGCGTCGCCCGGAGCGACGCGTCGGCGAGTCCCGGCGCGACTCGAACGGTCTCGGAGAAGACCGCTCGAAGTCCGTCGACGGTCGTGTGAGGGGCGAATCCCGCGCTCTCCCGCGTTGCTCCGACGGCAACGCGGCCGTCATCCCACGGCACGAGATAGTAGTCGCCGACCGGACTGATGATCGGCCAGTCTGTGGTGTCCGCTGCGAGGTTCAGGTGGACGATCTGGCCGCGCTGGGGTTCGATCGGGAGCTCCACGCCGAGTTGGTCACCGAACCCCGTCGACCACGCGCCGCCCGCGACGACGGCTGCCTCGGTTGGGATGCGCTCACCGTCGGCGATGACAGCCGTGATCGATTCGTGCTCGACGAGAAGTCGTTCGACGTTCGCGTCCAAAACGGCCAGTCCGTGGTTCTTGCCCGCGCGACGGAGCGCGCTCTCGAACTGCTGGCCATCAACACGAGCCGCGTTATCGTAGTACAGCGCCCGTCGAGGTTCGGTCAGCGGTGGGAATCGCTCGCAGGCCGCCGAGGGAGTGAGTTCGTGAACCGAGTCGCTGGAGACCGCTCCCGAAGCTTCCCGCTCGCGGAGGCGCGAAAGCGTCTTTGCAAACCGTTCGTCCGCTGACTCGTCGATGGCGACACTCAACAGCCCTCGTTCGGCGTAGCCATGAGGCCTGTCCTGTTCGGTTTCGAGTTTCGATACCAATTCGTCGTAGTAGGCGACGGCGTCGACGGCGAAGTCAAACCACACATTAGAGCGAGTACTCGTCGCAGGCGAGAGGATCCCAGCCCCGGCGTCGGTCGCCCGACCCTCGTCATGCCGGTCGATCAACAGCGTCTCGACACCCGCTCGCGAGAGATGGTAGGCGGTCGACGCACCGACGATACCGCCACCGACCACGACCGCTTCGTACTGGTCAGCCATGGACAGAAGACAGGCCCATCGAACCGAATAGCTTACTCTCGGCGACCACCCCCGGAAGGGCTATTGGCAGGGGCTGTCACTGTATCCGCAATGCCAGCCTCGATCACGGTACTGAGCACCGGTGGGACGATCGCCAGCACGCCCGGGGAGAACGGTGCAACGCCGAGCAAACGGGGAGCGGAACTCGTCGCAGCGGTTCCGGAGATCGAATCGTACGCCGACGTTGAGGTAGTGGAAGTGGTACAGACGCCGAGCTTCGATATGGACAGGGCATCACTCATGAAAATAGCGGAGTACACTCACACAGCCGTCGACGAGGGAGCTGACGGCGTTGTCATCACGCACGGAACGGACACCATGGAGGAGTCCGCCTACTACATGGATCTCGTACTCCAGCGAAACGCACCGGTCGTATTCACAGGTGCACAGCGCCGTGCGGATGAGGTGAGTCCCGACGGTCCGAGCAATCTTCTTACTGCCGTTCGGGCGGCGAGTCACGAGCGGTTTCGCAGTTCGGATGGTGTCTACGTCGCTTTCGACGAGGCGGTACACGCCGCACGCGACGTCACGAAACGCCACACGAGCGATCTTTCGACGTTCATCTCTCCAGATAAATGCCCGGTCGCACGGTTCACCCGTGAGACCGTCCGTATCCACCGCGAACCGGGAAGCCGGTCGGCATCAGTCGAGACAACCGCACTGTCGGCCGACGTCGTCATAGTGCAGTCGGGGATCGGTGTCGGTGCTCGGCAGGTGAACGACGCCATCGAGGCGGGAGTCGACGGCGTCGTCGTCGAGGGAACCGGTCTCGGCAACACGACGAGTACACTCGGTGACGCCATCGCTGACGCCATCGAAGTAGGCGTTCCAGTCGTCATCACCTCGCGCTGTCTGGGAGGGGCCGTCGAGCCCGTCTACGGAACACCCGGCGGCGGCGAAACGCTGCGCTCACACGGCGTCATCGAAGGAGGTGATCTCCCAGCCTACAAAGCGCGTCTGAAACTCATGTTGCTCATCGCGGAACGTGACCGCGATCTCGATGCGCTCCGAGAAGCGTTCGAAACGGATCTCCAGTGATCGATACAAGCAATATTTGCGAGAAAGACTATCGCTATCAGCTGTCGTGTAGGACCATACCATGGTGATGAGTAATGAGTGACGTGGACGTAGCGATCGGTGTCGACGCGGACTGTGTCGCCGGCTGGCTCGGTTCGTATGGTGGTGCGGATTCACCGGCGGACCTCTCGCGGGGGCTCTCGGCCGGAAACGAAGGGATCCCGCGAATGCTCCAACTGTTCGAGGACGAGGGAATCGACACGTCGTGGTACGTTCCGGGACACACGATCGAAACGTTCCGTGAACAAGTGCAAGCAGTCGCCGACGCTGGTCACGAGATCGGCGTTCACGGCTATTCACACGAGAATCCGACGGATCTCTCCCGGGAACAAGAAGACGAGATCCTCCAACTGTCCATCGATCTCGTCGAGGAGGTGACCGGCGAGAAGCCGGCTGGTCACCGAGCGAGTTGGTGGGAGTTCAGCGAAAACACCCCCGAACTCGTCGAGAAGTACGACTTTCTCTACGACAGCAGCCTCATGGAACGGGAGTTCGAACCGGGCTATATGCGAATCGGCGACAGCTGGGAGAAGATCGATTACGATCAATCTCCCGGTTCGTGGACGACGCCGTACGAATACGGCGAGGAGACCGACGTGGTCGAGATTCCCATCAGTTGGTATCGGGATGACATTCCACCGATGTTGTTCATCAAACAGCCCATCTACCACGCCGGTTACAAGGACCCACAGATGATGTACGAACAGTATTACAAGCGCCAGTTCGATTATCTCTACAACCGTCGTGGGGCCGGCGTCTACACGTTCACCATCCACCCCGACATCCATGGACTTCCCCATATGATAACACATTTGGAAGACTTCATCAATTATGTGAAAGGACACGAAAACGCTGCGTTCAAAACGTTAGAGGAGATCGCCAAGCGGTATGACGACGATCCATCTATCTACGAACCTAACGGGAACTATCTCTAATAAAATGTTTATTAATAGATGATAATCACTGCTGTTGGGTCGGACGGATCAAAATCTCGTTGACGCTAACGTGTTGGGGTTGGGTCACAGCGTACTGAATCGAGCGCGCGATGTCTTCGCTCGTGAGTGGGTTCATCGATTCGACCCACTCCTCGATGGATTCCTTTGCGCTTTCATTCGGGATGTGCTCTTGGAGTTCGGTGTCGACCACGCCGGGTTCGATGAGAGTCGTCCGAATACCGTCTTGAGTGATCTCCTGTCGGAGGGCCTCAGTGAATCCGTTGACACCGAACTTGGTAGCGTTGTAACCGCTCGCGTTCGTACTGGCCTGCCGACCCGCAACGGACGAAACGTTCACGATGTGGCCCTGGCCTTGCTCTTGCAGGATCGGTAAGGCGGCGTGAGTTGCGTTCATCAGGCCCAGCAAGTTCACTTCGACCATCTGTTGGAAATTGTCGGTATCAGCGTGTTCGACCGGTTCGAGCAACATCACACCGGCGTTGTTCACGAGGATATCCAGCCGTCCGAACTCCTCGTGCGTCGTCTCGATCATCTCCTGAACGTCGCTCTCGTCGGTGACGTCGGTCGGAACCACGAGCGCGTCTCCACCCTCTGCTTCGATCCTGTCAGCGAGATCCCGGAGCTGTGGTTCGCGACGGGCGGCGAGAGCAACGCTTGCGCCCTCCTCGGCGAGCGCTTTCACAGTTGCTTCACCGATCCCCGAGGACGCACCGGTCACGAGTGCTACACTACCGTCGAGTGCTTCTGAACTACCGACCATGTTGGTTTATAAGAGAGTTCATCAGAAAAATCTGTTCAAACCGGCTATCGACCGTCCTATCCGGATATCAACCCGGAACACGGAACCCGGTTCACCGATCGGAATCGCGACGACTGTCACGTGAGGCCAACGCCGTCGGCCAGCAGTTCGTGGGAACGAAGCGCATCGTCGTGATCCGCGACGATGTGTTGTATCATCACCTCATCGACGTCGACACGATCTGCAAGTTGCTCTAAGAGTCCGGCAAGCGTCTCGGGACTCCCCGAGATCGCACGGGGCCACTCATCGGCATCGAGTGTCGGCGGTGTCGGATCGGGAACACCACCGAGTTCGTCGAGCGCTTGCTCAATCGACGGCCTAGATCCGACGTTTCCTCGTTGCATTCGTTTGTACGACGCCTCGGCTACCGCCCGGTGTCGGGCTGCTGCCTGATCGGAGTCCGCACAGATCGCGTTCACCGCGATCATTCCGCTCGGTTCGTCGACACCACCGGCCAACCGTGACGGCTGGAACTGCTCTCGATACGTTTCGAACGAGTGGACGGCGAACTGCGGGCGGATAAACGCCGCAAAGCAGTACGGTAACCCGAGTTCACCGGCAATTTTCGCGCTAGAGGGACTCGATCCCAGCACCCACGGCATGGGTGTCTCCTGATCCGAGCGAGGGAGTTCGAGATCGCTGTATGGGTGTTCATCGGGATAGTCATCGTAAAGGTGATTGACGACGGCTTCGATCTTCTCGGCGTGGTCCTCGTCCGGATTCCGGACGTGACGATCGGTCTCCAAGGCGCGGTCAGCGGCAGGCGAGCCGTTCGCGCGCCCGAGACCCGCATCGATGCGGCCGGGGGCGAGCGCGTCCAGCGCAGCGAACTCTTCGGCGACCTTGAACGGACTGTAGTGATTGAGTAATACCGCTCCGGATCCGATCCGGATCTCATCGGTTTCGGCAGCGAGATGACCGAGTAGTACCTCCGGTGTCGTTCCGGCGATGGTGTCTGCCATCCCATGGTGTTCGGCCACCCAGAACCGGGAGTATCCGAGCCGTTCGGCCTGTCGTGCAGTTGCGACGGTGTTCGCGTAGGCATCAGCCGCAGTGCCGTCAGCAGGAACCGGAGAGAGATCGACTACAGAGAACTCCATAGACGGTGTCAGAGGTTGTGAAGGATAACGATTGGGATAACAGTTCCCGATTGTACATTTCTACCAAAGCGGACGCTGCTGGCGCAGTAGCGTTCGTTCGGAACGTCTCCAATCCGATCGTGTATGTTGATGGACTTGGACGTCGAATCACAGTCGGTTGCGGCGTTCGGTGGACTTTTGGTCTGGTGATTAAACATTCATTCATGGGACTACGACAGAGACTCGGGATGCTGAAGGGAATGCTCACGAACCCCTTCATGCGGCGTCAGATGCTGTTGTCTTCGGTACTCGGACCAGTACAGAAACGGATCCATGGTAACGACGGTGAGTACGTCATGGATGCTGATTGGGACAATCTCCTCATCCTAGATGGCTGTCGATACGACTTGTTCACACAGATACACGCCAAGCGGTCGTTGGAGGGTGAGCTGGCCCGATTCCGGTCCCGGGGAAGTTCCTCGTCGGAATTTATGATCGAAAATTTCGGTGGCCGGACGTACAACGATACCGTGTACGTCACTGCTAACCCCCACGAAAAACGAGTACTCGACGGATCGTTTTACCATACCGACCGTGCGTGGATCGATGCGTGGAGCGAAGAAGACGGAATCGTTCTGCCGGAAGACCTTTCGAAACGCGCTCGCTCGGTTCACGAGGAGTACCCGAACAAACGACTGATAGTTCATTTCATGCAGCCTCACGTTCCCTTTATCGGAGAGACACAGCTCGACGTCGATAGCAGGGTGACAAGCGGACTGCGAGACATGCTGCGCAAAGAACCTGTAGACACGGCTCCGAACGCGGATTTCGGATTCGCTTGGGAGGCGTTGCGGCAAGGGACGGTCGAAGAGGGCGTGTTCTGGGAAGCCTACCGGGATAATCTGATTCGGGTACTCGACGTAGCTATCCCTCTATCGAAAGAACTGCCGGGGAAGACGGTGATTACGGCCGACCACGGAAACGCGATCGGCGAGTGGGCGACACCGTTCCCGATACCGGTCTACTTCCATCCGACTAACATACGACTCCCATCGCTCAACACCGTTCCGTGGTTCGTTCCCCCGTACTCGGAACGAAAGCCGATCGTGCGATCGGCTCCTACGACCGAGCCGTCCGATCAGGCGGACGACACCGAAAACACTGTCAAAGAGCGTCTTTCGGCGTTAGGCTACGCCGAATGATCTGCGACAGACACCTCATGAGCTGAGAACCTGTACGGGTGAAATCTTGACCTCCTTCGATGACGGAATAGTCGTCGAAAATCAACTTAATTCCTATACTCTTGCCTATAATTATATATTTTAAGACTGTTCAATTGTTATTAGAGGTGCATGAGTTATCACGCTCCACCTCGTATATTACGGTAGGCGACTATGACCACCACTCCGTTCGCCATCGGTGAGATGGTTATGATTCGTGACGAGGGCCTCTCACCCACGGTAGTCGTCGTGGCATTGCCGGAGACACCTGCTTCTGAATGGCTTACGTACGGCGGTCGCACCGTTGCCGGCGCGAATCCCGACTATCCAGCCGACGCAGCGACAGTCATCGTCGTGTTCGCTGCTGATGTGCCCACGTATCTCCCCGATTGGGATGGGGAGACACCACTAGCAGAGGCTACACTTCGAGAGAAGGGTGTCTACTACAAGGGACTCCCTGCACCACGACTTAGGAGTGTCTGAAAACGCAGCACATGGCTGACAGACCGTGATGAAAAATCCACAGAAGTTGTCCAAATAGTCGATGGGATAGACGATCTCGATTCCTTTTCATCTGTATTTCGGTGATGAGAGGATGAACTGGGAAACCGGTGAATGGGTCGTAGCTGAAGGAGAGGGGATTACTCCCTCGACAGATGAACAACACTCCCAACCCGCCAAAAGTGCCGGATAAGTGCTCATGATCAATAACACGGGGGTACGAGATCGTCACACCGACCGCGAGTGAATCCTCGTTGGACGCACCCTGCCACCTCCAGATCGACACCGTGCTCTGTGACCGCGAGTTCGACTCTATAGCGGTCTGTACATACTCTCGAACTAGTCTTCTACTTCGAACTCTCGGAACGCACCACCGGAGTACTCACGGAATAGCTAGCCTTCAGAGTGGAGTGCTGCACGCCTCGCTGAGACCATGAGGGAGAGTCTCATCTGCTGTAATCCGAGCAATCGGTAACGCGATGAGATCCGAACACCTCCGGAACGTCGTTATCGCTGTGACTCGCGGAGGATCAACGGCTCGATCGCGAGTGTCCGCTTGGCGACTGTTACGATACGCGAGATGTACGAGGCAAACAACAAAAACGGTATCAGTGTCACGGTAAAGGCGGCACCGATCAGCCACGTCATGTTCTCGATACCGAGAGTACTCCCGGGGAGCGTCCCGGCATCGACGGCGGTGAGCATGATACCCGAAATGAGGAGCGCTGGAATCGACGCATAGAGTATCATCTGTGAGAGCGTAACGAGTGCCCACTCGAAGTACAGCGTCTTTATGTGTTCGCGTGCCGGGCCGAACATCGTCAGTGCCACCTTCAATTCGTTGAGAAGATCGTTTTCGGGCTGTCCGAGATCCTCCTCGTGGTCGTTGAGGATCCGCTCAACTTGGAAGATCTTCCATCCATAGTTGTAATTCAAGGCTGCAAACAAGACATCGAACGAACCGAACTCCGCACCGTCGAGTTGCTCGCGTACGATCTCGGAGTTGCCGATGAGACTGCCGGTAAATTCGTTGACCTCCCACTGGAGTTGATCGCTGTCGATATCTTCGAGACCGTCGCGCACTGCCTCCGCACGGTCTTGTGAAACGTCTACAAGACTTCGGAGGAACGCCGATGGATCGGCAGGACTGGGAGAGCCGACCAGTTCCTCCGTGTAGTCTCGAAAGTCCATCGAATCCTCCATCCGCGCGCGTTGATCGCCGAGTGGACCGTTCTCCTGAGAGAGCACGAGTTGTCCGATGGTGACGACGAGCGTGGTACCGGTAATAACCGCACTGATCATCGTCGAAAACATCGTTCCAATCGTATCCTGAGCACTGAGTTTGGGAATCAGAGGTGGAGGAAGGATCGTCACAACCATGACGAAGATGACGAAAACTGCCAACGCTAAGACGCCCGTGACGAGGAGACGGTCGGCACGTAACAACAGCCAGAGCTTGAATCGGTTTTCACCAGCGCGTTCGCGCATGGTGTTCGCCGTGCTGACATCGACATCTGTATCAACCGAAGACTCGTCGATTTCGGAACTCATGACATCGCCTCGTCGGAGCTGTCGGTATCCGACTGGATGGGCCGCTCAAACACGAGATATTTGGTCCCACCACCGGTGTAGTCGATAGTGTCGACGAATCGCCATCCGTTGGCAGCACGCTCGTTCAGCACGGCTTCTGGGTCCGTAGCTTCCTTTCTAGTGGATCCTCTTGGCGGCCGAATGGTTTCGTACTCCCAACGCGTAGATGTCTGATATCGTCCCATACAGCATCAACATTCGATAGCAGTAAAAATCCCCGTCCTGCGCGTTGATCAGCAGGAACAGCATCGATCCCGTCTACTTGAACCTTCAAACGATGTATCGTCCATCGCTGCTAACGTTTAGCGTGTCGAGCGTCGTCGAATTGACGCTATCGCTCGCAACGAGCGTCGAATTCTGAGCAGCGGGTACCCAGAGGGCGACAGTCGTCTGTCCGGTCCCGACATCGACCGCATCGTACTCCCGTCCATTTGCCCGGATCACAGTGATCAACGTGACGTTTTTGGCCGCGGATGTTGACCGGAGGGCTGCGATAGCACGAACGTAGTGACCGGCCCACGGTTCGTCAGTTGAGAGGGTTTTGAACACGGACGACTCGCTCGTATCTGCCCTGAGCGACGGATCGACCGTGAGACAACCGGAGAACGCAAGCGCAACAACGACACCCACAGTCAACAGTACGTGTGAGAGGTTCAAGGGCATATATCCACTACTGGCAGAGGGACAAAAAAGATGATCATGGACCACACGGCTCCGGAACGTCATCGTTCGGTAAGGGCCACGGTCGAGGCTATCTTTATTAACTCTCGGCCGATAGGTTCGGTGATGGATCGAGAGCCAATTCCGGACGACGTTCGTGAGGCTGTAGCAAGAGGATTGGAAACGTACTTCACAGCCGAGGCCGTCCACAGCCTGCTCGAAGCCATCGACGTCGAAGAGCTACTGGACGGGGAGATCGAAGGGCTAGACGACGAGAGCGTCGATTCCGAGGAGGTCGGGAAAGTCATCGGTCGACTCCTCGGGCGGGAGATCGCAAAGGAGCTGACGAGTTATCTGCCATTGGGGCGGGTTATCGAGACGACTGTCGGAAACGTCGTCGGTGACAAGCTCGGAGAAGCAGCAGTGGAAGCGTTCATCGAGTACGGCGACCCTGATGCCGTTGCCAACCAGATACGCACTCTCACAAACAGAAACGAACTCGAACGGATGGCGACCGAGATCACCGCCACAGCACAAAAGGGAGGCTTCCAGGACTACCTACCGGGGCTTGGAAGCAAAGCAACCGAAACCTGGAACCCAGACGTTGGTACTGACATAGAAATCACGGACGAATCGACCGAACGATAGCCCAATCCACTCGGTTGTCATTCGAATCGGGATCGTGACAACCGTCGAACTGGTACGTTACAAACGTATGCCTGTAATAGCAAGGCCGAAGAGACACGTGTTACTCGCCCTTTTCGATCTGTTCTTCAAACAAGGCGACGTTTCGAACGTTGGCCTTCCAAGTAGCGTCGAACACTGTTCCAAGGATCGGGATCGACCCCCCGACGACATCGATAACGATATTGAGACACATCATGGCCAACGTTTTAGGCGGAACGCCGGATCGCGCCGCTTCAAACACGATATAGAGGGAGAGAACCGCTGTAGCGGTGTCACCAGAAACAGGAAGGATCCCTACGATGGGATCGAGACCGAACCGGAAGTTCGTTCCGGGAACCCGAACTGACTGGTCAAGAATCCGCGCGACCGATCGAGTACGCCGTAGCGCGGCCTGTTGCTGAGGGGAGGCGTTCGAGGGAATGTCGCCAGTAACCATACCATTCAATCTCGATCAAGCAATATATTTCCCCGGCCGGCGATTACTGGTGGGATCGGGATAACGTCGGTGGCAACAGTCCATGATGACCGCTGACAATCGAGTACTCACCTTCGATCGCTCGGCGACCGAGAAGACAAACACATCCAAGGGAGCGTCCGATAAGAAGTGCGAAAAACGGTCAGCACACCATGTCAGTGCCGAGAAAGCGTTCGATAGCAGAAAATACAAGCTATTATTTTTTCTCGCTTATTGCAGTAGTGTCGATGTATGGAGCACAGTGACCAAGACACAGGGACGATTCGATCGCTCGAGATGCGAGATGTCAGCGACCTGTTCGAAAACACGATGTTCCCGACGACCACGGAAGACGTTCTCAAGGAATTCGGCGATGTCGAAATCGAGTATCCCCGTGGCTCCGACCCGCTTCGGGCGATCCTCGAACGATCGGGTCATGAGACTTACACATCTCGCGATACCTTGGAGTTAGCGATTCTCAACGGGGTCCGGCGGGACGCCGTCGGACGCCCGCGATACAGCGATCGCGGTGACGAGCGAACCGAAACGTTCGACCGCCCGGTTCAGTCATTCTGAGCGGATCAGTGATAGCTAATGACAGACACTACTCATGACGCGTTCACGACCGGACTACAACGGCTGTATTATCTCGAACAAGAACTGGTCGCTGCCCTCGATGTGCTAGCAACTGACGTTTCGATCGATACGTTGGACGATCTCGGAGAGACAAACTGTCGAAAGGAACTACAACATCGTGTCGAAGCACACCGTGATGAAACACGGTCACACATCGACCGTCTCGAAGCGGTCTTCGACACGATCGACGAGCAACCGAGTGTTCGACACGCACCCAGTCTCGACGGTTGGATCGCCGACAAAGAACAGTTCAATAACGTCATTTTAAACGATAAACTCAGACCGTTGTACTTTCTCGACGCGTCGAAGAAGCTCGAAGAGATCGAGCGGTCGGCTTATGAACCAGTGTTAATGCTCGCTGAACGCCTCGAAAACGAGAATAAGGTGGAAGGAATCGTCGAGAAGATCGCGCAAAACGCCGAGGAAGAACAAGAGATGCTCGACGATCTCGAATCGTTAGCCGGGAAGGAGTCGATCGAGACGTTACTCGAGACGAGTCCAGTTGATCCCGCTAACCGATCGTCGCTCGCGCAATCAGGCGGAAACATCGAGACGCTTGAAGATATGTTCGTATGTCAACTTCGAAATCTTTTCTACATCGAACGAACGATAGCAGCTCTGTTTGAGGAATTGGCGACGGATGCGTCAAACGACGAACTCGGTGAGGCGTTCACGGAACAACACGATCGAACGCGAAACCACGTCGATCGTCTCGAAACGGTGTTCGAAGGAATCGGTCTTCAGCCCACGGAGACGCAGAATTACACACTCGATGGCCTTCTCAAAGCTCGGGAGAATCAATTCGCCACCACGAACAGCGGTCGGACCGATCTCTTCGATCTCGAAATCGCCTTGGCAGCTAAACGAATGGAGAGCCGCTGTTACGAGGAACTGCTCACGTTGGCGGAACGAATCGGATACCCGATCGATGTCGTCGATGAGCTGACGACGAACCGTCACGAAGTTCATGAGACGACATCGGCGTTGGAGAAGCGTGGATTCGAGGACGTGGTCCAGTAACCATAGGATCGATGACCACCCGAATGCACAGCCAATCGATCGCTCAGCTGTGCCATAAATAACTATCAATAACATATTTATCCTATAGATATAATGTATATCATATTATATTAACATCATAGGATTTAGGTTATAGGGTGTGCGGAGAGGTCAAAGCAAGAGTGGCGTTAGTACAGTTTCATAACGGGTACATCCTCGACTACTACTTCGTCTTATAACGGATATATTCATATTCTATACCATTTTCTACTGCCAACAGAAATGAAAACACCAACATATCTAGAATATAAAAATGTTATGAATTATACTACATATCTATGGAGTTCTCTAAGAAATTATTAAATGTCTCTCGACGCCGTCGTTTATGACCTTGATGGGACCTTAGTTCGACTCGCGGTCGATTGGGAGGAAACAGCGGAACAGATTAGACCGATAATTCGACAATACGGAGGAGAGACGGACGCTAACGATGCATTAGAATTCTTGCCTATCGCGGACGAAATTGGTGCTACAGAAGCAATCGAGCCACACTTAGCTTCGGCAGAACGTGACGGTGCACGCCAGTCAGAGCGACTGCCAGTTATGGACGAACTCGTTGAATCAACCGTCCCAGTCGGTATCTGCTCTCTCAATTGTGAAGCAGCCTGCCGCGATGCACTAGATGTACACGGCATCTCTAAAAACATCGGAGCGATTGTGGGCCGCGACTCAGTTACCGAACGGAAACCACATCCAGAGCCCTTACTTGCTGTCATCGACGAACTGGGAACAACCCCAGAACGAACCCTCTTTATCGGAGACTCAGACAGTGACGAAGTGACCGCTCACAGGGCAGGAACCGCATTTCGGAGAGTCCCATAGAGGTGTCAGTTACCACTTGCAACCCATCGCTTAGTGTTTCGTAGTGTAGAACAGGACGATATAAAACATCAAACGAACGACCACGTTACGAGTGCGACAGCCAAGAGCACTGAAGGAACGTCTCGAGGGGATAGTTCCAGCAGTGGAAGCGTCGGATTCCACGCGAAGCACCGTGCACGGAGTGCCATTCCCAACCGGTCGGCGCGTCCGAACGCCCGTCGAACCCCTGTAGTTGCGACGAGTCGCATCCGGTCGGTAAGACGACGTTCGGTGCCAAGTCGCGCTTGCATCGCTACTCGCGCACGGGAAAGGTCAGCAATCAATACTGGTAGGAACCGAAAAACGAGCGCTACGCCAACACCGAGGAGACGACCGACTCGGCCGGGCACAACGAGCTGAATCGCCGCTCGTGATTCTCGAATCGGGGTCGTCCGAACGTACGCGGCGCTGACGAACAACACGAGCAAAACGCGGTAACTCGCAAGTGCAGGTTCGATCGCCGCCGTGGGTACGAGCCACGGCGGTCGGAAAACGACCATCGAGAGCAACGGTCCAGCGATCAGAAACGGAAGGGCATAGCGGACATCATGGAGGACATTGAGCGGCGACAGGGTCGCAGATGCAAGAATGCACCCCGTGAGCACCGTTAAAATCGAAAGTCCACGCGGCGTCGTGTGGGAAAATGCTGCGAGTGCGATCCCGATCTGTACCGCGAGTTTCGCTCGTGGATCGAGGCTGTGGGCGATCGACGATCCGGGTTCGTAGGTCAACACGGTACGGACACCTCTCGTTCGGACAGACGGTCGAGCACCGTTTCCGGCGATCCATCAAGAACGATCTGACCCTCGGACATGACTACCAACCGATCGGCGAGATCAAGGAGTTCTCGGAGGTCGTGAGTGACGACGATGATACTCATTCCCTCAGCCGAAAGCGCCCTGAGTCGTTCGAGTACCGACTGGCGAGCCGGTTCGTCAAGTCCAACGAAAGGTTCATCGAGCACGAGATGGTCCGGTCGCATGGCCAACGCGCCAGCGATCGCAACCCGTGCCTGTTCGCCTCCCGAAAGCCGGTCGATGCGCTTTTGTTCGAAACCATCCATTTGGACCGCTACGAGTGCTTCCTGTACCCGCTGATCGATTTGTTCCCGTTCCAATCCGAGATTGACGGGACCGAACGCGACATCTTCCGCTACAGTAGCAGCGACGAATCCGTCTCGTGGATCTTGGAACGTCATAGCTACCGCTGTTCGTGCGGCTACGACGTCCTCACCAACTCGCTGGCCGTTCACCGCTATCCATCCCTCATCAGAATCGAGAAGTCCGTTGAAATGGCGGACAAGCGTCGTTTTTCCCGATCCGTTCGGGCCTGCAAGCACGACGAATGAACCGTCGTCGATGGTGAGCGAGACGTCGTCAAGGACAGATCGTTCTCCGCTGTCGCCAGACCGACGTTCGTATCGAAACGTGAGGTTGTTGATTTCGATCATTCTGACGATCACGACGCAGTTATCGCGTCGCTTCGAACGATTCCGACTGCAGCCGCGATTTTCAACGTTTCAGCCGGTACTAACGCGACTGCTCCCGTGAGGAACGCTTCGGAGCGACCGAGATCAAGCGTAAGCATCATGCCGACGACGCCAGCGGCGTAGATGAGTACTGTCCCCACGACCATCGCACCCACGAGCCGAATCGGACTGCTCGCTCTCGGCTCGGAAGGAGCGAATCCCTCGTGAACGATCACACCGACGGCGAACGCTGCCAGCGGCATCGACCAGAGATAGCCTGCAGTTGGACCCAGAAGTACGCCGAACCCTGCTGCCCCTCCAGCGAACACCGGTGCGCCGAGTACGCCAGCAACGAGATACAGCACACACGCAGTTCCACCCCAGATCGGACCCAGAAATATACCGGCTAGGAACACTCCAAGCACCTGTAACGTGACAGGCGTTGGAGAAACTGGATTCGGAAAGCTCACATACGAGAACGCGCCGATCAGTGCCGCGAACAACGCGGCGCGAGCAACATTGATCGTTATCTCGTCGCCAACGAGTTCTACATCGGTCTCTCTCGCGTCCGTTCTCCCATCCTCGGTTTGTTCTCCACTCTGTTTCGTCATCGGTATGCAACCATCGGTCAACCTACTTAGACACACCGGTTGACAATCAAGCACGTTACTGTGTGACTCTATGGAGATTCATCACACTACCCCAACCAGCACCAAACGGACGGAGGACGTCCTTGACACCTCCCATGACCAAAATCGTGGGATCCCCACGCATCGGTTGCGCTGGGTTGGGACGGTTTAAGGTTCGTGAACGGATCGTTCCCTCTCAGGCAGCCATCACGGAACGGTGTCCCCTAGCTGCTAGCAGAACGCATAGCGTTCTGGTGGTGTCACCGGACTACGTCCGGCTGCTAGCCAAAACCAAAGTTTTGGCGATGCCAATCAGCGTTATCCGATCCACTGCGCTGTTTCAGTGAGAATTCGGGAGTAACGATGGGCGCTGATTGCAATCGGCGGCTTGGGAAGGGGGACCTTCCGCACTTGTTCCGAGAGAAGTCATCCCCGTACTCACCGGATCGGACCCGTCGACATCAATACTATACAGGTAGATGTGCGAGAATTCCGATTAACAAATATCCGAAGAGCGATCGGTCGATGGCTATGGCCAATCACGTCAGATTCAATTTACGAGTTCACTTATGTTCTTTCTCCTCGTATCTGTATGACGGTAATACCATTATGAACGGGAGTAGTGGTTATACCGATTGTAATGGTAGTAGGGATATTCATGTTACGAAGGAGATGTGATAAACGGAATAATTACAACGAAGATTGGTGTTTCTCAGCCGAATTTGGAATCGAAATGATATCATTTGGATAGGTAATAGCGTTATTATCGAGAAGAAGACAACGACCGATAGATACAGTATGAACGCACATACTATTCATACCGATAATACTGTAAGTACTGGTACAGTGGATCGATCGGGAAATACTACGAAGGTAGTAGAATATTAACAGTATTACACCTCATATCGGATATTTGAATCATACTATTACTAACGATTCTATCGCTACTATTGGTCATAACGCTAGGATCGTACGTATCTAAATGGCAGTAACTATCAGCGATTCTCCTTGAAACGGTGAGTTAGCTCATAACAGTCCTAACGATAGTAACAGTATTATCGGTCGTAGTATACGACAAAGCCCGGAAAACGAGGAGAACAGTAGTATCGGTACAACCATTCGGAGAGGTAGTACCGTTATTAATGGGAATACCCCGTATATCGGTGGTATTGATCATACCGCTTCGAAGGAACGTAGCGGTAGAGACGTAGTGATTGTAATAGGACTATCGCTCTTATGAAGGACAGTGTTGATGTAGAACTGGCCTACTGCCCAGAGATTGCCGCAGAAATCGAACGGCGGTCGTGTGTAGCACATTCTGCGTATCACCGAACATAAAGCCTATCGAGGATTTCAGTAAGATCGATAATACCGAGAATACTATTCCGAGCAGTAGTCTCGATCATACCAGTCACAGTAATCATCACAATCGCACCGTTCGTAGTGATACGACATATGTTAAGGGCGATTCTAGCAACGGCCATCTGTCCGAGCGGAAAGATGGTTTCGCTCCCAGTAGTGATCTGGTCGGACACAGTGGACACGACTCGGCAGATCGAACGTCGCTTCGGGACGCCCGAACCACTGTGGTCTGGAGAGTCCGTTCAACGCAGTTGCTACCCGCGGCCGAGATGTATTACTACAGGTAGTACCACCCATACCAATCATAATGCACCATCCAATCATATCGATCATAACAGTCATACCGATCAGACCAGCCATATCGGTCATAACAGTCATACCGATCATTGTCTGACGAACAATTATAACGGTACGAAC